>DAIOID010000136.1:0-7655 GCA_036744355.1 Brevundimonas sp.
GGCGTGGGGCAGGTGATGTGGGCCGCCCAGCCCTGGCTCTTCATCCGGTTCAGGATGCCCGCCGCGATGAAGCTGTCCAACTCGTTGAAGCCGTCGAGGGTCAGGATGGCGATCTGCATGGCGGGCTCGTCAGGGGGAGGGAGGCTCACCCTAGACTCGGTATGGCGCGGGCCGACAGGGCCGCTTGGCGCGTGAGCGGCCTTAGCAGTCTTTGCCCTGGCGCTGGCGTTGTTCGCAGCGGCGCTGTTCGCGTTCCCATTCGCGCTGCTCGCGCTCGCGCTTGGCCCTGGTTTCCTCGTCCGAGGTTGTGACGGCGTCGAAGCCCGCGCCGACCACGGCGCCCGTCGCCTTGACCGTGCCGCCGACGACGGCCGCGCCGGTTCCGACCACGGCCCCGACGACGCAGCCCTGCAGCAGCAGCGAACCGCCGACGACGGCCAGAAGGGCGGTCGCCCGCGTGAAGGGTTTGGTCATGTGAAACTCCCGAGGCGCCTATTCTGCGTGACGGAAGTGAACAGAGGCTGACGGCGGGATCGTGGCCTGCGCCGGGTCCCGGAGGGCGGCGGGCGCCGCCTTCCGGGAGGGCAGGGATTACAAACTGTCGACCATGACCAGTTCGGCGTCTTCGCTGGCCGTGATGGTGATCGTGGCCTCGTCGACGATGCCGGCGCCGTCGCGGGCGTTCAGCGTCGTTCCGTTGACATCCACCCGGCCCACTGCGGGGACCAGATAGGCGCGACGACCGGCGGCCAGGTCATAGGTCAGGCTCTCACCCGCCTTCAGCGTGGCGGCCAGAATCCTGGCGTCGGCATTGATCGACAGGGCCTCGTCCGCCGGATCGCCCGAGGCGACGACGGTGAAGCGGCCCGAGCGGTCGCTCTTGGGAAACTCGCGCTGGCCCCAGGACGGCTGGGCGCCCGGCTTGTCCGTCTCGATCCAGATCTGGAACAGGGTGGTCGTCTCGTTCTCGAGGTTGAACTCGGAGTGACGCACGCCCGTGCCCGCGCTCATCACCTGAACGTCGCCCGCGCCCGTGCGGCCCTTGTTGCCCATCGAGTCCTCGTGGGTGATGGCGCCGGTGCGGACATAGGTGATGATCTCCATGTCGGCGTGGGGGTGGGGCGGGAAGCCCGAGCGGGCGCCGATCTCGTCGTCGTTCCAGACGCGCAGACGGCCCCAGCCCATGCGCCTGGGATCATAGTAGTTGGCGAACGAGAAGTGGTGTTTGGCGTTCAGCCAGCCGTGGTTGGCGCCGCCGAGGGTGTTGAAAGGTCTGACGTCGATCATGGTGCGGTCTCCCTGTGGCGCAGCCTATGCCGCGCCGTTCGAGACCTATATAGGTAACAATGACTGTTGCGAAAAGGGGTGTGGCGCAAAGCTTGTCATCCCGGAAGCGGCGGAGCCGCTATCCGGGACCGCGAGAAGTGCTGACGGCGGCGTTCGTTGCGGTCCCGGCTCTGCGCTGCGCTTCGGCCGGGATGACGGAGGAGAGCGCGTTACCCCACCTGCGCCCGGTGGCGCAGCAGGGCGTCGGCCAGGACGATGGCGGCCATGGCCTCGACGACCGGCACGCCGCGCAGGGCGACGCAGGGGTCGTGGCGGCCCTTGGTGCGCAGGTCCACCTCGGCGCCGTCGCGGTTGATGGTCTGGCGCAGGGTCAGGATGGAGGAGGTGGGCTTGAACGCCACCCGCGCCGTCAGCGGCTGGCCGGTGGAGATGCCGCCCAGAACCCCGCCCGCCTTGTTCGACAGGAAGACCGGCTGGCCGTCGTCGCCCAGGCGCATTTCGTCGGCGTTGTCCTCGCCTGTAAGTTCAGCAGCGCCGAAGCCCGCGCCGATTTCGACGCCCTTGACGGCGTTGATGGACATCAGGCCCGAGGCCAGTTCGGCGTCCAGCTTGGCGTAGAGGGGCGCGCCCCAGCCGGCGGGGACGCCGGTGACTTCGAGGGCCACGACGGCGCCGATGGAGGATCCGGCCTTGCGCACGCCGTCTAGGTAGTCTTCCCAGGCCGGGACGACCTCGGGCGAGGCGGCGAACAGGGCGTTGTCATAGACGGCGTCGAAGTCGATGGCCTCGTCGGCGATGCGGTGCGGGCCCAGCTGGACCACGCCGGCGCGGATGCGGATGCTGTCGCCCAACACTTTCCGAGCGACGGCCCCCGCCGCGACGCGGCTGGCGGTTTCGCGGGCCGACGACCGCCCGCCGCCGCGGTGGTCGCGCACGCCGTACTTGGCCTGATAGGCGTAGTCGGCGTGACCGGGGCGGAAGGCGCGGGCGATCTCGCCATAGTCCTTGGAGCGCTGGTCGGTGTTCTCGATCATCAGGCTGATCGGCGTGCCGGTGGTGACAGGGCCGTTTCCATCGTCGAAGACGCCGGACAGGATGCGGACCTGATCGGCCTCCTGCCGCTGGGTGACGAAGCGGCTGCCGCCGGGCTTGCGCAGGTCCAGCAAGGGCTGGATGTCGGCCTCGGTCAGAGGGATCAGCGGCGGGCAGCCGTCGACGACGCAGCCGATGGCCGGGCCGTGGCTTTCGCCCCAGGTAGTGACGCGGAACAGATGACCGAAGGTGTTGTGCGACATGGAATACGGCTTAGGCCGCGATGCGCTCCGGCGTCCAGACCCGTGTGAAGCGAAGCAGCAGGTCTTCGGCCGCCGAGGGCAGGTCGGCCGAGGCCTCCAGCTTGACGAACAGGTCGCCGGCGGGGCGCTGGCCGCGTGCGGGCAGGCCCAGGCCCTTGAGCCGCAGACGCACCGGCTCGACCATGTCGGGCACCAGCCAGGACGAGCGCAGGCCGGCGCGGGTCATGATCTCGATGCGGCCGCCGTCGTCCATCATCCGCCGCGGCACGGCCCAGGTCATGAACAGGTCCCCGCCGAGCACCGACAGGCCGTCGGCAGGCCGGATCAGGACGGGCAGCAGAAGGTCGCCGCCGTCAGCAGCGCCGCGCTTCAGCCTGATCTTGTCGCCGGTGCGCACGCCGGGCGGGGTGTGAACCAGCAGGGTGCGGGCGCCGACGACCATGCGGACGCAGCCGCCGCTGATCGCCTGCATCGGCGTCAAGGCCAGAAGCGGCGCGGGCGCGGGCGGCGGCGTGAAGGGCGTGGGTCGCGCATGGCCGGCAGGCGCGGGCAGGGCCTGGGTCTGGGCCTGCAACAGGCGATAGGCGGCGATGACGCGGCGGAAGGTCTCGGCGTCGCCGCCGGGCGCATCGGGGCGCGCCGCCTTGACCGCCGCGCGGAAGGCTGTCGTCAGACGCTCGGCGCCGACCGAGCCGGTCAGGCCCAGCAGCGACTGGGCGTTTTCGAGGGTGATGGCGTCCGCGCGCATGATCGCCAGCGTCGGGGCAATATGGTCAAGACCGGGTTAACCCTGCCGATTGAAACGGCAAATTTCAGATTATGGTGAAGCTTGGTGTCGCATCCTAGTCCACGGCTGATGACGTAAGGGAAATGCGGGTGTAGAGAATCGCTCATGACCCAGCCCCTGATCCCGCCCAGCCCGTCTGCTCAGGACTACGCCGCGCAACTGGCGGCCAATGCGGATGAGACCATGTTCGAGCGTTCGGAGCCCTATGGCCTGTTCGCCGAATGGCTGGAAGCGGCCAAGGCGTCGGAGCCGAACGACGCCAACGCCATGACCCTGGCGACCCTCGACGCCGAGGGCATGCCGGATGCGCGCATCGTCCTGCTGAAGGATGTGGACGCGCGCGGCTTCACATTCTTCTCCAACCAGGAGAGCGCCAAGGGCGAGCAGTTGTGGGCCCATCCGTCGGCGGCCCTGGTGTTCCACTGGAAGAGCATGCGCCGTCAGGTGAGGGTGCGCGGGGGCGTTGAGCAGGTCACTCCCGAGGAGGCCGACGCCTATTTCGCCAGCCGGGCGCGTGAAAGCCGCATCGGTGCCTGGGCTTCGGATCAGTCGCGTCCGCTGGACGGCCGGGCGACGCTGGAGGCGCGTGTGGCCGAGAAGACGGCCAGCTTTGACGGGCAGGAGGTGTCGCGCCCTGACCGCTGGACGGGCTGGCGGGTCGTGCCGCAACAGATCGAGTTCTGGCGCGACCGGGCCTTCCGTCTGCACGATCGGCTGCGGTTCGAGCGCGACGGCGACGCCTGGAAGCGCACGCGCCTGTGGCCCTAGGCGGGGCGCGTCAGGCGGCGTAGCGGGCCAGGAAGGTTTCGACCGCGTCCTCGGCGATGGCGCGCGGCGTGCGTTCGGCGATGACGTCGTCACCGGTCACCAGGGGCACGAAGAAGACCGGGTGTTCGATCATGCCCATCAGTTGGCCAGCCGCCCAGGACGGCTTTTCGACCTTCATCTGACCTGCCTCGGTCATTTCGGTCAGCATGCCCATAAGGATGGCGCCGAAGTCGTTCCGTCCGCGTTCGAAGAACCGCATGGCGATGGCCTCGAAGCGCGGGCGCTCGGCCAGAACCAGGCGAAACACCGAGCGCACGAAGCTGTTGCTCATGAACTCGGCGTAGCCGCCGATGAATTCGTTCAGACGTTCGCGCGGCGTGCCGGAGGTCGTGTGCACCGCCGCCATGTGGCGGGCGAAGTCTTCCGAGGCGTTGTCGATGACCGCCTCGAACAGGACCGCCTTGCTGTCGAAGAAGGCGTAGAGGGTGGCGGTCGACACGCCCGCCTCTCGCGCGATCGGCTCCATGCGCGTGCCGGCGTAGCCCTCGGTGATGAAGTGCAATCGCGCCTGCCGCACGATGGCGGCGCGTCGGGGGTCGTCGAGATCGTGGACCAGTGCGGTCATCGGTACATACCCGGAAAGAGTATGGCTAACGTGCCTTTATTCTGCCTTGATTGCAACAGGTAACGATGTTTTGCGAATCAAAATCATCTAGTGATGCCAAGCCGCTAGAAGCGGATGGGCCAGAACGGGCGCGGCCAGACGAATGACCGCCTGCGGATCTTCCAGCCGCACCGCCGCCGTGGCGTCGGCGACGATGAAGTCGGCGTGGGTGCGCGACGGTTCTGTCAGGCGCTCATGGCCGGGGCGAACGGTCAGCAGGTACTGATGAATGACGGACTGGGCCGTCCGGCCTCGCTCGGTCTGGTCGCGCAGCAGGCGGCGGATGAAGCGGATGTCGGCAGGGGTGTCGACGAAGACCTTGATGTCGAACAGGGCGGTCAGGGCCGGGGTGCACAGGACATGGGTGCCTTCCAGAATCACCACCTCGGCGGCGGGGATCGGCTCGCCGCCCGGATCGCGCCCGTGGTGAATGAAGGAATAGAGCGGGGCCACGACAGGCCGCCCGGCCTTGAGTTCCGACAGGTGCTCGATCAGCAGGTCGTGGTCGCGGGCGGCGACATCGTCGAAGTCATGGGTGTCCGCGTCGAAGCCCGGCACGCTGGCGGCGTCCAGATAATAGGAATCCTCGCGCATCAGCACCGCGACGCCGGCGGGGAGGGAGTTCACCAGGGCCTCGGCCAGGGTGCTCTTGCCGGAGCCGGAGCCTCCGGTGATGGCGATCAGGATGGTCATGGGCGGTCTCCGTGCGTTCCGGCGGCTTTTTAGGCGGGCCGCTGAGGATTGACCATGCGCGCGATCAGGCGATGCGCCCACTTGCGGCTCTTGGTCTGGCGTCTCTGCGGCAAAGGGTTTCGTCGGGCGGCGTTTCTACGCGGATGTCGTGCGCGGCAGGGTGTCGCAGAAGTCCCGGGCGGAGGATTTGTTTCCCTTGCGGCACCGTTGCTTATCGGTGTTCACCTAGATAGCGTCGGTGCAAAGCGCCACGTTTAGAGGGTGCAGGACGAGGAAATGCGATGCTGGGTTTGATGCAGGACTGGCCGCTGACGGTCGACAAGATTCTCGATCACGCCAAGAATTGGCACCCGAACCGCGAGGTCGTGACCCGATCCGTCGAGGGGCCGATCGAGCGCACCACCTATGGCGCCATCCACAGTCGGGCCAAGCGGGTATCGAACGCGCTGAAGGCCTGGGGCGTGCAGCCTGGCGACCGGATCGCCACCCTGGCCTGGAACACGGCTGACCACATTGAGGCCTGGTACGGCATCATGGGCATCGGCGCGGTGTGCCATACGCTGAACCCGCGCCTGTTCCCCGAGCAGCTGGTCTATATCATCAACCACGCCGCCGACCGGATCATCTTCGTCGACCTGACCTTCGTGCCGCTGCTGGACGCCATCCTACCGCACTGCCCGTCGGTCGAGCGCGTCGTCGTCATGACCGACCGCGATCACATGCCGCAGACCAGGCTGCCGGTGGTCGAGTGCTATGAGACCGTGCTGGAGCAGTCGTCGGAAGACGTGGAGTGGGGCGGGTTCGAGGAAAACACCGCCTGCGGCCTTTGCTACACCTCGGGCACGACGGGGAACCCCAAGGGCGTCCTCTATTCCCACCGTTCGAACTTCATCCACACTCTGCTGGGGCTGCAATCGACCGTCCTGGGCGCCACGCCCAAAGAAGTGATCCTGCCGGTGGTGCCCATGTTCCACGCCAACGCCTGGGGCATCGCCTTCGGCGGCCCGGCGGCGGGGTCCAAGCTGGTCATGCCGGGCGCGCGCATGGACGGCCCGGCCATCTATGAGCTGCTGGAGACCGAAGGCGTCACCTTCTCGGCCGCCGTGCCGACCGTCTGGCAGGGGCTGCTGAACCACCTGCGCGAGAACAATCTCAAGCTCTCGACGGTCAAGCGCGTGCTGATCGGCGGCGCCGCCGTGCCGGAAAGCATGATCCGCGCCTTCCACGACGAGTTCGGCGTCGAGGTGCTGCAGGGCTGGGGCATGACCGAGACCTCGCCCATCGGCACCCTGTCCAACATGACGCCCGAACTGGCGGCCCTGCCGTTCGAGGAGCAGCTGAAGTGGCGCGTCAAGCAGGGCACGCCGCCGCTGGGCGTCGAACTGAAACTGAAGAACTACGCTGGTCAGGAGATGCCGCACGACGGCTCGACCTATGGCCGCCTGATGATCAAGGGGCCGACCATCGCTCGCGCCTATTTCCGCGACGAGGGCGGCGAGATCCTGGACAACGAAGGCTTCTTCGACACCGGCGACGTCTCGACCATCGACGATCACGGCTTCATGCAGATCACCGACCGGGCCAAGGACGTCATCAAGTCCGGCGGCGAATGGATCAGCTCCATCGAGATCGAGAACCTGGCCGTCGGCCATCCCAAGGTCGCCCTGGCCGCCGTCATCGGCTCGGCCCACCCCAAATGGGATGAACGCCCGGTCCTGCTCATCAAGCTCAAGGAAGGCGAGAGCGAGGACAAGCAGGAGCACCTCGACTTCCTAGTCGGCAAGATCGCCAAGTGGTGGATGCCGGACGACGTGGTCTTCCTGGCCGATATTCCGCTGGGCGCCACGGGCAAGATCGACAAGAAGCTGCTGCGCGAGCAGATGAAGGATTATCGTCTGCCGACCGCAGGCTGATCTTTCAGGAGGGCCGCATGGCTGAACCATCTCGGGCGCAGGCGCGAACGGCTGAAATCCGTCTGCGCTGGCTGACGCTGGCGGCGTTCGCGGCCCCGATTCTGGTGCTGGTCGCTGTCTTCGGGACCCGGTTCGGCCTGTGGAGCGCCGGTTTCGGCCTGGAGGTGCTGACGCTGAAGGTCGGACGCATCCTGGCCTTCGCCGGGCTGGCGGCGGCGCTGGTCGCCGTCATCATCGCGATGAAGGAC
>DAIOID010000137.1:0-7643 GCA_036744355.1 Brevundimonas sp.
TCAGCCTCTACGCCTGGCTGTTCCTGACCGTGCTGCCGCCCCTGTTCGGGCTGGAGGGCAGCGTGGTCGATGTCAGCGTCTGGACCATCGCCGGCGCCGTCCTGGTCTATCTGGGCCTGCCCTTCCTTGGCGGCTTTCTGACTCGACGGGCGCTGGTCGCGAGGAAGGGGAACGACTGGTACGAGACACGCTTCCTATCGCGCATCGCGCCGGTCACCCTGATCGCCCTTCTCTTCACCATCGTCGCCATGTTCAGCCTCAAGGGCGGCGAGGTGGTCGCCCTGCCGCTGGACGCCCTGCGTATCGCCATCCCGCTGACGATCTACTTCTTCGTCATGTTCGTGGTCAGCTTCCTGATGGGGCGGTTGATCGAGGCGGACTATCCGCGCACCACGGCCCTAGCCTTCACCGCCGCCTCGAATAATTTCGAACTGGCGATCGCCGTCGCCATCGCCGCCTTCGGTCTGGCCTCGCCGGTCGCCTTCGCCGCGGTCATCGGTCCGCTGGTCGAGGTGCCGGTGCTGATCTTGCTGGTGTCGGTCGCTCTCTGGCTGGGCCGCCGCTATTTCCCCACGACCGCCCCGTAGAAGGGCGCCTGCCGATCCCTTTTAACGCCGTAGAGTTCGCCCACTGGTGATCAACGAGGTCGATCGAGCCTGGCGGCTCGAGGACTGTTTCGTCGAACGTGAGTGGGGCCGGGGGCAACGGCGTCGCCTTCTTGACTCTCCTCGGAGTAAGGGCGATTGTGGAACAAATGAAGAACATAGGTTCCAGCCCTGATGCGCTTGCGGCGCTGAAGACTACTCTAAAGGCCCTGGATCGGTCAGCCTTTCGTCGTGTCGAGACAGTCGCGCAGGAGGAGGGAGGCGGTGCTTTCGCGCCGCTGATCGCAGGGGGGCTGCACGATCTCTACGCTGTTGCCCCCGTCGACGCCGTGGCCGTCAACGCATGTGGGTTAGGCATGGCGCTGCGGGCGGCGGCGGGACGGCCGATCGTCTGGGGCCTGCACGAGATGATGGGGCAGGAAGCGGGACGGCCGTACGGGTCCGGTCTGCATGAGATGGGATTGTCGCCGCGTGACTTGCTGCTGGTGCGGACGCGCGACGTGCAGGCCCTGCTGGCCGTCGGCGAAGAGGCCCTGCGCAGTCCCGCTGTCGGCGCGGTTCTGCTGAGCGCCTGGGGTGAAGCCAAGGCCTTCAGTCTGACGGCCAGCAGGCGATTGGCTCTGGCGGCCGAGACGAGCGGCGCGACCCTGTTCCTGGCGCGGGCGGGCGCCCTGCCCTGCCCCAGCGCGGCTGAGACCCGCTGGTCGGTGGCCTCTTGTGCTTCGGAACCTCTGGAAGGCGGGGCGCCGGGGCGGCCGTCTTTTTCCGCGACCCTGCTGCGGCGGCGCGGCGGCGGGGCGACCGGAACCTGGATCATGGAGTGGGATCGTGAACAGCGAACCTTCCGCCCGCCCGCGCCGCTATCTGGCGGTCTGGTTCCCCTGGCTGCCCAGCGACCGGCTGCGGCGTCAGGAACAGGAGGGCGACGGGCCGCCTGATGGCGCGTCGCCCATCGTCTTGGCCGAGAAGGTCAAGGGCGCCTTGCGACTGGCGGCTGTCGATCCGGCGGCGGCGCGAACGGGGCTAACCCCCGGCTTGGCGCTGGCCGATGCGCGGGCGCGGACCTCCGCCCTGCGCGTCGTCGCCCATCGACCGGACCTCGACGAGGCCCTGCTGGGGCGGGTGCTGGAGGATTTCGGCCGCTTCACCCCCATGATCGCGCTGGACCCGCCGCACGGCCTGATGCTGGACGTGACCGGCTGCGCCCACCTGTTCGGCGGCGAATCGGACCTGATACGGACAGTCCAGGCGCGGTCCGAACGCGCCGGGCTTCAGACGCAGTGCGCGCTTGCCGGAACGCCCCAGGTCGCGCGCGCCTTGGCCCGTTTCGGTCCCGGCGGCCGGTTCGAGCCCGGTCAGGACCGCGCCGCCGCGCGCCGCCTGCCAGTCACGGCACTGGAGCTGCCGGACAAGGAGGAGCAGGCCCTGCGCCGCGCCGGGCTGAAACGCCTGGCTGATCTGGACGACCGACCGCGCGCGCCCCTGGCCGCCCGTTTCGGCGCCGACTTTCCTGCCCGGCTCGCGCGGGTTCTGGGCGACGAGGACGTGCGCATCACCCCGCACCGGCCGCCCGCGCACGTGGTCGTGGATCGGGTTTTCTTCGAGCCTGTCTCGGCGCCCGAGGACATCGAACGCGTTCTGTCCGACCTGCTGGTCGAGACCATGGATCGGCTGGATCTGGCCGGTCAGGGTGGTCGCGCCTTCGAGGCCGGCTTCTATCGTGTGGACGGCGAGGTGCGCCGCATCGTCGTCCGCACCGGCCGTCCGAGCCGTGACACGCCCGCGACTCTACGCCTGTTCCGTGAGCGGATGGCGGCTCTATCCGTCCCGCTAGACCCCGGTTTCGGCTTCGACCAGATGCGGATGTCCGTGCCCTGGACCCAGATCCTGTCGCCGACCCAGAAAGGACTGGAGCGCGAGACGCCCGGCGAGGAGGCCTTCAGCCGCCTGATCGACCGTCTGACGGCGCGGCTGGGTCCCGAGGCCGTGCTGCGCTTCGAGTCCTTCGCCTCGCACATTCCCGAACGCGCGGCGCGACTGGTTCCAGCCTCTGCCCGCCCCGGCGGCGAGGTCTGGCCCGAGCTTGATCCCGACGACCCGCCCTTGCGCCCCCTGCAGATGTTCGACCCGCCCCAGCCGGTCGAAACCCTGGCCGAGGTTCCCGATGGCTATCCGCTGAAGTTCCGCTGGCGCCGCGTCCTGCACGAGGTGACGCGCGCTGAAGGGCCCGAGCGGATCAGCGGCGAATGGTGGCGTGCGCCGGACCAGCGTACTCGCGACTACTATCGGGTCGAAGACCGCGACGGCCGCCGCTTCTGGCTGTTCCGCCAGGGCCTCTATGGCGAAACGCCCGAGCCGCGCTGGTTCATCCACGGCCTCTTCGCATGAGCGGGCTCGACCCTCGCGGCGGCTACGCCGAACTGTCCGCAGCCAGCAACTTCTCCTTCCTGCGCGGGGCTTCGCACCCCAAGGATCTGGTCCTGACCGCCATTCTGCGCGGCCATGCCGGACTGGGGCTGGCCGATCGCAACACCGTGGCGGGCGTGGTGCGGGCCTGGAGCGCGTTGAAGGAACTGCGGATCGAGGGCCTGGCTCCGCCGGACAAGGTGCGCGAGGGCGGCAGTCCCGGCGAGGTCGCCTTCATCGAAGATCCGCTCAACAACCCGGCCCTGTCGGAAGAGGTGAAGCGTCGCGCGGCGAACTTCCACCTGCTGACCGGGTCGCGTCTGGTCTTCAACGACGGGACGCCGGACGTCATCGCCTATCCGGAGACGCGGGCGGGCTGGGGCCGGCTGACCCGACTGCTGACCCTGGGCAACCGGCGGGCGAAGAAGGGGGAGTGCGAGATAAGCCTGCGCGATCTGCTGGCCGATCCTGAAGACCTGTTGTTGATCCTCGTGCCGCCAGATCTGCTGACCGGCCTGGAGGAGGTGCTGACCCGGATGAACGAGGCCGCGCCGGGCGCGGTCTGGCTGGGCACGGCTATGCTGAGACGCGGCGACGACCGGCGGCGACTGAGCCGATTGAAGACTATCGCGGCGCGAGCGGACGTTCCCCTGCTGGCGCTGAACGACGTCCTCTACGCTTCGCCCGAAGACCGCGACCTGCAGGACGTCCTGACCTGCATCCGCGAGGGCGTGACCATCGAAACCGCTGGCCGCCGTCTGGAGGCCAACGCCGAACGTTGGTTGAAGCCCGTCGCGGAAATGGCCCGCCTGTTCCGTGATGCGCCCGATGCGGTAGACGAGACCGTCGCCTTCCTGTCCCGCGCGAGCTTCGACCTGTCCGAGCTCAGCTATCAATACCCGGAGGAGCCGATCCCGCCGGGCTGGGATCCGCAGATGTGGCTGGAAGATCTGACCGGCCGTCACGCCGCCATGCGCTATCCCGACGGCGTTCCCGCCAAGGTTCAGGCCCTGTTGGACAAGGAACTGGCCTTCATCGCCCGCAAGACGATGGCCCCCTACTTCCTGACCATCTTCGACATCGTCCGCGTAGCGCGAGACAAGCGCATCCTGTGCCAGGGACGAGGCTCGGCGGCGAACTCAGCAGTCTGTTACGTCCTGGGAATCACCTCGGTGGACCCGATGGAATCCGACCTGCTGTTCGAGCGCTTCCTGTCCGAGGACCGCAACGAACCGCCCGACATCGATGTCGATTTCGAGCACGAGCGGCGCGAGGAGATCATCCAGCACATCTACGAACGCTATGGCCGCCATCGCGCGGGCATCGCCGCCACCGTCATCCACTTCCGCCCTCGCAGCGCCATCCGCGAAGTGGGGAAGGTTCTGGGCCTGACCGAGGACGTCACCGCGCGTCTGGCCTCGACCCAATGGGGCAGTTGGGGGACCGAGATCGGCGACCGCCACGTCGCGCAGGCGGGTTTGGACGCCACCAACCCCATGATCGCCCGTGCGGTCAAAATGGCGGTGCGGCTGCTGAACTTCCCGCGCCACCTCAGCCAGCATGTCGGCGGTTTCGTCCTGACCCAGGACCGTCTGGATGAGATGGTTCCCATCGGCAACGCCGCCATGCCCGACCGCACCTTCATCGAATGGGACAAGGACGACATCGACGCCTTGCGCCTGATGAAGGTCGATATCCTGGCGCTGGGCATGCTGACCTGCATCCGTAAGGCCTTCGACCTGATGCGCGCGCACCATGACGTAGATCACGACCTGGCCTCGATCCCACGCAATGACGTGGGAGTTTACGACATGCTGTGCAGAGGCCAGTCCATCGGCGTCTTTCAGGTCGAGAGCCGGGCCCAGATCAACATGCTGCCCCGGCTGAAGCCTCGCTGCCTCTATGACCTTGTCATCCAGGTCGCTATCGTTCGCCCCGGGCCCATCCAGGGTGACATGGTTCACCCCTATCTGCGACGCCGGAACAAGGAAGAAGAGGTCGTCTACCCGCCCCCAGGCCGCCTCTATGGTCCGCCCGATGAACTGGAAAAAGTTCTGGAGAAGACCCTCGGCGTCCCCCTGTTTCAAGAGCAGGCGATGAAGCTGGCCATGGTCGCAGCCCGGTTCTCCGACGCCGAGGCCAACGGTCTGCGCAAGGCCATGGGCACCTTCCGAGGCGATGGGACCTTGCACACCTACGAAGACCGCATGGTCGGCATGATGATCGCCCGCGGCTACGAGCCCGACTTCGCCCAGCGCTGTTTCGACCAGATCAAGGGTTTCGGCTCCTACGGCTTTCCCGAGAGTCATGCCGCCAGCTTCGCCCGGCTGGTCTATGTCTCCTCATGGATCAAGCACCGCCACCCGGCGGCCTTCGCCTGCGCCCTGCTGAACAGCCAGCCCATGGGCTTCTATGCTCCCGCCCAGATCGTGCGCGAGGCGCAGGAGGTCGGCAGGGTCGAGGTGCGTCCCATCGACGTCTCGCACAGCGACTGGGACAACAGTCTGGAAGGGCCTGCAGACGCCCCCGTCCTGCGTCTGGGTCTGCGCCAGATCGACGGTTTCAGGGAAGATTGGGCCAAGGCCTTGGCGGCGGCGCGAGCCGAGGCGCCCTTCGCCGACATCGAAACCCTGGCTCGACGTGCGAATCTGCCCGCCGCCGCCATGCGCAAGCTGGCCGACGCCGACGCCTTCCGCTCGCTGGGGCAAGACCGGCGCGAGGCGCTGTGGGCGGTGCGCCGCCTGCCCGACGACGATCCGCTGCCCCTGTTCGCCGCCGCCGAGGCGCGCGAGCGCGGCGCTCGCGAACTGGGCGAGGAACCCGACGCCTGCTTGCCGCAGATGCCGCTGGGCGAGCACGTCGCCGCTGACTACCAGACCGCGCGCCTGTCGCTGAAGGCTCACCCGATGGGCATCCTTCGTCCCGTCTTCGCCGTCGATCGGGTGCTGACCTGCGCCGCGACGGAAGGCCGGCGCGGGGGCTCCGTCGTTCAGGTCGCGGGCGTGGTCCTGGTGCGTCAGCGACCGGGCAAGGGCAACGCCGTCTTCGTCACCCTGGAGGACGAGACCGGCATCACCAATGTGGTGCTGTGGGCGCGGATGCTGGACCAATTCAGGCGCGAGATCATGGGCGCTCGCCTGATGCAGGTCGAAGGCGTGGTCGAGAAAAGTCCAGAAGGCGTGGTTCACGTCGTCGCCCGTCGCGTTATCGACCGCAGCGCCGAACTGTCCCGCCTGTCAGAGGATCATGAGACCGACATCCAGCTGGCCCGCGCGGACATCGTCGCCCATCCTCAAACACCGCGCCAGCCACCGCATCGGCACCCACGCAACGTGCGTATCCTGCCCGGCTCGCGCGATTTCCACTGACAAAAAGGCCCCGCCTCGACAACGAGGCGGGTCTCTTGAGCGTTTAACAAACGCCGTGGTCAGAACCGAAAAGTCAGGAAGGTCCCAAGGTAGGATTGATCCTCCGCCGTACCGGTTTCCTTCAGGAAGTCGCCGGCCTTGGTGTAGTTGGCCACGCCCATCAGGGAGACGTAAGGGGTCAGGGCGTAGCGCGCGAAGACGCCGGTGCGCCATCCGACATAGGACGACTTCCCCTCATGTGCGCCGCGCAGGACCATGCCGGACAGGGCGTAGAGGCCGTCGTCCTTGCTCTGACGCCACAGGCCGGCGGTATTGGCGCCAAGCGTCAGCTTGGGCGTCGGGCGCACCGTCACCTCGGGCTGCAGCAGCACCATGTTGGCGAAGCCCAGATCGGTGCGCAGGGCCGCCGGTTGCGGGAACAGGGGGTTGAAGCTGTTCAGCTTGCCGTCGTTCGGGTCCGTGTCGCCCGAGCCGACGTCCAGACGCACGGCCAGGCGCGGCGACCACTTGACGCCCGAGAAGGTGCGGCCGCCGACCGCCGAGATGAACCAGGCGTCGATGTCGAGATCGCGGAACGAGCCCCACTGTTTGACCGCCTCGACCTCATAGTCCCAGGGCGCGACCTTGCCCGACAGTCGCACCGACAGGGTGTCGCGGTCGTCGCGGCCCGGGACCTGACCGTCGAACGGCGTCACCAGACGGTCGGTGTTAGCGTAGAGCAGTTCCAGCTTCGGCGCCGTCGTCCCCTGCCCCAGCGTCTTCGCGGCGGTCGCGCCATAGAGGCGGTAGTCGAAGTTGGTGGCGTCGTCCCACGAGGCCTTGCCTTCACGCAGGGCGTAGCCGGCGAAGGCGCCGCCGCTCCAGCCGGTGGGGCTGTCATACAGCACCCGGACCATGTCCAGGGCCACGCGGGCGTTGGCGCCCTCGCGCATGTCGAACAGGCGGAAGCCGCCTTGCCCGAACTCCTGACGGCCGACGCGGACTCGCAACTTGCCCTCGCCCAGACCGGTCTTCGCCTCAACGAAGGCCTGGTGCAGGTCTGTGCGGTTTTCCTCGATCACCGGCTCGCCGCTAGCCAGGCCCGAGGTGCGGGCGTCTTGCACGTCGACGAAGGCGCGCATCGAAGGGCCCAGGTTCAGTTCGCCCCACAGGCGGGCGCGGGTCTGGAAGTCACCGCCGGTGTCCTGCGGCCCCCGACCAAAGCGTTCATTGTCGCGGTGTTCGGCGCGGAAACGCAGCTCGCCGCCGAAGCTGGCCCAGACAG
>DAIOID010000138.1:0-3686 GCA_036744355.1 Brevundimonas sp.
CGCGCGCCTCAGTCGCGGGCCGGACGGAACAGCAGGGCCGCGATCTGATCGTCGTCGTTGAAGGCGATGACCCAATCGGTGGCCTGTTTCTCGAACACCACCCGGAACAGGTCGGCGCCGTCCTGCTGGCCGACATGGCTGATGGTCTTGAGCGCGCCGAACTGCTGCACCAGGGGGGTGACGGTCGCCGCCTGCTCCCGGATCTGGACCGCCAGGTCGTCGCTGAAGACGGAATAGTCGACATCGCCCGACTGGAAGGAGGCGATGGCGGCGCGCAGGGCCTGTTCTGCGCGGGCGATGTCGGGCGCGACGGCTGCGGGCGCCGGGAGGGGCGATGCGGCGGGCGCCGGGGCGGGCTCTGCGAAGGCGTTCGGCAGGGTGGCCGCCGCGCCGGGCGAAGACGCGGGCGGCGTCGCCGTCTGCGCCGCGACGGGCAGGGCGAGCAGGCTGACGCCCAGAACGGCGGCGGCGATCGGGGTCTTCATAGGCTTAAGGCTCCGAAGAAACGTCAGGCGACGATCATCGGCCAGAGTGTCAGGACCAAGGCGGCGGCCGACGCGCAGACGGCGACGGTGACGGCGGCGACCACCCAGGGCCGGGTTCCGGCCTTCTCGATCACAAACGCCTGAGATTGCGGCGGGTTCTGCACCAGTCGCGACAGAGCCTTCAGGGCGGCGACGGCTTCCTCAAGCGTTTCCTTCACCTGGGCCGACGGTCCCAGTTCGCGCTTGATCCAGCGCTCGACCACGGGCTTGGCCGCCTCCCACAGGTCGTGGTCGGGGTTGAGGCGGCGGGCGACGCCCTCGACCGAGACCATGGTCTTTTGCAGCAGCACCAGTTCGGGGCGCATGTGCATGTCGAACAGGGCGGTGATCTCGAACAACTGGCCCAGCAGGCGCCCCATCGAGACCTGGCTGGCCTGACGGCCGATGACCGGCTCGCCGACCGCGCGCAGGGCCTGGGCGAAGGTGTCGACCGAATGGTGCGGCGGTACATAGCCGGCCTCGAAGTGGACCCGGCTGATGCGGTCGTAGTCGCGGCTGATGAAGCCCCACAGGATCTCGGCCAGATAGCGTCGCTCGGCGGGACCCAGCCGCCCGACGATGCCGAAGTCGATGGCCGTGACCTGGGCCGGGGCGTCGGCGAACAGATTGCCCTCGTGCAGGTCGGCGTGGAAGACGCCGTGGTCCAGGGCCTGGATCAGGAAGGCGCGCACCACCTTGTCGGCCAGGGCGTCCTTGTCGAGACCGGGAAGGCTCTCCAGCGCCGGGTCGGTCATGGGCAGGCCGGGGGCCCACTCCAGCGTCAGGACGCGCTTGCCCACCCCGTCCCAGACGACGGCGGGGACCGACATGTAGCCGTCCTTGGCCATGACCTCGGCCAGTTCCGAGGCGGCGGCCGCCTCCAGCCTCATGTCCAACTCCAGCGACAGGGCGCGGGCGATGATCTCGACAAAGGCCTGAGGCTCCAGGCGCCGGGCGGGCGCGACGAACTTCTGCACCAGCTTGGCGCCCAGACGCATCGCATCCAGACCGCGCGCCACGCGGCGCTCCACGCCGGGGCGCAACACCTTGACCGCGACCTTGCGGCCGTCGGCCAGCCAGGCCGGATGGGCCTGGGCCAGAGAGGCGGCGGCGACCGGTTGGCCCAGATCACGGAACAGGCTTTCCACCGGACGGCCCAGCGAGCGTTCGATCTCGGCGCGGGCCTCCTCCAGCGGGAAGGGCGGCAGCTTGTCCTTCAGCCGGCCCAGGTCCTGGGCGAACTGAATGCCGAAGATGTCGGCGCGGGTGGCCAGAACCTGACCCAGCTTGATGGCCACGGGGCCGAGATGCTCGAAGGCTTGCCCCACGCGCTGGCCGGGGCGACCGGCGCGGTGTTTTCGGCTGGCCGTCATCTGCACCAGCCGCGCGAACGGGCGCGTCCAGGCGGGCAGCAGAGGATTGACCTCGCGCGGGATCAGGGCGTCGTGGCGCGCCAGCACCCAGCCCCAGCCGATCAGGCGAAAGGCGGCGCCCAGCGGGTCGCGGACGGGTTCCGGCGTCGGCGCAGGGGGCGGGGTCTTGACGGACAGCCGGCTCAGATCGCCCACCCATGGTGGATGGCGGCGATCCCGCCCGACAGGTTGGTGACGCTGACGCGGCTGAAACCGGCGTCCTCGATCATGCGCTTGAAGGTCGACTGGTCGGGGAAGCGGCGGATGCTCTCGACCAGATACTGATAGCTGTCGCGGTCCTTGGCGACCCATTCGCCGATGCGCGGAATGGCGTGGAAGGACCAGGCGTCATAGGCCTTCCTCAGCGCGCCGGTCGTGGGGCGCGAGAACTCCAGACAGATGAAGCGGCCGCCGGGCTTCAGCGCGCGCCGCGCCTCCTTCAGGGCGCCCGCCACGTCGGACACGTTGCGGATGCCGAAGCTGATCGAATAGGCGTCCAGGCAGGCGTCGGGGAAGGGCAGGTTCATGGCGTCGCCGACGCCCCAGGCCATCTCGGGCTCGCCGCCCTTGGCCACCCCGTTCAGGATCATCTCGGCGTTGTAGTCCATGACGATGACGGTGGCGTCCTCGCCGCCGCGCCGTTCCTGCGCCGCCCGCGCCATCTTGGAATAGCGCCGCGCCATGTCGCCGGTGCCGCCGGCCATGTCGAGGATGACCTCGCCGGGACGAGCGTTCAGCTTGGCCGCCGTGGCGTCCTTCCAGATGCGGTGCACGCCCGCGCTCATCAGGTCGTTCATCAGGTCGTAGTTGGACGCGACGGAGTTGAAGACGCCGCGCACCATCTGGACCTTTTCCTTGGCGTCCACGTCGCGGAAGCCGAAGGAGGAGGTCTTGCCGGAGGAGGGGGAGGGATCGGCCTGGGTCATGACAGGGGGTGTAACGCCTCAGGCGGTCGGCGTCATCCGGGGAAGCGTCGCAGCCCTTTGAAAGCCCTCCCCCTCGAGGGGGGAGGGTTGGGTGGGGGTGAGGCCGCTGTTCCTAGCCGGTCGGACACCGGAGACATCGCCCGCGCCGCTTCCCGCGCCATATCTTCGATCTTGGCGTCTACACCCCAATCCCCACCCTTCCCCCTCGACGGGAAGGGAGAAGGCCGACTTGCCGCCAGTCGGGGCGCGCGATACGCCTGAGCAAAATCAAGGAGACGCTCATGACCGCCCTCGACGTGACCGAAGTTCTGGCGGGCCTGCCCGACTGGCGCCGCGCCGACGATCCGCGCCCGGCCATCGCGCGTTCGCTGAAGTTCGCTGACTTCAACGCCGCCTTCGGCTTCATGACCCGCGTCGCCCTGCTGGCGGACAAGGCGGACCACCATCCCGAATGGTCGAACGTCTACAACCGGGTCGAGGTGCTGCTGACCACCCACGACGCGGGCGGCGTGACCGAGCGGGATGTGGCCATGGCCCGCTTCATCGACGAGATCACCAGGGGCCAGCTCGCATGACGGCCCCGCGTTCTGGCCGCGTCGCCGGCAAGGCCGCCCTCATCACCGGGGCGGCGGGCGGTCTGGGTCAGGCCATGGCGCGGATGCTGGCCCGGGAGGGCGCCAAGGTCGCCGTCTCGGATCTGGACCTGAACGGCGCCAAGGCCCTGGCCGACAGCATCAACGCCGAGCATCCGGGCGCCGCCTTCGCCTATGAGCATGACGTGACGCGCGAGGACGACTGGGTCCGCGTGGTCGCCGCCGCCGCCG
>DAIOID010000138.1:3786-7633 GCA_036744355.1 Brevundimonas sp.
CTGGAGGCGGCGCAGGCGGGCTGGAACGTGCGCGCCAATTCGGTCCACCCGGTCTTCATCAAGACGCCGATCCTCGATCCCTTCGTCGCCATGGCGGGCGGGGACGAGGCGACGGCGCACGAAAAGCTGGCGCGCGGCATCCCCTTGAAGCGGATCGGCGACCCCGACGATGTGGCTTACTGCGTTCTCTATCTGGCCTCGGACGAATCCAAATTCGTCACCGGCGCCGAGTTCAAGATCGACGGCGGCCTGACGGCCCAGTGACGGCCCAATGAGCGGGCGGCGAGGGGCTAGTCCTCGTCGCCCGCCTCGTCGTCCTCGGGAATGGCGGGCATTTCGACGGCCGGCGCCAGGGTCTTGATCTCCTTGATCTCGGCGCCGGGGAAGGCCTGCATGATGGACACCACGAAGGGGTCGGCCTCGACCGCCGCCCGGCGGGCGGAGCGGGCCTTTTTCTCGATCTCGATCAGGGTCTCGCCGCCGCCCTGGCCGTTGGCGGCGATCAGCCAGGTGCGGCCGGTCCATTCCTTGAGCCGCGAGGCCAGACGCCGCGCCAGATCGACGGGCGAGCCCGCCGCCGGTTCATAGACGATGGCGCCCGGCTTGAACGACACCGGCTTCACATAGCGCTCGACGTCCATCTGCAGCGTGATTTCACGCTTGTCGCCGATCAGGGCGACCACCGCCTCGAAGGTCTGGGGATCAGGCAGAGCCGGTTGGGCCACAGGCCGCGCCGCCAGCATGGCCGAGGCGCCGCCGCCTCCACCCCCGCCACCGCCGCGCGGTCCGCCCGCGCCGCCGCCCGGCAGACTGCCGCCCGACTGGATGGCCTTCAGCGCCTCTTCCGGGCCGGGCAGATCAGCGGCGTAGGCCAGGCGGACGATGGCCATTTCCACCGCATCCGCCGGATTGGGCGCGCGCCGCACCTCGTCCAGGGCCTTCAGCAGCATCTGCCAGGTCCGCGACAGGGTTCCGGCCGAAATGGCCGCGCCCAGGGCCGTGAGCTTCTGCGCCTGATCATTGGGCAGGCGGGTGGCGTTCGGGCCAAGCATCTTGGCGACCGAAGCCGCGTGGCAATGCTCCAGCAGGTCGTTGGTCACCTGCACCGGATCGGCGCCATAGCCGTAGAGGGTGCGGAAGTTCTCCAGCGCCTCGGCGGTGCGCCCGGCCATGATGGATTCGAACAGGGCGATGGTCTGGGTGCGGTCGGCCAGACCCAGCATGTCGCGCACGGTCGCGGTCTGCACCGTCGCACCGCTCTCGGCTTGGACCAGGGCCTGATCCAGCAGGGACAGGCCGTCGCGCACCGAGCCCTCGGCCGCGCGCGAGATCAGGGCCAGGGCCTCCTGCTCGATCTTCATGCCTTCGCGGTCGGCGATGCGGCCCAGATGGCCGACCAGAACCTCGGGCTCGACGCGGCGCAGGTCGAAGCGCTGGCAGCGGCTGAGGATGGTCACCGGCACCTTGCGGATCTCGGTCGTGGCGAAGATGAATTTGGCGTGGGGCGGCGGCTCCTCCAGCGTCTTCAGCAGGGCGTTGAACGCCTGCGTCGACAGCATGTGGACCTCGTCGAGGACATAGACCTTGTAGCGGGCCTCGACCGGGGCGTAGCGGACGCTTTCCAGGATGTCGCGGATGTCGTTGACGCCGGTGTGCGAGGCGGCGTCCATCTCCATGACGTCCATGTGCTGGCCGGCCATAATGGCGGCGTCGTGACGGCCATGCGCCGTCAGGGCCAGCGACGGCTTGTCGATGGTGTCCGTCTCGTTGTTCAGGGCGCGGGCCAGCAGGCGGGCGGTCGTCGTCTTGCCGACGCCCCGCACCCCGGTCAGCATGAAGGCGTGGGCGATGCGGCCGGTGGCGAAGGCGTTGGTCAGGGTCCTGACCATGGCCTCCTGACCGATCAGATCCTCGAAGGCGCGCGGCCGGTATTTGCGCGCCAGAACCTGATAGGCGCCGTCGCCGGCGGGCTCGTCGGCGAAGGGCTCGGCCTTGGACGGCGTCGACACGGCGACCGGCGCGGCGACCTGTTCGGGCGCAGCGGCGGGCGCGCCGAACATGTCGTCGGTGTTCTCGTCCCGCTCGGGAACGTCCTCCTCCCAGGGAGGGCCATCAAGACTCGGATCGACGTCGCTCATGATCCTGTCTTAGCGCGAGAGGGCGCGTTCGCGCACCCCCTCGCGAGAGACGGACCTCAGAGATCGGTGGGCAGACGGCCGCCGTTGTCCTTGATCTTCTGGATCACCTGCTTGTGCAGCCAGATGTTCATGCTGGCGCTGTCGGACTTGTCGCCGGTGTAGCCCAGTTCGTCGGCCAGCTCCTTGCGCTCGGCCAGCGAGGATTCCAGCCCGACCAGCTTCATCAGGTCGACGATGGAGGTGCGCCAGTTCAGCTTTTGATCGCGCTGGTCGTTCATGAAGTCGAGGATGCCCGCGACATCGACCTCGGGCGCCGGTTGGGGCGCGGTGGCGGCGGCCGCCGTGACCTCGGGCTGGACGGGGGCTGCGTTCGGCGCAGGCGCCGGCGCGGCGGGGGCCGGCTCTTCCTTCTTCTTCTTGAAGATGCCGCCGAGGATGGACCCGAGAACGCTCATTCGCCTGCTCCTGAAAGGGTGAAGACCTTTCAGCGGGTCAGGGTGGTTCCGGTTCCGTGAAGCTTGCGAGACGCAGCCAGGAGCCCTGCTGAAAAACAGAGTCCAATTCGTCTGAATAGGCTGAAAATCGCGCTCAAGCGGCGTGCGACAGCGTTGCGAGCGTAGCGCAAATAAAGAGGTGGAGACCGCGACCCGAAGGTGAATTCGTTGTGGCTGCTGCCTTCCGGCCCTGACCAGGTTGGCGAAGCCTTCGCCCGCGATCTCCGAGGAGGGATATGACGGCTGGCGGCCCCGGAATCAAGAGGCCTGAGCAAGACCCCTCCCCGCGTCGTCCTGTCGGGGGTAAGGAAGCCCCATGCCCCACACCCACGTCTTCTCCGGCAATCCGCTCGACCGCTCGGGCGACCTTCGCAACGACATCGCCTGGCTGGGCGAGCAGGAAGCCAATCCCGAGGCCCTGGCCATGGTGCTGTGGGAGGGGCGACCCCTGGTCGAGGACCACGAGGGCGGACAGCGGCTGGTCTGGCTGGCGCTGGGCCATGCGCGCGATCTGGTCCCGGACCGCGATCTCTTCCTGGGCCTGTGGAAGGGGGCGCCGGTCTTCGCCATCGAGTTCGAGGGCTCCATCGACCCGACCAGCGGTCCCGCCGGCGGCCTGGGTGAGTTCATCGAGATGCGCGCGGCGGCCGCCGCTCTGCCGGAAGCCGACGTCGCCATCGCCGGGACGGCCAAGAGCCTGTTCGACTGGCGTCGCCGTCATGGCTTCTGCGCCGCCTGCGGCAAGGCCACGGATCAGGCGTCGGGCGGCTGGCGACGCGTCTGCCCGGCCTGCGGCGTCGAGCATTTCCCGCGCGTCGATCCGGTCGTCATCATGCTGCCGGCCTACAAGGGCGGAGCGGAACCCCGCTGCCTGCTGGGCCGTCAGGCCATCTGGCCCGAGGGCCGGATGTCGGCCCTGGCCGGCTTTATGGAGCCCGGCGAATCCATCGAGGAGGCCTGCGCCCGTGAGGTGATGGAGGAGGCGGGGCTGACGGTGTTGAGCGTGGCCTATCACTCCAGCCAGCCTTGGCCCTTCCCGGCTCAACTGATGATCGGCCTGATCGCCGAGGTCACGGACGACAACGCCGCGCCGGACCAGACCGAGCTGGAGGCCGTGGCGTGGCTGACGCGGGCCGAGGCGCGGGCGGTGCTGGCGGGGACGCATGGGACGATCCACGCGCCGCCGCCGTTCGCGATCGCGCGGCGGCTGCTGGA
>DAIOID010000139.1:0-7631 GCA_036744355.1 Brevundimonas sp.
AGGCGTTGATGACGCGCAGGCGCACCCGCTCGCCGGGCCGGAACAGGCCGGTCCAATTCTCCTGCGGGCCGTGGCCGTTGATCAGATAGGTATAGGTCGTGCCGTTGACGTCGAGGACGTCGCGGGGGTCCATCCGCATGGCTCCCCACATCCGGCGCTCGGAGAGGCTCATGCCGTCCGATCCGTCCAGCAGACCCGCCAGGGTCGTCCGGTGGCGATTGAAATAGCCCGGGCTCTTCTTCAGCTTGGCCAGGATTTCATGCGGATGCATGAAGCTCCAGTCCGACAGGACCAGGACGTGTTCACGGTCATAGCCGACCGGATCGACGCCCGCCGGATCGATGACGATGGGACCGTAGTGGCCCAAGGCCTCCTGCAAACCCGAATGGCTGTGATACCAGAAGGTCCCTGACTGACGGACCGGAAACTCATAGACGAAGGTTTCGCGCGGCTTGATGCCGGGGAAGCTGACGCCCGGCACGCCATCCATCTGGAACGGCAAGAGGATGCCGTGCCAATGTATCGACGTCTCCTCGTCCAACTGGTTCGACACCGCAAGGCGAACATTCTGTCCCTCGCGCAGGCGAAGCAGCGGCGCCGGGAGCTGACCGTTTATCGTTGTCGCGGCGGCCGTCCGGCCGTTCACGGTGAACGGCGACTGTCCGACCGTAAGATCAATGCTGGCCCCCGTGAGCGTCGGGTAATCCGCGCGCAAGCCGGGAGAGCCCGTCTGGGCCCAGGCCGGTAAAAGGCCCTGCAAGCTCAATACGCCGCCGCCGACAACAGCGCCGCGCAGCAGGCTTCGACGATCCAGCGTCATGGCATAGTCCTCACGGCCGGTCCGTTCGGGAAGCGAACCGGGCTCTCTAAAAGGGATACGCACGCGGGACCTCCCTTCCCTCGGAAGCCTGATGCAGCAAAATCCGTGACGCCTCTTGGGTTCCGAAGGGATAGGCCTATCAGGTTTCGAGGCGCAGCAGCTGCGACAGCTTCTGGCGCGCCCGCGCCACCCGCATCTCGACCGCCTTGACCGACAGCCCGAGGATTTCGGCGGCTTCGCCATGGGACCGCTCCTCAATGGCCGTCAGCAACAGCGGCTCTTTCAGCTTCGGCGGCAATGTGGCGATTGCGGCATGCAGACGCTGCGCCTGCTCGGCGGCTTCATAGCGGTCCTCCGTGCCGGCCACCTCGTCCGCCACGGCCAGGGCCTCCGAGGACTGGAGATCGGCGCCGCCCATGAACAACCGGCGGATGTTGCGGCGACGGCTCCAGTCCCGGCATTTGTTGATGGCGATGGTCCGCAGCCAGGCCTCGAAGGATCGTTCCGGATCATAGCGGCGGATGGCCAGCCAGGCCGCGGCATAGGCTTCCTGCACCAGATCATAGGTTTCATCGGCGTCGCCGACGTAGCGGCGGACGAACCGATAGAGACCCGTCTTGGTTTCTCCCACGAGGGTTTCGAACGCCACGACGTCGCCGTGGGCCGCTTTCGTCTGCAGGGCTTGGCGGTCCGGCACGGATGCTATTGCGTGTCGGCGGTGAGCGCCTTGACAACGCTCCGGTCGAAGCGTTGAGCCTGAGCCTCGTTCATCACCGTCCGCATCTCGAAGATATGGGCGATGGTCGCCTGCTGCAGGGCCCCCATGGCGTCGTGGAAATGATCCACGGCCGGCTGGACCGTCCTGCTGTCGCCGTTGCTGACGCTGATGGCTTCGGCCAACTCGCGATTGGCCGCCTGGACGCGACCTTCCATCTGCACGCGCTGCCCGGCGAACCGGGTTTCGATCCCCTCGATCTTGGCCAGCTGCTGCGGCGACAGATCAAGATCCTCGTGGACGATCGCGTGCAGGGAGGGCGGGGCCTGCTTGTTGAGCACCCAGCTGGCGCCGGCCCATGCGCCCACGCCGCTCGCCGCCGCAGCCAGCGCGACCGTCACGGCGATGGATTTCCAGGCGATCGCCATCAACCCGCTTCCAGCCGCACCAGGGGCGATGTCGCCGCCACCGAGAAGATCGCCATCTCCGAGACGCTCGGCCGCGCGAATGTCGCCCCGAGACCGCCGTTGGCGACCCCGATCACCAGAGCCAGGGCCACTGCGGCCAGGCGAATCCGTTCGGTCGCCCGCTGGGCCTGGATCGCCTTCACGCGGCTCCAGACGTCCTCCTCGAGCCGATCGAGCGACACGCCGTCGCCGGGCGCGGAGCGCGCGAGCCAAATTCCGAGATCATCCATGATCGGTGCCTTTCGACGTTCTTACTGGGGATACGCATGACCCTGCGCTCATCCCTCACCTCGGGATCGAGCCGCTGCCTCACTGTGGCGCATTTTGAGGGGCGCAAGCCAGACCGTGCGTAGGAGAATTATAGCGGGTCTTCGCCGGGAGGGGCGAAAGCATGGTCATTGAAAGACTGGATACGGCCGTCATCGGCGGGTTCATGGCCGCCTCTCTATTCATCTCGTCACGCGCGCTCTGACCGATGGCGGCGCTCATTCCCTCATCTGGAAAGCATCCGTTTCCGGACGCCATCGCCCCGCTGACCAGCGTCCGGTTCTTCCTGGCGCTCGGCGTGGTCCTGTTCCACTACCAGTTGACCTGGACCCTCCCGCCCGAGGCCTCGGGCCTGTTGAATCGCGCGCGCCTGGGCGTCGACGTCTTCTTCATCCTCTCGGGCTTCATCCTGACCCACGTCTATCTGCAGGGCGACGCCGCACCCGATTTCCGGCGTTTCATCGTCGCGCGGTTCGCGCGCATCTACCCGGCCCACCTGTTCATCCTTCTGGCGATGCTGATCCTGGTGGCGGGAGCGGGCCTCGTCGGGGTCGCCCTGGAGGCGGGACGCTTCAACCTCCCCCACTTCCTGATGACGCTCTTTCTTGTCCAGGCCTGGTTTCCCTATCAGGACGCTGAGTGGAACGGCCCCTCCTGGTCCCTCTCGGCCGAATGGTTCGCCTATCTGATCTTTCCAGCCTACGCCTGGATCGCGCTGAGGCTGAGACGCCGTCCCTGGCTCATCATCGGCCTGGCCGTCCTCCTTTTTGTCGTTCTGGACGCGGTCTACCGGGCCGTCTTCGGCCCCGTCCTGCCCCGCGCCGAGGGCAGCATGGGCATCCTGCGCATCCTGCCGGAATTCCTCTACGGGATCGGCCTCTACTATCTCGGCCAGGGGTTTCGGGTTTCGCCGAGAGCCTCCCTCGCCCTGGCGGCGGGCTCCACAGGCCTGCTCCTGTTCGCCATGCAATATCCGCTCGACGATCGCCTCATCGTCCTGCTTGCGGGTCCCTTTCTCCTGGCGCTCGCCCTGCTCGCCAAGTCCGGCGCCCGGACCTTCCTGTCCGCCCCGGCCTGGCTGTTCGCGGGCGAAGCCTCCTTCGCCCTCTACATGGTCCACATCCCGGTTCTGATGGTCTGGCGAAACCTGGCTGAGAAGCTCCTCGGCCTGCCCTCCGACTACCGGATGGGCCTCTGGGAGCTCGCCCTGCTCCTGGCCCTATCGCTCGCCGTCGCGGCCTTCGTCCATGTGGCCGTGGAGCGGCCCGGTCGGCGCATCCTTCGTCGGCTTCTCGCCCGACGTCACCCCACGCCCCGGCCCGAGCCGGGACGTTTCGTTCAAAGCGACCAAGGAGAATCCCTTTGACCTATAGATCCATGATCATCGCCGTCGCCGCCCTCGCCGCTCCGGCGATGATCGCGGCGCCCGCGCTGGCGCAATCGACGCCCGCGCTGGCGCAGTCAACGGCTGAGGCCAAGGCCGTCGCCGTGCTGGACGGATACCGCGGCGCGCTCGAGGCGCTCAGCGCTTCGCGTGCAGAAACCTTCTTCTGGCCGGACGCCCAGGTCTTCGAGCAGGGCGGGGTCGAGGGATCCATCTCCCAGTACCTGTCCCACCACCTCGCTCCGGAACTCGAGGAATTCTCCAGCTTCACCTTTCAGGATCACGTGACGAAGGCGACGGTCGTCGGCGACATCGCCTATGCGACCGAGACCTATCGTTTCCGGATCGCGTTCAAGACGGCCGGCCGGGCTCCGGTTGAACGTCGCGGCGTCGCCACGAGCGTCCTGAGACTGCGTGACGGCGAATGGCGCATCGTCAGCTATCACTCCTCGACCCGGGCCCCGCGACCGGCGTCCTGACGACGTCCAAACCGCGCCCCAGACTGGCGCATCCCTGTTCCCAGCCTCGCCTTCAGAGCGGGGCTGGGAACAGCCTCGGCCAGCCCGACGTTGACCCCGAAGGATCAGATCCGTCGCGCTCTTGAAGGATGGGTTCGGCCGCTGGTCGAGACGCCCGTCAGGGGCCTGCGAAGGATCCATTTCGAGAGGAACTCGAATGCCCTCGCCAGACAAGACGGAATCCCCGACCTCCATCGCCGATCCCGACCGTCGGGACTTCATCCACGTCGCCGCAGGCGCCATGGCCGTCGGACCCGTGGGCATGGCCCTCTGGCCCCTGATCAACTCCATGAACCCGGCGGCCGACACCCTGGCCCTCTCGTCGGTCGAGGTCGACTACGGCAAGGTCCAGCTCGGCCAGCAGATCGTGGTCAAATGGCGCGGAAAGCCGGTCTTCATCCGCCACCGCACCCCCAAGGAAATCGCCGAGGCGGTCGCCGACGACGACGCGCCCCTGCGCGACCCGGCCACGGACGCCAGCCGCCACAAACCGGGAAAGGCCGAATGGCTGATCCTGATCGGCGTCTGCACCCATCTGGGGTGTATTCCGACCTTCGGAACGGGCGACTACGGCGGCTGGTTCTGCCCGTGCCACGGCTCCCACTACGACACAGCCGGCCGCATCCGGAAGGGCCCGGCGCCCAAGAACCTCTACCTGCTGGACTACGCCTTCCTGAACGAGACCCGGGTCAGGCTCGGCTAGGAAAGACCCTCCCCCGCGCTGACGACGCAAGGGAGGGCTTCATCGCACCGGGGCGTCCGAAGCGACGCTGGCCGCGTCGAACGCCATGGCCTCACATCATCATCATGGCGGCGGGCGGCGCGAGCGTCCCCATCACCGCCACCAGCCCCAGAAGGAGAACCGCCAGGGCCGTCTCCAGCACGAGACTGCGTCGCAGGGCCCTGATCGCCGACGGCTTCTGGCTCTCATCCTCCAGAGAACGATGAAGACAGGGCGTCAGGACAAAGCGATTTGACGCGGCCAGGGCCAGCATGCCCACGAAGACCGTCAGTTTCGCGCTCAGCAGAAGGCCATAGGGCGTCGTCAGCAAGGCGCACAGCCGATCGGGACCGACCAGGAACCAGGTGTTCACCAGACCCGTCGCGACCAGGAGGCCGACCGCTAGCGTGCCCATGCCGGCGAAGCCGTGCAGAGCGTCGTGGGTCAGTCGATCCCGCTCCGGATCTCCATGAGGAATGGCCAGGAACAGGCCCAAGGCGGCGAGCGCGCCCAGCCACATGGCTGCAGCAGCCGCGTGAATGATGTCCGCCCCGAGATGAACGAAGCCCGGGACGCCCTCGGTTGCGGCGCCGTGGCCGGTCCAGGCCAGACTGGCGCAAACCATCAGACCCAGAACCGTGAGGTCGATCCAGGTCGCCCGGCCAGGTCGGAGAACTAGAAGCAGCACGCCGGCCAGGGCTGCGACCAGCGCTCTCGCCACAAAGGCGCGACCGATCTCCATGTCGAACGCCATATAGGCCAGAGACGCCGGTTTCAGCGCCTCCGCCATCGACCCCGCCATGACGGCCGTCTGCAGGACCAGAGCCGCAAGCGAGGCCGCCGCGGTCACCGCCGCTGCAATCAGCAGCGTCTTTCGCGGCCATCTTTCGACGGCCGCGTCCGACGTGGGCATCCTGAAGGCGAAGAACAGGGGCACGCCCAGCAGGAGCATGGCGCCCACATACTGGGCCAGCCTCAGAAGGACGACCGCGAACTCCAGCATGGCTCAGCGCACGATAAAGGTCGTGGAGCCCGTCATGCGGTGACCGTCGGGCGAGGCCACGCGCCAGTTGACCGTATAGGCGCCGGCCGCCAGAGCGGTTCGAGGCGCCCCGCTGAGGGTCTTGCCGTCCTTGGAGACCCGGGCCTGAACCGGAATGACGGTTCCCTGGGCGTTGGCGAGGTCAAATCCCGAGAAGGCCGGAGCCATGCGCTCGCTGAAGGTGAGGCTGATGGTGCGCGGCGCCGACACCGTGGCGCCGGTCGCCGGCGTGGCGCTGACAAGGCGGGCGTGGGCGTCGGCCTGGCCCGCGAACAGGGACAGCGCGGCGGCCGCGCCGGCCAGGGTTGCGATCTTGAAACGGTTCACGTGTTTCTCCTTGAGGAAACGCCCCTCTCTCATAGATACGCAAGCCTGCGGTCTTCCCCTCAAGACCGGCGGCGCCCGGCGCTTTCGCCGGCTGCCCCCTAAAGCCTGACCGCCCGCAGACGCAGCGCATTGGCGATGACGCTGACCGAGGACAGCGCCATGGCGAGGGCCGCCAGCGCCGGCGACAGCATCAGGCCGAAAACCGGATAGAGGACGCCGGCCGCCACAGGGATCCCCAGGGTGTTGTAGCCGAAGGCGAACACCAGATTCTGACGGATGTTGCCCATGACGGCCCGGGACAGATGCCGCGCCCGGACGATGCCCTGGAGATCGCCGCCCAGCAGGGTGACGCCCGCGCTCTCGATGGCCACGTCTGAACCGGCGCCCATGGCGACGCCGACGTCGGCGGCGGCCAGGGCCGGCGCATCATTGACGCCGTCTCCGGCCATGGCGACGACGCGCCCCTCGGCCCTGAGCTGCTGGACGACGGAAGCCTTGTCCTGCGGCAGCACCTCGGCCCGGACATCGTCGATGCCCAACCTCCGCGCCACGGCTTCAGCCGTCGTGCGATTGTCGCCTGTCATCATCACCAGCCTAAGGCCAGCGGCCTTCAGGTCGCGGATGGCGTCGGCGGTCGTGGCCTTCACCGGATCGGCGATGCCGAGAACGCCGGCCACAGCGCCGTCAATGGCCACGAAGATGGCCGTAGCGCCCTCCTCCCGCAAAACCTCTGCCGCCGCCTCGAGGGGGGCGACATCGATCCCGGCCTCCCTCAGGAAGCGGGCATTGCCCAGGAACAGACGACGGCGGTCGACCAGGCCGGTGACGCCGCGCCCGACCGGGCTGTCGAACTCCGCAGCCTCGGAAAGCGTCAGGCCGCGATCGGCGGCGGCGCGCACGACGGCGTCGGCCAGGGGGTGTTCGCTGCCCCGCTCCAGGCTGGCGGACAGGCGAAGAAGCTCGACTTCGTCAAAGCCCTCGGCCGGTCGGATCGCCGTGACCGACGGTCGTCCCTCGGTCAGGGTGCCGGTCTTGTCGAGCACCAGGGTGTCCACCTTCTCGAACCGCTCCAGCGCCTCGGCGTTCTTGATGAGGACGCCGGCGCGCGCGCCACGCCCCACCCCCACCATGATCGAGATCGGCGTGGCGAGGCCCAGCGCACAGGGACAGGCGATGATGAGAACCGTCACCGATGCGACCAGGGCGTAGGACAGGCGCGGGTCGGGTCCGATCACGCCCCAGACCGCGGCGGCGACCACGGCGATGCCGATGACGGCCGGCACGAACCAGCTGGACACCAGGTCGGCCAGGCGCTGGATGGGCGCGCGGCTGCGCTGGGCCTGGGCCACCATCTGGACGATCTGGGCCAG
>DAIOID010000140.1:0-7404 GCA_036744355.1 Brevundimonas sp.
AGATCATGCGGAACTCAGGACGACGCAGCTGGGCCGCGTTCTCATTGATGAAGGCCGTCAGTTGGGCGTCTGTCGGGGCGGCCGCCGCCCCGGCCATGGCCTGGGTCACGGTGAACCAGCGACCATCACGCGTTTCCAGGGCCTGACCGGCCAGCAGGGCGCCGTAGATGCGCGGCACGCGGGCGCCGGCGAAGACGCCTGCGCCGAACTGGCTGGCGACGTACTGGTCGCGCAGATCCTGTTCCAGCATTTCCGAGGTCAGGCCCTGGGCGGCCAGAGCCTGCTCGTAGCGGTCCTGATCGAACTGGCCCGAGACTTGGTTGAAGAAGGCGGGGATCTGGCGGATTTCCTTCAGCACCAGTTCCTTGCCGGGGCGGATGCCGGCGTTCCAGGCCCAGGCGAGGAAGCCGAGGCGTTGGGTCTGGCTTTCCAGATACTGGGTGTGGATGTTCTCCTTGACCATGTCCTCAAACGACACGGGGCGACCGGCCTGCTCCTGCAGGTTGGCGCGCACGCGCTCGAAGTCGCCGCGGAACTGGGCGGCGCCGATGCTGCGATCTCCGGCGTCGATGACATGCTTAGGTCCCAGGTTCGAGAAGACGTCGGACTGGGCGCCGACAATCAGGAAGCTGAGGATGATCAAGGCAAACAGGCCCGCAGCCCATTTCGACTTGGAGAAGTTGCGGAACAGCGTGATCATCGAGACAGAAACCTGACGAGGGCCGGCGTCATAAGGGGCGCCATCGTCGCGTATAGGGGCAGTCCCTAGGGCGCCGCAAGCGGACGAGTCTCAACATCTTGGCTTCCGCGACAACGGCGCCTAAACAGACCACCATGAAACAATCTGTGAAGCTGGTCGCCGGCAACTGGAAAATGAACGGCCTGGGTGCGAGCCTGGGTGAGGCTGAGGCTCTGGCGAAAGCCTTGCAGGAGCAGGCTGCGGCCTGTCGCGTGGCCCTGTGCCCGCCTGCGACGCTGACGGAGCGGATGGCGCGCATTCTGGCCGACGGGCCGGTCGAGCTGGGCGGTCAGGACTGCCACGCTGAAATGTCGGGCGCCTTCACCGGTTCGGTGTCGGCCGACATGCTGGTCGATGCTGGCGCGGCCTTGGTGATTCTCGGCCACTCGGAGCGTCGGGCCGGTTTCGGCGAGACCGACGCCGATGTCGCCGCCAAGGTCGAAGCGGCGCTGGCTGCGGGTCTGGAGCCCATCATCTGCATCGGCGAGACCTTGGTGGAACGCGAAGCGGGGCAGGCGGTCGAGGTCGTCAGCCGTCAGGTGGCCGGCTCGCTGCCGGCGTCGCTGGCGGGCAAGGCCTTCGCCGTCGCCTATGAGCCGGTCTGGGCCATCGGCACCGGCCTGACGCCGACGCTGGAACAGATCGAGGAAGTTCACGTCGCAGTGCGCGCCGCCATGATCGCCAAGCTGGGCGAGGGCGGTCGCGTCGCGCCGATCCTTTATGGCGGCTCGGTCAAGCCGTCGAACGCAGCGGAAATCCTGGCTGTCGCCGAAGTCGGCGGGGCTCTGGTCGGCGGCGCCTCGCTGAAGGCCGAGGATTTCCTGGGCATCATCCGCGCGGCGTAAGCAGCGCCATTTGTCGCCTTCCTTCGTTCGGCGTTTGCCCCGGTCCCGCATCGGTGTTAGACGCCGCCGCTTGATCGGCGCATCTCCGCGCCCACATGATTGACACCATGCTCCAGACCATCTTGCTCGTCGCCATGATCCTGATCTCGGTCGCCCTGACGGCCGTGATCCTGCTGCAACGCTCCGAGGGCGGCGCCCTGGGCATGGGCGGAGGCCCGTCGGGCTTCATGACCGCGCGCGGCGCGGGCAACCTGCTGACGCGGGCGACCTCGATCCTCGCCATCGCCTTCTTCGTCTGCGCCATCGGCCTGACGATCGCCGGCAACTTCGCCCGTGGCTCGCGTTCGGTGATCGACGCCGACGCCGTCGGCGCCATCGCGGTGGGCAATGAACAGCAGACGGCCCCGGCTGAACCGGCGGCTCCGACGCCGGCTGCACCGGTCGCACCGTCGCTGGACGATTTGGAAGCCAGCCTTCCGGCGTCTTCGGCGCCGGCGCCGGCGCCCGCTCCGGCTCAGTAAGCCCTCGACAGCCCAGAAATCCCGGAAAGCGCGCCGCAGGGCGCGCTTTCTTCTTTTGTTCAACAGTTGTTTTGCGTCGGGCCATGCTCCCGCCGCGAATCATGGAGTAAGGTGTCCGCCCATGGCTCGCTATGTGTTCATCACCGGCGGCGTGGTTTCCTCGCTAGGAAAAGGCCTCGCCTCCGCCGCTCTCGGCGCTCTTTTGCAGGCACGAGGTTACAAAGTCCGTCTGCGCAAGCTGGACCCTTATCTGAACGTCGATCCGGGGACGATGAGCCCCTATCAGCACGGCGAGGTCTTCGTGACCGACGACGGCGCTGAGACCGATCTCGATCTGGGCCACTATGAGCGCTTCACGGGCGTCTCGGCCGCCAAGTCGGACAACGTCACGACCGGCCGTATCTATTCGACCATCCTGGAGAAGGAGCGTCGCGGCGACTATCTGGGCGCGACCGTCCAGGTCATTCCGCACGTCACCGACCAGATCAAGCAGTTCTGCCTCAGCCCGGCCAAGACGGACACGGGCGAGGACGTGGACTTCGTCCTGGTCGAGATCGGCGGCACCGTCGGCGACATCGAGGGGCTGCCTTTCTTCGAGGCCATCCGCCAGCTGGGCCAGGACTTGCCGCGCGGCCAGTCCTGCTTCGTCCACCTGACCCTGCTGCCGTTCATCAAGACGGCCGGGGAAATGAAGACCAAGCCGACGCAGCACTCGGTCAAGGAACTGCGCTCTATTGGCATCCAGCCCGACATCCTGCTGTGCCGCTGCGAGCAGCCGATTCCGGCTGAGGAAAAGCGCAAGATCGGCCAGTTCTGCAACGTGCGCGAGAGCGGCGTGATCCAGGCGATGGACTCGGCCGACATCTACGCTGTGCCGCTGGACTATCACCATGAAGGTCTGGACAGCGAAGTTCTGGCCCACTTCGGCATCACCGACGCGCCCGCACCCGACCTGACCGGCTGGGAAGAGATCGTGCGCCGTCGCCTGCACCCGGACGGCGAAGTCACCATCGCCGTGGTCGGCAAGTACACGGTTCTGAAGGACGCCTATAAGTCGCTGATCGAGGCCCTGCAGCACGGCGGCGTGGCCAACAACGTCAAGGTCAACATCGACTGGGTTGAGGCCGACACCTTCGAGGGGGACCCCGAGGCCTGCCAGGAGCGCTTGCAGGGCGCTCACGCGGTTCTGGTGCCGGGTGGCTTCGGCGAGCGCGGGGCGGAGGGCAAGATCGAGGCGGCGCGTTTCGCCCGCGAACGCAAGATCCCCTATTTCGGCATCTGCTTCGGCATGCAGATGGCGGTGATCGAAGCGGCGCGAAACCTGGCTGGCTTCCCCAAGGCGACTTCGACCGAGTTCGGTCCGGCGGAAGAACCCGTCGTGGGCCTGATGACCGAGTGGACCCAGGGCAACGAGCGCGTCAAACGCGAGCAGGGCGGCGATCTGGGCGGCACCATGCGTCTGGGCGCCTACGACTCGACCCTGAAGGCGGGATCGAAGATCGCCGAGATCTATGGCTCGACCGAGATCAGCGAGCGCCATCGTCACCGCTATGAGGTGAATATCAACTACCGCGAGGCGATCGAGCAGAAGGCCGGTCTGGTCTTCGCCGGCCTGTCGCCCGACGGCGTCCTGCCCGAGACGGTCGAGCGCCCGGACCACCCGTGGTTCATCGGCGTCCAGTACCACCCGGAACTGAAGAGCCGCCCGTTCGCGCCGCATCCGCTATTCGCCAGCTTCATCGGCGCCGCCGTGGTGCAGAGCCGCCTCGTTTAAGGCGGTCGGCGCCTTCAAGGCGCGCCGAAGCGCGATGCGCCGGGTTGTAATCAGAGCAGGCCGGACTAGCCTCGCGCTTAGTGGCGGCCGTCCCGCTCGTGCTTTTTTTCCTGCGAGGTGGCGTGCTTGGCGTGCTTGGCCTTGGCTGACTGCCCCTTGTGAATGTCGTTCTCGCCGCCGCCGCCCGAAATCTGGCTACGCGGCGACAGATGATCCGGCGCGTCTGCATCCTTCACTTTTGGATCAGGCTTGGGTTTGTTGCGGTTCTCTTGACTGGCCCCAGGGCCGCCCCAGCGGTCCGTGTCAGCGTGTCTATCCGGCATGGCGGCGTTCTCCTTTGAGAAGGCAACAGCGATAGGCGGTTGGGGTTCCGTGCTTCAGCCGGTCGCTTGGTTGAGCCCCAAGACCTTGTGATCTGGAGCACCTCAGGCAACGCCCTCAGCGCATCGCTAGAAGACGTTAATCTGGGTGGCATGGTAGCTCTGGCTTGGCCGTTAACGATGGCGACGCCCGTCGAGCCGCGCCGGCGGTCAGGTCATTCTCAACCCATGAAAAACCCCGGACGGTGATCCGTCCGGGGTTTCTCGCTCAACCTAATCTGAGGATCAGCAGCTGTAGTACATGTCGAACTCGACCGGGTGCGGGTGCAGCTGCAGGCGGGCGACTTCTTCCGACTTCAGCGCGATGTAGCTGTCGATGAAGTCGTCATCCATGACGCCGCCTTTCTTGAGGAAGGCGCGGTCCGCGTCGAGGGCGTCCAGAGCTTCCTTCAGCGAACCGGCGACCTCGGGGATCGAGCCGCGTTCTTCGGGCGGCAGGTCGTAGAGGTTCTTGTCGGCCGCCGCGCCCGGATCGATGCGGTTCTCGATGCCGTCCAGGCCCGCCATCAGCAGGGCGACGAAGGTCAGGTAGGGGTTGCCCATCGGATCGGGGAAGCGGGCTTCCAGACGCTTGGCCTTGGGCGACGAGACGTGGGGGATGCGGATCGAGGCCGAACGGTTGCTGGCCGAATAGGCCAGCTTCACCGGGGCTTCATAGCCGGGCACCAGGCGCTTGTAGGAGTTGGTGGTCGAGTTGGCGAAGGCGTTGATGGCCTTGGCGTGCTTGATGATGCCGCCGATGTACCACAGACATTCCTGCGACAGGCCAGCGTACTTGTCGCCGGCGAACTGGGGCTTGCCGTCCTTCCAGATCGACATATGGACGTGCATGCCCGAGCCGTTGTCGGCGAACATGGGCTTGGCCATGAAGGTCGCCGACTTGCCGTAAGCCGCGGCCACGTTGTGGATCACGTACTTGTAGAGCTGCAGGCGGTCGGCCATGGTCAGCAGGTCGCTGAACTTCAGGCCCAGTTCGTGCTGCGCCGGGGCGACCTCGTGGTGATGCTTCTCCGGGTCCATGCCCAGGTCCTTCATCACGCCCAGCATTTCGCCGCGCAGATCCTGGGCGGAGTCGACCGGGTTGACCGGGAAATAGCCGCCCTTGTGACCCGGGCGGTGGCCCAGGTTGCCCTCGGCGTATTCAGCGCCGGTGTTCGACGGCAGCTCGATCGAGTCGAAGCTGTAGCCGGTGTTGTGCGGTGCGGTGTTCCAGCGCACGTCGTCGAAGATGAAGAACTCGGCTTCCGGGCCGAAATAGACCACGTCGCCCACGCCCGAGGACTGGACATAGGCCAGGGCCTTCTTGGCCATCGAGCGGCTGTCGCGGTTATAGGGCTCGCCCGTGTCGGGGCTGAGGACGTCGCAGAACAGGAAGAGGGTGGTCTGCTGGTAGAAGGGGTCGATGTAGGCGCGCGTCAGGTCCGGCTTCAGCAGCATGTCGGACTCGTTGATGGCCTTCCAGCCCGCGATCGACGAGCCGTCGAACATGGTGCCTTCTTCCAGGAACTCTTCATCGACCATGTCGATGTCGAACGTCACGTGCTGCAGGCGGCCGCGCGTATCGGTGAAGCGGATATCGACGTACTGGACGTCCTTTTCCTTGATCTCTTGAAGGATCTTTTGGGCGGCGCTCATGCTCGAAGTCCTGTTGGTTCGGGGAGGAGAGGAAGAACGAAAAGCGGCCGCCCCGGGGGGCGGCCGCATGGTGGTCAGATAGCCTGAGCGCCGGTCTCGCCCGTGCGGATACGGATGACGTCTTCAAGGGCGGAGACGAAGATCTTGCCGTCGCCGATCTTGCCGGTGCGGGCTGCGGTCTGAATGGCGTCGACCACGGCGGGAGCCAGATCATCGGCCACGACGACCTCGATCTTGATCTTGGGCAGAAAGTCGATGACGTACTCGGCGCCGCGATAAAGCTCGGAATGGCCCTTCTGGCGGCCGTATCCCTTGGCTTCCAAGACAGTCATGCCCTGCACTCCGATATCTTGGAGAGCGTCTTTCACTTCATCCAGCTTGAACGGCTTGATGACGGCTTCAATCTTCTTCATGGCGAGTCCCGAGCCGGCTCCCTGGTTGGTCCGACGCTCGGGTCGTAAAGGGACATTGCATTGCACAATAAGGCAAGCAATTTTCGTGCTCAGAGGCCATCCGTGAACGGAATTCGATCATGAACCCGATCAACGACCCCATGACATGGCAGAGCCTGATGCCCTGGCCCGGCGCGGAGGCGCATAAGCACGCGCGGGGACGCCTCGGCGTCGTGTCCGGCAATGCCTTGTCGACCGGTGCGGCCCGGCTGGCGGCGCGGGCGGGACTGAGGGTCGGCGCGGGGCTGGTGAAGGTGTTTTGCCCGCCGGATACGGCGCCGGTGCTGGCGCCGGTGCTGGAGGCGGTCATGCTGGCCAGCTTCGCTACAGCCGATCAGTTGGCGGCGCTGGCCCAGCCGATGGACGCCGTTGTGATCGGGCCCGCGGCGGGGCTCACAGAGGCGACGGCGGCCAATGTCGCGGCTCTGGGGCGGACGGGGGCGGCCCTGGTGATCGACGCGGACGCCCTGACCCTGTTCCGGGACCGGCCCGGCAACCTTTTCGCCTGTCTGGATCGCGATGACGTGCTGACACCCCATGAGGGAGAGTTCGAACGCCTGTTCCCGGGACTGTTGGCCAGAGGCCGCGAGAGGGCGGCTGTGGAGGCCGCTGAGCGTGCAGGGGCGGTCGTGGTGCTGAAGGGCGCCGCCACCGTCATCGCGGCTCCGAACGGGCGTTGCGTCGTCAACGGCAATGGTTCGCCCTGGCTGGCGACGGCGGGCAGCGGCGACGTGCTGGCGGGGATGATCGGCGGCCTGCTGGCCCAGCATATGGACAGCTTTGACGCAGCTTGCGCGGCGGTCTGGATGCACGCGGATGCCGCACATCGTTTCGGGCCAGGACTGATCGCCGAGGACTTGCCGAATCTGATCCCGGCGGTGCTGGCGGATCTGTATCGCGCCTAGCCAGTGGTGCGGATGAGAGGACTCGAACCTCCACGCCTCTCGGCGCTGGAACCTAAATCCAGTGCGTCTACCAGTTCCGCCACATCCGCATAGGTTCGTTCGAGGCTGTAGGCGAGGGCGGAGAAACAGGCAACCGACAAGGTTGGTTCGCAA
>DAIOID010000141.1:0-1870 GCA_036744355.1 Brevundimonas sp.
CGCGCCCAGCCGGGCCAGGACGGCATGTGGCAGATCATCGCCGGCGAGCGCCGCTGGCGCGCCGCCCAGGCCGCCCGCCTGCGCAACGTGCCGATCATCGAACGTCCGATGGACGACGTCGAGGTGATGGAGGTGGCCATCATCGAAAACGTGCAGCGCGCCGACCTGAACCCGGTCGAAGAGGCCATGGCCTATGGCTCGCTCATCTCGCGCTTCGGCCGCACCCAGGACGCCCTGGCCGGGGTGGTGGGCAAGAGCCGCAGCCATGTCGCCAACACCCTGCGCCTGCTGCAGTTGCCGGACAGCGTGCTGAACCATGTGATGGAGAACCGGCTCTCGGCCGGTCACGCCCGCGCCCTGATCACCGCCCCCAACCCCGAGGCCCTGGCCGAACAGGTCCTGGCCAAGGGCCTGAACGTGCGTCAGACCGAGGCCCTGGCCCGCCGCGCCGCCGACGGGCCGAAGCCGTCGAAGGCCAAGCCGGTGTTGAGCGGGGAGGGCGCCGCCGACGTCGCCGCCCTGGAGCAGGATCTGGCCGATGCCCTGGGCCTCAAGGTCCTGCTGATCGACAAGGGCGGCAAGGGCGAGCTGACCATCAAATACGGCACCCTGGAACAGCTCGACGACCTGTGCCGTCGTCTGATGCGCGGCTGACGGGCCTTTCCGGTCAGGCCGTGCTAGGGTGCGGCCATGACTGACCAGACTGACAAGACCAGCGCGACCGAAGCCCTGAAACGCGCCTTGGCCGCCAAGAAGGCGGGCTCTCAAGCGGGCCCCGCCGGCGAGAAGGGCGGCGCACGGGGGGCGGAACGGGCGATGCAGCGGCAGGCGGCGGCGGCGAACAAGCCCGCCTATCGCCGGATGTCGAAGCGAGGCTGATTCCTTAGGCCTCAAGCCGCGCGAAGCGCGATAGGCCCTGGCTTCAAAGCCCGATGCGCCGTGCGCGAGCGGCGATTTCCAGCAGCAGGCGTTCGGCGATCAGGGCCTCGGGCAGGCCGGTGGTCTTGGTGGCGATGTCGGCGGCGTTGACGCTGTCCTGAACCTCGTCGAGCAGCTCCAGGCGCCAGGCGCGGGCCTGACGCAGGATCTCGGCCTCCTGTTTCCAGAAGACGCCGGCGGCTTTGGCGGCCTCCTTGGGGCCGGCGCCGGAGGCTTGCAGGACGTTGATGCGGCGCAGCTTGCCCAGATGGATGGCGGCCATCCGCACGGCCATGACGGCGCTTTCGCCCTCGGCCAGGGCACGGCGCAGACCGGACTGGGCCGGGGCGGGACGGCCGCCGAAGGCCTGAAGCGCGGCGTCGGACAAGGAGGCGTCGGGCTCGACCCCCAGATGCTCTTCCAGCTCGGGCGTGTCGATGGTGCGGCCGGAGCCCGGGCCGATATAGAGCACCAACCGTTCGATTTCCTGACGCATCAGGCCACGTTCGCGCGGCAGGCGGCCGACGAAACGCTCGAGAGCATCCGCGGTCAGGCCCACCTTGTCGGCGCCCAGGGCCTCGCGCGTCATGCGGGCGACGTCGCCGACCTCGTCCTCGTAGCAGGCGATGCCGACGGCCCCGGCGGCCTTTTCAGCGGCCTTGCGCAGGGCGGATTCACGGCCGAGCGCCCCGGCCTCGACAACCAGCATGGCGTCGGGATTGTAGCCGCCCTCGGCGTGGACGGTCAGGGCGGCGGCGATGGCCTTGTCGACCCCGGCCTTGCCGTCCGATAGGCGGATGCGCACCAGACGGCGCCCGCCGATCATGGACAGGGCGGTCAAGGCTTCCTCCAGTTTGACCGCATCGCCGTCGATGTCGGCCTCGGTCAGGAAGGTGACGTTGAACGGGTCGTTCAGGTCGGGCGTGATGGCCTTGCACAGGGTCAGGGCGCG
>DAIOID010000141.1:1970-7355 GCA_036744355.1 Brevundimonas sp.
GGGCCGAACCGTCGCGACCGAAGGCGTCCTCGAGTTGCTCGCGCAGCCGATAGCCCAGGCGGTTGTCCGGCGTGGTCACGGCGATGCGCGAGAGGCCCGCGCCCACGCCCGTCTCGCCGTACAGGGGCGTGAAGCCGCAGCCGGACAGCAGGGCGGCGCCCGCGACGGCGATCAGGGCGAGGGCGCGGCGCATCAGCCGGCCACCAGATTGACGATACGGTCGGGCACCACGATCACCTTGCGAACGCTGAGGTTGTTGGCGGCAAGGTAGGCCTGAACCGTCGGATTGGCGAGAGCGGCGGCCTCGACGGTCGCATTGTCCGACCCGCGCGGCAGGACGACCTCGCCGCGACGCTTGCCGCCGATCTGGACGGGCAGGGTGACCTCGTCGTCCGCGGCCAGGGCGGCGTCGAATACCGGCCAGGGGGCGTCCAGGACCATGCCGTCCTGACCCAGGCGCGCCCAGGCTTCCTCGGCCAGGTGCGGGGTGAAGGGGGCGATCAGGCGGGCCAGGGTGCTGAGCGCGGTCCTCTTGGCCTCGGCGCCGGCCTTGTCGTGCTGACGGATGGTCGCCAGGAAGGCGTAGAGCTTGGCCACGGCCGAGTTGAAGCGGAAGTGCTCGACTCCCTCCGACACGGCCTTGATGGCCTTGTGCGTCTCACGGATCAGACTGGCGTCGACATCGGCGTTGGCCGGGGCCGCCGCGTCGAAGCCGTCGAACTCGGCCCAGACGCGCTGGACGAAGCGGGCGGCGCCCTCGACGCCGCCGGTCGACCATTGGATGTCGCGCTCGGGCGGGCTGTCCGAGAGGATGAACAGGCGGCCGGCGTCGACGCCGTAGGCGGCGATGATGTCCTGGGGGGCGACCACGTTCTTCTTGGACTTGGACATCTTCTCGACATCGCCGATCGTCAGGGCGGCGCCCGTCGAGAGGCGGGTGGCGACGCGCTGGCCGTCCACGGTTTCGATGCGCACGTCCGAAGGCTCGACCCAGCGCGGTTTGCCGCTGGCTTCATGGCCTTCGTAATAGGTCTCGTGGACCACCATCCCTTGCGTGAACAGCCCGGCGAAGGGCTCCTTCACGTCCATCAGGCCGGCGTCCGACAGGGCGCGGGTGATGAAGCGGGCGTAGAGCAGGTGCAGGACCGCGTGTTCGACGCCGCCGATATACTGGTCGACCGGCAGCCACTTGGAGGCGGCGGCCTTGTTGATCGGGGCCTCCGCCTTGGGGTCGGCGAAGCGGGCGAAGTACCAGCTGGAATCAACGAAGGTGTCCAGGGTGTCGGTCTCGCGCCGGGCCTCGCCGCCGCAGGTCGGGCATTTGACGTGTTTCCACGTCGGATGACGGTCCAGCGGGTTGCCCGGCACGTCGAAGCTGACGTCCTTGGGCAGCTCGACCGGCAGTTGCTCGGCCGGGACGGCTACCGGGCCGCAGGTCTCGCAGTGGATGATGGGGATGGGGCAGCCCCAGTAGCGCTGGCGGCTGACGCCCCAGTCGCGCAGGCGATAGATGGTCTTGGCCTCGCCGGTCGCAGCCGCCTCTATGCGGGCGATGGCCTCGGCCTTGGCGGCCTCGATGTCCAGGCCGTTGAGGAAGTCGGAATGGAAGAGGGAGCCGGGGCCGGTATAGGCCTCGTCGCCCACGGCGAAGTCGTCGCCGGCGCCTTCGGGGCGAACGACCGGGATCACCGCCAGGTCGTACTTGCGAGCGAAGTCCAGGTCGCGCTGGTCGTGGGCCGGGCAGGCGAAGACAGCGCCCGTGCCGTATTCCGACAGGATGAAGTTGGCGATCCAGACCGGAATCTCGGCGCCGGTGAAGGGGTGGACGACCTTCAGCCCGGTGTCCCAGCCGATCTTCTCGGCCTGTTCGATCTCGGCCTGCGAGGCGCCGCCCTTGCGGCATTCAGCGACGAAGGCGGCGACCTTGGGATCGGCCTCGGCCAGTTGCTTGGAAATGGGGTGATCGGGGGCCAGGCCGATGAAGCTGGCGCCGAACAGGGTGTCGGGACGGGTCGTGTAGACCTCGACGGCCTCATGGCCGGCGGGCGCGGCGCCGGCCGCGAAGGTCCACTTCATCTGCAGGCCCTTCGAGCGGCCGATCCAGTTTTCCTGCATCAGGCGGACCTTGTCGGGCCAGCGCCCTTCCAGCGTCGCCAGGCCGTCGATCAGATCGTCCGCATACTGAGTAATGCGCAGGAACCACTGGTTCAGCTTGCGCTTCTCGACCAGGGCGCCCGAACGCCAGCCGCGTCCGTCGATGACCTGTTCGTTGGCCAGGACCGTGTTGTCGACCGGATCCCAGTTGACCACGCCGTCCTTCCGATACACCAGACCGCGTTTGTACAGCTCCAGGAACCAGGCCTGCTGCTTGCCGTAATAGGCCGGGTCGCAGGTGGCGAACTCGCGGCTCCAGTCCAGCGAAAGGCCCAGCAGCTTCAGCTGGTTGCGCATCGTCGCGATGTTGGACCAGGTCCAGTCGCCGGGATGGACGCCCCGCTCCATGGCCGCGTTCTCGGCCGGCATGCCGAAGGCGTCCCAGCCCATCGGATGCAGGACGTCGTAGCCTTGCGCGCGCTTGTGACGCGCCACCACGTCGCCCATCACATAGTTGCGGGCATGGCCCATGTGGATGTTGCCCGACGGATAGGGGAACATCTCGAGCACGTAGTATTTCGGACGGCCGGTGTCGTCGTTGGACACCGAGAAGGCGTCAGCGGCCGCCCAGCGGGCCTGCTGGCGGGGTTCGGCGGTCTTGGGCTCGTAACGAGTGGCCACGGCGTATCCTGAGGTATCGCCTCAGGCGCGAAGCTTGAGGCGGCCCTGAGGTCTGCGTTGGGGAGCGAAAGAGGAGAGGGCGGCTCTTAGCGAGCCGCGTTGGCGAGATTAAGTTGGCGCGCGCGCGTCAGGATGGCGTTTTCCAGATCGGTTTCCGTCTGGGCCGCGACCGGGGCGGCGGTCCAGGCGCCGGCGGCGTCCTTGACTTCCTTGGTCACCGAGACGTTCAGGGCGTCGGCGCGCAGGCGGCGGTCCAGGATGAAGACGGTGGCCTTGAAACGTTCGTTCGGCGCCTGCGGATTGACGTACCAGTCATAGTTGACCACGCCGCCCCACGGGTCGGCGCTGGCCAGGGGCATGAAGGCCAGGGTGTCCAGGGTGGCGCGCCACAGATAGGCGTTCACGCCGATACCCAGCTGGGCGTCGGCTTTGGGGGCCTTATCCTTGCTGCCGACGAAAGGCAGGCTGGAGCAGCCGCCCAGCAGCAGTCCCGACGCGATCAGGGCGACCGCAGCGCCGCGAACAAATGCCATTCCGAGGTCTCCGTAAAGGTTCGTGGACGAAGCGTGGCGCGAACCTCGGGCGCGCGCGCCCGCAAAATCCGCGCACGTCCGCGCCGCAGCTACGCTCTATAACACGGGCGAAAGGGGCGATGACAAGGCGAACCCGTGTTCGAGCGACCGGAAGTCGACTTATTGGCGTGGTGTGCGCGCCACAGGCGGGCGCCAGAGTCGCACGGAACCGGTTCCGCATGGCCACGTTGCGTTGACCGGGTGGACCAGCGGTGTCTAATCGCTGTGTTCTTGAGCTGAGGCTCGGGTTCAGGAAGCAAGAGTCGGCGCTCAAGCCGGTCTCAAGGGTTGGAAGATGCGTTTCGTTGCGATCATCGCTGCGACTGTGAGCATCCTGGCGATCGCCGGGACGGCTCATGACGCCTCGGCCCAGGCCCGCCGCGCTCCCGCCGTGTCGCTGACCGAAGCCGCCCAGGCCTCGCATGCGACGTCCGCGCCGCAACGCCGCGGTCTGCGCTGGAACGACAGCGGCCGCTGGGGTCTGAACTTCAACCTGAACCAGCCCGTCGGCCGCGAGACCGACTGGGGCGATGTGGAGGCGGGCGCCTATTACCGCCTCAGCCCGCGCCTGCGCGTCGGCGCCGCCGCCAACCTGGCCTCACCCGAGGTCGATCCGGCCCGCGCCCCCGAAAGCGCCGCCGACCGCCGCGCCGCGCCGCGCGTCCGTCTGGAAACCATCTTCAAATTCTGATTGCGTCCGGCCTCAGGGCCTGAAGACGGTCTGCACGGCGTCCACGCCCGCGACCCCGCACGCACCGGATCCCAGCAGGTCGGCGACATTGCCTGCCCCGATTCCGCCCAAGGCATAGACAGGGCAGGGGGCGTGGGTCTTGAGCGCCTTGAAGCCGTCGATCCCCAGAACCGGCTTGCTCCCCGAGGCGCCGCCCGCGGGAAACACCGGCGACAGCACCAGGGCGTCCAGATCCCGTGCGGCCTTCACAGTCACCGCCGAATGCGCCGCCCCCGTCAGCAGCCAGTCGGGCCGCCGCCCGGACAGGGCGTAGGCCGCCGACAGCGCCCGTTCCGGCAGGTGCAGGCCGTCTGCCTCGATCCGCTCAGCCAGGTCGGCGTCGAGCCCGACCAGCAGGCGCACGCCCGCCGCCTTTGTCGCCGCCCGCAGCCGCAGGCCGGTTTCCAGCGCATCCGCCGCGCCGAAATGGCGGAAAACGACGCCCGCGCCGGCGGGCAGGCGGGCCGCTGTCTCCCACGGCCGGGGCGTGCGCGTCGGGTCGGTGAAGAAGAGCAGCGGGGGCAGGGGGGGGCGGCTGGATTTTCGGGGCGGGCTGACAGCCGCCGCGGCGCGGGCTAGAGCCGTTGCTGTCTGCCACAGCGTGCGCGCGTCTTCGGACAGGGTCATGACCGCCTCTAATCCCGCTTCCATCGTTCCGTCCATCCATGATCGCTTCGCCGCCGTGCGCCAGCGGATCGCCCAGACCTGTGTCGAGGTCCGACGCGACCCGGCGTCCGTGATGCTGACCGCCGTGTCCAAGACCCAACCGCCCGAGGCGCTGGAGGCGGCCCTGGCGGCCGGCCAGCGCGTCTTCGGCGAGAACCGGGTGCAGGAGGCGCAAGGCCACTGGGCCGACCGCCGCGCCGCCTTGCCCGACCTTGAATTACGCCTGATCGGCCCCTTGCAGACCAACAAGGCGGTCGAGGCGGCCGAACTCTTCGACGTCATCGAGACCCTGGACCGCGAGAAGCTGGCGGCCGCTCTGGCGGCGGCGATGAAGAAGACCAGCCGCCGTCCCCGCGTCCTGGTCCAGGTCAACACCGGCGCCGAACCTCAGAAAGCGGGTGTCCTGCCCGCCGAGGCTGACGCCCTGATCGCCGCTGCGCGGGATATTCACGGCCTCAGCGTCGAAGGCCTAATGTGCATCCCGCCGGCCGACGAGGCGCCTGAGCCGCACTTCAAACTTCTGGCCGAAATCGCCGCCCGCAACGGCCTGTCGGTGCTGTCGATGGGCATGAGCGGCGACTATGAAACCGCCATTCGCTGCGGCGCGACCCATGTCCGGGTCGGTTCGGCCCTGTTCGGGGA
>DAIOID010000142.1:0-7222 GCA_036744355.1 Brevundimonas sp.
AGCCCTCGCCGAACACCCGCTTGAACACCACGTCGACGTTCTTGGTGTGGTAGCCGAGGTCGAACAGGGCTTCCAGTTGGTCGTGGGGCAGGGTGACGCGGGCGTCGGCCTTGAGGAAGTCGATGAAGCGGCCTTCGCCGCGCCAGACCTTCATGGCGTTTTCCTGAACCGCGGCATAGGCGTCCTCGCGCGAGACGCCTTCCTGGGTCAGGGCCAGCATGACCCGTTGCGAGAAGACCAGGCCGCCCAGGCGGTCGAGGTTCTTCTGCATGTTCTCGGGATAGACGTTCAGACGCTCGATCACGCCCGCCAGGCGGTGCAGGGCGAAGTCCAGGTGGATGGTGGCGTCGGGGCCGATGCCGCGCTCGACCGAGGAGTGGCTGATGTCGCGCTCGTGCCACAGGGCGACGTTCTCCATCGCCGGGGTCACGGCCGAGCGGACCAGACGGGCCAGGCCGGTCAGGTTCTCGGTCAGGATCGGGTTGCGCTTGTGCGGCATGGCCGACGAGCCCTTTTGACCCTTGTCGAAGAACTCCTCGGCCTCGAGGACTTCGGTGCGCTGCAGGTGGCGGATTTCGACAGCCAGACGCTCGACCGAGGAGGCGACGACGCCCAGGGCGGCGAAGTAGGCGGCATGGCGGTCGCGCGGGATGACCTGGGTCGAGACCGGCTCGACGGCCAGACCCATCTGGTCGGCGACGTATTGTTCGACCGCCGGATCGACGTTGGCGAAGGTGCCTACGGCGCCCGAGATGGCGCAGGTGGCGATCTCTTCACGTGCCGTGATCAGGCGGCGCTTGGCGCGCTGGAACTCGGCGTGATAGCCGGCCAGCTTCAGGCCGAAGGTCACCGGCTCGGCGTGGATGCCGTGCGAGCGGCCGACGGTCGGGGTGTATTTGTGTTCCTTGGCGCGCGTTTCCAGCGCGGCCAGAACCCGGTCGACGCCGCCCAGCAGCAGGTCGGTCGAGCGGGCCAGCTGCACCGCGAAACAGGTGTCCAGCACGTCCGAGGAGGTCATGCCCTGGTGCAGGAAGCGGGCTTCCTCGCCGACGATCTCGGCCACATGCGTCAGGAAGGCGATGACGTCGTGCTTGGTGGTGCGCTCGATCTCGTCGATGCGGTCGGCGTCGAAGGTCGCGTCCTTACCCTTGGCCCAGATGGCCTCGGCCGATTCCTTGGGGATCACCCCCAGTTCCGCCATCTTGGCAGCGGCGTGGGCCTCGATCTCGAACCAGATCTTGTACTTGGTCTCTTGCGACCAGATGGCGACGGCTTCGGGGCGGGAATAGCGCGTGATCATGGACGCGTCGTGTCGTTCGACAGGGGCCGCGAGTCAAGGTTCGCCATTGACTTCTCGCCCCCTTGTCCCAGATAGGGGCCTCAGAGGACGACCTCTCCCTTCTTTGGGCATGACCGCCGGGACGACCCGGCTCGCCATGCAAGGGAGTAGCGTCATGGCCTGGATTTTCCTTCTTCTCGCCGGCGTCCTTGAGGTCGTCTGGGCCTTCCTGATGAAGGCGTCGGACGGCTTCATCAAGCCCTGGCCGACCATCGGCACCATCGCTTTCATGATTGTCAGCTTCGGCCTGTTGTCGATGGCGATGAAGACCCTGCCGCTGGGCACGGCCTACGCCATCTGGACCGGTATCGGCGCAGTCGGCGCCTTCATCGTCGGCGTCATGGTGCTGGGCGAGGCCCTGACGCCGATGCGCATCGGCGGCGCGATCCTGATCGTCTCGGGACTGGTTGTGCTGAAGCTTTCGTCCAGTCATTGATGCCGCATGGCCTCAAGGGAGCGACGACCATGGAACTGGTGATCGGCGACAAGCTCTATTCCACCTGGTCGTTGCGGCCCTGGCTGGTGCTGAAGCGCTGCGGCGCGGACTTCACCGAGACGGTCATCCGCCTGAACCGGCCCGACACCGCCGAACAGATCGCCCGCCATTCGCCCGCCGGGCGCGTGCCGGTTCTTAAGGTCGACGGCGAGACCATCTGGGACAGCCTGGCCATCTCGGTCTGGTGCGCCGCGCGCTATCCCGAGGCCCGGCTGTGGCCCGCCGACGCCCATGCGCGCTGGCAGGCCCGGTCGGTGGTCTGCGAGATGCACGCCGGCTTCATGGCCCTGCGCACCGAATGCGGCATGGCCCCGGATCACTCCATGGTCGGCCCTGACCGCTGCCCGCCGCCGAAGGGAGAGGACACGGCCGCGGACATCCGCCGTCTGGTGCAGATCTTCCGCGAGGCGCGCGCCCGGTTCGGCGCGGACGGTCCGTATCTCTATGGCGAGTGGTCGATCGCCGACGCCTTCTTCACCCCGGTGGCGGCGCGTTTCCGCCACTTCCAGATCGACCTGGCCGCCCACGGCGACGTGGACGGCGTGGCCCGCGTCTATGTCGACGCCCTTTTGGCCCAGCCCGACTTCATCGCCTGGGGCGAGCAGGCTCTGGCTAACGCCGCTTAAGTCTGGTCGAAAACCGGCGATTAACGACTGATGTTACAATCTGCCCTCACGGCGTCGGGCCGTGGGGGACAGGCGATGCGGACGATCAGCCGGAACACCAACTGGGGCAAGGTCGCCCGCGGCTATTTCCTGGCCGGTCTGGCCTTCGCCTTTGTCTGGGCCATGCTGCTGTCCAGCCTGGTCTAAGAGCGCTTTATCGCGTCCCGGCGACCGGGGCGGCCTCGGCCACCTGCATCGGCGCGACCGGCGGCGGGGCCACATAGTCCAGACGGATCGGCACGGCCCTGGCGCCCGAGGCCACGGCGTCTAGGGTGTTCAACGGCGCGCCCAGCATCCGTTGATAGATCCAGTAGGCCGCCACGACCTTTTCCACGTATTCGCGGGCCTGAGGCACGTCGATGGTCTCGATCAGCAGCAGGGGATCGGCGTCCGGCCCCAGCTTGCGCACCGCCGCCAGCATCGGCCCTGGCCCGGCGTTGTACGAGGCCACGGCCTTCAGCAGATCGCCCTGGAAGGACTCGATCTGGAACAGGCGGTTCACATAATCCTGACCCAGCTTCAGGTTGACGGCCGGCACGAACAGCCGCTCGGGGCTGCGCACATAGCCCTGATCCCCGGTCATATAGGCGGCGGTCGCCGGCATGACCTGCATCATGCCATAGGCGCCGGCCCCGGAGCGGGCGCTGGCGTTGAAGTCGGTTTCCTTGCGGGCGATGGCGTAGACCAGCGCCTTTTCGATGGTGAAGCCGCCCTCGGGCTCCAGCACCGGCATGGGATAGCGGGTCGCGTCGATACGGCTGGCTTCGGACTGGGCCGCGCGGTTCGGGGCCACGGTGCGATACAGGCCCGCCCACAGGCGCCGGGCGCCGTCGTCGCCGGCTGAGCGCATGCCGGTGCGGGCGGCTTCCTCGGCCTCGTTGCGGCGACCGACTTCGTAGAGGGCGACCGTGCGGCGGGCGGTCTCGTCGGAGCGGATGAAGGCGTTCAGTTCACGCGCGTCCACCCCGGTCGGCTCGGGCGTGAAGCTGGCGCGCTGCACCGTCGCCCCATAGGCGCGCGGGCCCATGTTCTCGATGACCGGCTCTTCGCCCAGCTGGCGCAGGGCGATCTGGCCGTAGAAGGTGGCGGGCCAGCGCGCGGCGAGGCGCAGGTTTTCGGCCACCTTGTCCTGACGCCCGGATTGGGCGGCGGCGCGGGCGGTCCAGAAGGCGGCCCCGGCGCGGACCCAGGGGTCCTCGGTCGGGTCCTGGGCCACGCGCTCGAAGGCACGGAAGGCGTCGGAGAACTCGTTTAACCGCCAGGCGGCGAGTCCTGCGCTCCACCAGTCGCCCATCTCGGCGCCGATGCGATAGGCGCCGGCCAGATCGTCGTTGTTCAGGGCGACGCGGGCGGCCTTGGCCGGATCGGTCACGCCCCCGGTCCCGGCGCCCGTCACGCTGGCCCAGGTGCGCTCAAGCAGGTTGCCGGGACGTTTCGGCTCGGGCGCGCCGTCGGGGATGCGGCGCATGGCCAGGGTATAGACCCGCGACGCCATCGGCAGGTCGGAATAGGTCTCCAGCCAGGCCGCCAATTCGTCATAGGTGGCGACGTGGGTGGGGTGGAACAGGCGCTCGAACTCGACCTGACCCAGCAGGATGCGGTCCTGGGCCTGACGGGCCGAGGCGCGGGCCAGCTCCAGATCGCCGCGCCGCAGGGCGTCGAAGGCGGTGGTGTAGCTGAGCCGATCGGAACTGCTCAGGGCCGTGGGGGTTCTGTCAGAGTCGTTCGCGACATAGACCGTTCCGGCGTCGTCCGCGCCGCCTTCCGCCGCCAGGGCGGCGGGCGCAACCGTGGCGCAGAGCGCAGCAGCGAACAGGGGCGCGAGAACCGCGCGGCGGAAAAGGTACATACGCGGCGGCCCCCTTCGTCGGCGCGGCTCCCTTCTCGGCGTCGGGATCATCAGCGCTCTGTGGACTGGTCGTCAGCCGCCTAACATGCCCCAGTCAGGCTTTCGGCTCAACCTGGGCTGTATCCAGACGCGCCGCCAGCGACAGCATGTCGGCCCAGGCGACCCGCTTGGCCTGCGGCTGACGCAGCAGGAAGGCCGGGTGCAGGGTGGTCATGACAGGGGCTGAAATTTCGCCCTCCGACGGTCTCCATTCGCGCCACTGACCGCGAATTTTCATCAGGCCTTCCTCGGTGTTCAGCACCGATTTCGCCGCCGCCGCTCCGACCAGAAGCACCGCCTTGGGCTGAATCAGGGCGAAGGCGCGCTCTACGAACGGGGCGCAGGCGGCCTGCTCCTGTGGCGAGGGCGGGCGGTTGCCGGGCGGCTTCCAGAAGACGGTGTTGGTCATGAAGGCCTGATCCGCCAGACCCGCCGCCGCCAGCATCCGGTCCAGCAGTTGCCCGGCCTGCCCGACGAAGGGTTCGCCGCGCAGGTCTTCGGTTTCGCCGGGCGCCTCGCCGATCAGCAGGATCGAGCCCTTGGGATTGCCGCGCGCGAAGACGGCCTGCTTGGCGCCCATGGCCCGCAGGGGGCAGCCTTCGAATGCGGCGACCGCCTGGGCCAGTTCGTCCATCGAGGTCGCGGCGGCGGCCAATCGGCGCGCCTCGCTGACGGCGTCAGCGCTCGACATTCCCCCATGTTGGCCCCCATGCAGGGCGGTGACCGTTGCCGAGGCCTTCTGCATCACCTGCGGCGCAGGCGGGGCGACGAAGACGGTGCGGTCCACCGGCTCGTCCAGATAGCAGGCGTCCACCCCCGCATCGCGCCAGAAGGCGAGCAGGGCTTCGGTTGCGGCGGTGTCGAGGGGCTGGGGCGTCATTCCATGACAGGGATAAGCCTTGACCGCCGCTGCGTCACCTCATGATAAGGCGGATAACCACGACGATAACGAGGATTCAGGGGATCATGGGCGAGCAAGCGATCGAAGGCGGCGCAATCAACGCCTGGCAGGAAGCCGTCATCGACAAGCTGCCGCCTGCCGAGGCGCTCGAAGGCGTCGAGCGCGAGGTCATGGAGTATGACGTCGTCATCGTCGGCGGCGGCCCCGCCGGCCTGTCCGCCGCCATCCGCCTGAAGCAGCGCGCCGAGAAGGACGGAAAAGAGATTTCGGTCGCCGTACTGGAGAAATCCGCCGAGATCGGCGGCCACATCCTGTCGGGCGCTGTCATCGATCCCAAGGCCCTGAGCGAGCTTTTCCCCGACTGGAAGGAACGCGGCGCGCCGCTGGAGACGCCGGTCACAAAGGACAAGTTCCTGGTGCTGGGGCCGCAGGGGCAGGCCTCCCTGCCGATGTTCGCCATGCCGCCCTTCATGCACAATCATGGCTGCTACATCGCGTCGCTGGGCAATGTGGCGCGCTGGCTGGGCGAACAGGCCGAGGCCCTGGGGGTCGAGGTCTATCCCGGCATGGCCGCCAGCCACGTGGTCTGGGATGAACCGTCCGGCCGTGTGAAGGGCGTCGTCGCCGGCGTCTTCGGCATCGACCGCGCGGGCAAGCCGGCCGGCGACTTCCAGCCCGGTCTGGAACTGCACGGCAAGTATGTCTTCATCGCCGAGGGCGTGCGCGGCTCGCTGGCCAAGACCATCATGGCTCGCCACGACCTGACGGCGAACTCGGACCCGCAGAAGTTCGGCATCGGCCTGAAGGAGCTGTGGCAGATCCCGGCCGAGAAGCACCAGCCCGGTCTGGTCCAGCACACGACCGGCTGGCCGCTGGACGACAAGACCGGCGGCGGGTCCTTCCTGTACCACTTCGGCGACCGCTACGTGTCGGTCGGTTTCGTGGTGCACCTCAACTATCAGAACCCCTATCTGTCGCCCTTCGACGAGTTCCAGCAGTTCAAGCACCACCCGGCCATCGCCGAGCATCTGGAGGGCGGCACGCGCGTCTCCTACGGCGCCCGCGCCATCACCGAGGGCGGCTTCCAGTCGGTGCCCAAGCTGGCCTTCCCCGGCGGCGCCCTGATCGGCTGTTCGGCGGGCTTCGTGAACGTGCCGCGCATCAAGGGCAGCCACAACGCCATGAAGACCGGCATGCTGGCCGCCGACGCCGCCTATGAGGCCGTGATCGCGGGCCGGGCGGGCGACGTGCTGGACGCCTACGAGGAAGCCTACAAGGCGTCGTGGGTCTATAAGGAGCTGAAGGTCGTCCGTAACGCCAAGCCCATGCTGTCCAAACTGGGCTCCATGATGGGCGGCGCGGTTTCCATGTTCGACATGTGGGTCAACCACCTGACCGGCGGCTTCTCCTTCTTCGGCACCATGAAGCATACCAAGACGGACGCGGCCTCGACCGGTCTGGCCAAGGACTTCAAGCCGATCACCTACCCCAAGCCGGACGGCAAGCTGTCGTTCGACAAGCTGTCCAGCGTCTTCATCTCGAACACCAACCACGCCGAGGACCAGCCGGCCCACCTGAAGCTGCTGAACGCCTCGGTGCCGATCGAGGTCAACCTGCCCAAGTATGGCGAACCGGCCCGGCTCTACTGCCCGGCGGGCGTCTATGAGGTGCTGACCGACGAGCAGGGCCAGAACCCGCGCTTCCAGATCAACGCCCAGAACTGCGTCCACTGCAAAACCTGCGACATCAAGGATCCGTCGCAGAACATCGTCTGGACCACGCCGGAAGGCGGCGGCGGCCCCAACTACCCGAACATGTAAGGCCGAGGGGTTTCAGCCCCTTGCGGGCGGAAGGGAAAGCGTGAAGGGTCCGCCCATGCGCTTCGCCTTCCGCCGCTCCGCCCTGTTCGCCGCCGCCTCGCTGATCGCGTTGG
>DAIOID010000143.1:0-3294 GCA_036744355.1 Brevundimonas sp.
TCCTGATCGTGGCCTTTGTGGTCTTCCTGCTGGTCAAGGGCATCAACAAGATGCGTCGCGAACAGCCGGCCGAGACCGCCGCGCCGACGCCGACCGAGGCCCTGCTGGCCGAGATCCGCGACGAGTTGAAGGCGCGGCCCTAGGGCCCGCGGCTTCAGGCGGCGGGGCGGACGGCCTGAGCCGCTCGGTCGCTGATCGGCATGGGCCGCAGACAGAAGGCGTAGTCGCCGTCGTATGGCGTCGGTCGCCAGTCGCGCGCCGCGCCTGCGAACTCCGCATCGAACTGGGCGTGACAGTGACCCCACCCGCCCTCGCGACGGGCGTTGCGGGCCAGGGGCCCCAGGGCGTCCAGCAGGGGGCCGTTCACCACCTGCAGACGCACCCGGGCGGCGCCCAGACGCGGCGCCAGGTCCAGCAGGGTCTTCATCAGGGCCGAGATCGCGTCGGGCGCCCGATCCAGAGCGATCAGATCAATGATTTCCAGCGCGGGCGGCTCGATCGGGCTGCCCTTGCTCATGACGGCCTGGGCATAGCCGACGATGCAGCCGTCCCGTTCGCAGCCCAGCAGCAGCGGGGCGAGGGTCAGTTCCGGGTCCGCCATGCGCCAGCGCAGCGTCGCCGGGCTCCGGTCGGCGATCAGCCGTCCCTGGCCGCGCAGCTCGCTCCAGAACAGGCCGAAGGCCGAGGCGTCCGTCAGGTCGGTGATCCAGCCGATTGCGGGCGGAAGAGGCAGGTCGCACGGCGACAGCGCGCCCGCGCGCGCCGCGTTCCGTGACATCAGCCGCTCGCCCAGATGGTCGGCGAGGCTGGGCGAGCGATGCACGGCGCTGCGGAGCAATCGCCCCCAGGCGCAGGTCACCGGATCAATGATCCAGGCCAGTTTCACCTCATGGCCGCGCTCGGGGCAGGGGGTCAGGCCCAGGCGAGGATAGAGGCGCGCGGCCTTGGGATTGGCGTTGAGGGTGTAGCGAAAACCGCAGTCCGGCTGCCGCATCAGGGTGCGGATCAGGCGCGGCGCCGCGCCGCGCTGGGCCGGGGGCACGATGATCGAGAAGCCGCTGGCGCCCTGTATGGCGCGCTCTCCCAGCCAGAACCGCTGAATGAAGTTGCCGACAAAGGCGGCGGCCCGCCCATCGGCGTCCGCGATCACCCAGCCCAGCGGCGCCTGGCTGGTTCGCCGCGCCGGATTGGCGGCGAGCCACCGCCACCCCGCGAGCGAACGTTGATGCCACCAGACGTCGGCATGCAGCCGGTTCACGTCGGTCGCATCGGTCAGTTGAAAGGGTCGCGTGGTCACCGCTGTCCGTCCTTCCCGATTCAGAGCGACAACGCCGCCCTCGCTGTACAGTCAGCAAGTTGCGAGCCAAGTGTGAAATCAACTTTAAGCTGCGCAAACGGGCGGCTGCGGCGAAGTCGCGGCGCGTTAACGCTTGTTACGGAGGCCCTGCCGTGCTGTTTCTGCGACCTTAATGCGTCAGTTAGGGCGCAGCTTTTGGGAGAACGCCGTTGAGCACGACGGATGGGGGGGGCGCGCTGTCGGCGACGCCTCGCAAGACGTTTCTGGGACACCCGCGGGGGCTGGTGGTCCTGTTCCTCACAGAAATGTGGGAACGCTTTTCCTACTACGGCATGCGGGCCCTGCTGGTCCTCTATCTGACCCAGCACTTCCTGTTCGGTCCGAAAGAGGCCCAGGGCATCTACGCCGCCTATGCGGCGCTGGTTTATCTGATGCCGGTCATCGGCGGCATGATCGCCGACAAGTACTTGGGCTCGCGCAAGGCGGTCATCATCGGCGCCGTCCTGCTGGTCGCCGGTCACTTCATGATGGCCTTCGAAGGCACGGGCGGTCGTGAAAAACTGACCATCGGCGCCACGACCTATGAGCTTCAGGTCGAAGGCCGTGATCAGAACCGCTCCATCTTCGCCGTCAACGGCGACGAGCGGACCCAGATCACGATCTCGCCGGAAGGCGTTTCGCGCGTCGGCGCCGAGCCGGCGGCGGCCGTCGCGGCTGACGCTGCGGCCCCGGCTGTCGTCGAGGCTGCGGGCTTCCCGGCCTTCACCGCCACGGGCGGCTACAAGCTGGAAACCGTTCGGGACCTCGGCTTTGGGGAGCCGGTCCTCTTCTTCGCCCTCTCGCTGATCATCGTCGGCGTGGGCTTCCTGAAGGCCAATATCTCGACGGTCGTCGGCGCCCTCTATGAAGAGAACGACCCCCGTCGCGACGGCGGCTTCACCATCTTCTACGTCGGCATCAACCTGGGTTCGGTCCTGGCCACGGCGGCCTGCTCCTACCTCGGCATCAAGTACGGCTGGGCCTATGGCTTCGGTCTGGCCGGCATCGGCATGCTTCTGGGCCTGATGACCTTCATCCTCGGCCAGAGCTGGCTGGAAGGTCGCGGTGGTCCGCCGCAGCCGGAAATGCTCAAGACCCGCAAGGTCTTCGGCCTGCCGTTCGAAGCCATCTTCTGGATCGGCGGCCTGGTCACCGTCTTCCCGGTCTGGCTGCTGATGCAGCGTCACCACCTCATCGAGACGGCTCTGCCGTGGCTGGCCGGCGTCATCTTCGCCTCGGTGGTCGGCTATGTCGTGTTCAAGCTGCGCGGTTCCGAGCGCAGTCGCATGCTGGTCGCCCTGACCCTGATCTTCTTCTCGGTCCTGTTCTGGGCCCTGTTCGAACAGGCCGGTTCGTCGCTGACCCTGTTCGCGGACCAGTCGACGGCCATGCCGTCGTGGTTCAATGCGCCCATGACCCAGATGTTCAACCCGGGCATCATCGTCATCGGCGGCCCGATCATCGCCGCCCTGTGGGTGTGGCTGGGCAAGCGCAACCTGGAGCCCTCGACCCCGGTCAAGTTCTCCTTCGCCCTGGTTCTGGTCGGCGCCGGCTTCCTGCTGCTGACCTGGGCGTCGGCGACGCAGGCCAACGTGGACTTCCGCGTGCCGCTGCTCTTCCTGTTCCTGACCTACTTCCTGCACACGATGGGCGAGCTGTGCCTGTCGCCGGTGGGGCTGTCGATGATCACCAAGCTGTCGGTTGATCGCGTCGTGGGTCTGATGATGGGCGTCTGGTTCCTGTCCAGCTCGGTGGCCCACATCGCCGCCGGCTTCATCGCCCAGGCGACCTCGACCGAAACGGTCGCGGGCGTGGTGACCAGCCCCGAACTGGCGCTGCAGACCTATGGCTCGATCTTCGGGACCATCGGCTGGACCGGCGTGGTCGTCGGCGTGGTGCTGCTGGTGCTGTCGCCGCTGCTGAAGAAGGGCATGGCTGGCATCCACTGATCGCCTGAC
>DAIOID010000143.1:3394-7204 GCA_036744355.1 Brevundimonas sp.
CAGGTTCACATTGCCGCCGAAGACGTTCTCGTCGGCGAACTCGGCCGAGGCGGCGAAGTCGTCGAAGTCCAGCTGCCCCACGGTGCGCTCGAAGCGGGCGCGGATCTGGGTGTTGGCCATGGGGGTCCAGGTCGCCAGAACGCGCGGCTTGGCGAAGAAGAAGCTCTTTTCCTGCGAGGCGTCGCCCGACTGGCTGATGGTCGAGGATTCCAGCCGCAGGCCGCTCTCCAGCGTCCACTTGGGATTGATCCGCCAGGTGCCCTTGCCGAACAGCTCGCCGCGCGTCTCCTCGACCTTGACCGAGGCCGAGGGCAGGGGAACGGCCACGCCGCCGACCGAATAGGCCTGCTCGGTCTCCAGCATATTGTAGGCGACCTCGCCGCCGGCCTCGAAGTCCATGGCGGGCGACCGCTCATAGCGGACCAGGCCGCGCAGGATGGTCTCGGAGCCATTGCCGTTGGAGGCGAACAGCTGTTCCGGGCTGACCACGGCGCCGTCGCGGTTGCGCGAGGTGGAGACGTTGTCGAATTCTTCGAACTCGTGGATGAAGCGGCTTTCCAGCTTCAGTTTCTCGGTCAGCGGTCGCGTATAGACCACGCCCACTTCACCGCTCTTGCCGTCGTTGTCATAGAAGCTCTCGCGCAGGACGTCCGGCGCGGTCTGGCGGTTGATGTTGTGCCAGTCGTTGATGCCGTATCGCGCCGTCAGGTCGATCTTGCCGCCCATGAAGGGGCTGGAATAGTTGCCGCGGATCGAGTTCCCGCCGCCGTAGCCGTCGTTGTAATACTGTTCGTTGCGCAGGACATTTCCATTGGCGTCGGTGCGCACGACGTAGCCGGCGCCATTGGAGTCGCTGGACGAGATGCCGTCGCTCAGGGTCACGCCCCAGGTCCGGTCGCCCTCGCGGGCCGTGAACTGATAGGAGCCGCCGAACAGGTCCTGGCCGCCCTCGAACAGGCTGGCGTTGGTCGTCAGGATGTGTTCGCGGCTGGAGGTGGTCTTCAGGATCACGTTAGCCACGACCGAATAGCCCTGCATTTCGATGCCCGGGGCGCCGCCGCGAACCAGTTCGATGCGCTCGACCTGCGTCGCCACCGTGCGGCCCAGGACGTTGGAGCCGGTGTCGTTCTTCGACGCCGGACGAGCGCCGTTGATCAGGATGTTGCCGACTGCGCCCTCGAAGCCCCGCGCGCCGTCGCCGTCGTTGACCGAGAAGCCGGGAATCCGGTTGACCATGTCCAGCGCCGTGTTGGGGCGGGCGTCCTTGAAGAAGTCCGGGGCGAAGACCAGGACGCCCTGGTCGCTGGCCTCGGCGGTCTGAGGGGCGCGCGTCGTCTCGGCCAGGGCCGGGGCTGCAGCAGCGAAAGCCAGCGCAGCGGTGGTGGCCAGCAGAATGGTCTTTGTCATGGCGTCGTCCTCTCCCTCGGTCGTGGGAACGGTGTGACGGCAGCGAGGCTCAGTCTCCAGTTACAAGCCTGACAGGTGGATTAAATCGCGGACAGCATTACGGATTAGTCAGATTACAGTCTGATTAGATACTGTTACGCCATACTGCATGACTGTTCGTATCCTTGTTCTTTCAGTCCTTGTTCTTGGCTTGTCGCTGAGTGCGTCCGCGCGGGCTCAGGATGGGGCGGTCATGCCCGTGACCACGGTGGACGAGATCGTCGTCACCGCCCGCCGCACCGAGGCCCCCATCTGGGAAGTCACGCGCGGAGACAGCACCCTGATCCTGGTCGGCGCTGTCAGCGGCGTGCCTCGCGACGTCGAATGGCGGCCCGAGGCGCTGGAGGCGGCGACGCGCCGCGCGCAGCGGATACTGTTTCCGCAGGAAGGCCGCGCCTCGGTCGCCGACGTCTTCCGCCTGATCTGGCGCATCCGCACCGTGGCGACCCTGCCTAGGGGAACGACGACCGCCGACTATCTGCCGCCCGAGGTCCAGGCCCGGCTGGAGGCGGTGATGGCGGATCAGAAGAGCGACAGCTGGCGCACCAACAGCCTGATGATCCTCAGTATGGATCTGATGAGCGACAAGGCCGGCTATGAGCGCGGCCGCACGCGCAACGCCACCGATGTCATCAAGAGGGCGGCCCGCGACGCCCGCATCCCGGTGCGTCCGGTCGGCACGGTGCGCGGCGATGAAATCGTCGAGAGTCTGATCTCCGCTCCGCCCGCCGCCTACGCCGCCTGTCTGGAGCGCGCCCTGTCCGCCGCCGAGGCCGGGCCGGAGGGCGCCGCGATGCGGATCGCCGACTGGCGCGCCCGACGTGTGCCCGAGGTCATGGCCCAGCCGCTGGAACAGGCCCTGGGACTATGCTGGCCCTGGGGGGATCCCGAGATCGCGCCCCTGTTGCGCCGCCAATGGGCCGAGGCGATCCAGACGGCGCTCGGCGAGCCCGGCGTCACCATGGCGGTGGCCCAACTGCGCGTTCTGACCGAGCCCGACGGCGTGCTCGATAGGCTGGAGGCTCAGGGCTACGAAATCGAGGGGCCTGAGTGGAAAGCCGATCCGATGGAGGCGGCGCCCTAGACCGCCGTGCCGCCCACCGTCAGGCCGCCGATCTTGAGGCTGGGCTGGCCGATGCCGACGGGGACGCCCTGGCCTGCCTTGCCGCAGGTGCCGACGCCGGGGTCGAAGGCGAAGTCGTCGCCGATCATCTGGATATGGGTCAGGGCCGTGGCCCCGTCGCCGATCAGGGTGGCGCCGCGCACAGGCGCAGTGATCTTGCCGTCCTCGATCAGATAGGCCTCGGTGCACTGGAAGACGAACTTGCCGTTGGTGATGTCCACCTGACCGCCGCCGAAGTTGGCGGCGTAGAGGCCGCGTTTCGTGCTGGCGATCATGTCGGCCTTCGAATCCTTGCCGCCTTCCATGAAGGTGTTGGTCATGCGGGGCATGGGCATGTGGGCGAAGGATTGGCGCCGCCCGTTGCCGGTGGAGCTCGCGCCCAGCTGACGCGCCGACAGGCGGTCGTGCATCAGGCCGACCATGATGCCGTCCTCGATCAGGACGGTGCGCGAGGTCGGGGTGCCTTCGTCATCGAATGACAGCGAGCCGCGACGCCCGGCGATGGAGCCGTCGTCGACGACCGTCACGCCGGGTGCGGCCACGCGCTGCCCCATCTTGCCGCTGAAGACCGAGGAGCCCTTGCGGTGGAAGTCGCCCTCGAAGCCGTGGCCGACGGCCTCGTGCAGCAGGACGCCGGGCCAACCGGCGCCCAGGACCACGTCCATCTCGCCCGCGGGGCAGTCGGCGGCGTCCAGGTTGACCAGGGCCTGGCGCAGGGCCTCGTCGATCTGACCCTGCCAGCGGTCCGGCGCGATCCAGGCTTCAAAGCCCGCACGGCCCCCCGCGCCGGACGAGGCGCTCTCGCGCTTGCCGTCGCGCTCGACCGTGACCGAGACATTCAGCCGGACCAGGGGGCGCACGTCGCTGAGCAGGCGGCCGTCGGCGCGCAGGATCTCGACCGCGCGGCGCTCGCCGATGATGGAGGCCGAGACCTGCACTACGCGGGGGTCGCGGGCGCGGGCCCAGGCGTCGATTTCCGACAGCAGTTCGATCTTGTCCGAGAAGCCGGGCGAGGCGAGGGGATCGACCTCGTCATAGAGCTTCTGATTGGTGGCGCGCGGCGCCTCTGCGGCGTGGCCGGAATAGCCGCGCTTGGCCAGAGACGCGCTGTCGGCGGCGCGGCGGATGGCGGCGGCGGAGATTTCGTTGGCGTGGGCGTAGCCGGCGGTCTCGCCCGCCACGACGCGCAGGCCGAACCCTTCGACTGCGTCATAGGAAGCGCCCTTCAGCCGCCCGTCGTC
>DAIOID010000144.1:0-7152 GCA_036744355.1 Brevundimonas sp.
CGCCGAAGGTGTCGCGCGTGCGGTTGAAGAAAACCTGGGCGCTGAAGTCGCCGCCGGCCAGATCGCTGTCGGTCAGCGAGGCCGAGACGGTCTCGACCCGGTTTGCGGCAGGCTCGCCCTGGACTTGACCGCGCACGCTGCTGGTCGGACGGCCGATGAGGCGATTGCCCGCCACCGCCACATAGTCGCCGTCGCCCTTCAGTTCGAAACGGTTGGCGAGCAGGTCGAGGCGCACCGTATCGGTCAGGTTCCAGCCGAAGCGGCCGAAGAAGGACAGGGCCTTGGAATCCTGCACCTCGCCCTGGGTGTTGTCGACGCCGACGCGGCGGCCGTTGGCGTCATAGAAGGCGCCGCGTTGGTCGAAAGCCACGCCGAAAACACCGTCGAAGTCACCGTGGCGATAGGCGGCCAGACCGCCCAACTTGGCCCCGACGCCGTCGCCTTCCGGCCCGCCCGCGCTCGAGACCTGGGCCAGCATCCGGCCCGTGAGGCCGTCTTCGGTCGGGGCTCCGACCGTCACCTGATTGACCACCCCGCCCGTGGCCCCGATGCCCTGCAGGGCGTTGGAGCCGTAGATCAGCTCCACCCGGTCGATGAAGAAGGGATCGATCGTATAGCCGTCGCGCGAACCGTCACGGATCGGCGTCGACTGCGGGATGCCGTTGATGGCGAAGAGCGGCGACCGGCCGCGCAGGCTCTCGCCCGAGCCGGTCAGCTTCTGCCGCGTCGGCGAGAAGGACGGCGACAGGGTCGCAACGGCGTCGATCACCGAACCGCTGATAGCCACCTGCTCGGCCAAGGCCTTGCGGTCGATCACCTCGACCGTCATCGGCAGGGCGCTGGCCGGCAGAATGGTCCGGGCCGCAGTGACCACCACATCCTCGACGGAACTGGCCGCTTGCTCCTGCCGCGCCGTCTGGGCGGCGGCGGTCGAGGCGAAGGCGGTCCCGGCCAGCAGGACCGAGACGGCGACAAGGCCCGAGGATCGGCGCAGCGGCGGAAGGGACGAGAAGAGAGGCATGGGGGCTCCTGAAGAAGGCCCCGCCGCTTAAATGCAATTGCGAGCGACTTGCAATAAAATTCCCAACTGAATCTTCAGCGAATGACGACCGGCCTGCGCCAGGGGCAGACATTGGGTCATTGCCGCTAAGTGGACCTTCGCCGAGTGTGTTGCAGCGATCAGTTTCACAGGCATCGAACTGCAGGATACGGGTCCGCTTCAGCGATCGACTTCGCGAGCACCTTGGATAGTGATAGAATGATATCATTATTTATAAAAATCGTCTATTTTCGTTATGATGATATCACTTCTTACCCCTGTCCGCGCCCTTGAGAAGCTCGGTGGGAATATCCGTGAGCGCCGACTGGCGATGGGCTTCACCCAGGCTGGTCTTTCCGCGCGATCCGGCGTGCCTCTGGGGACGCTGCGTAAATTCGAGCGTACCGGGCTGGGCTCCACTGAAGCTCTGGTGAAGCTGCTCTCCATTGTCGGCGGCCTTGAGGCGACCATCGAGGCGGCCAAACCAGAAGCGTTGACGTTCGCCTCGATTGACGAGGTCTTGAAGGATGCCCCTCGCTCCAGGCGGAAGAACGGATGGCGCACATGAACCTTTCACCCGTAGCCGCAGTGGCTGTCGGCCTGGATTTCGGCGGAGGCGCAACCCGCGTCGGCCGATTGGCCGCGCGCGATCGCAGAATCTATTTCGAGTACGACGCCGATTTCATCGCGAACGCCGTCGAAATTTCACCGCTCAGCCTGCCCTTGCGACCGGGCCTGCAGACGACCGATACCGCCCTGTTTGAAGGCTTGCCGGGCGCCTTCAATGACAGCCTGCCCGACGGCTGGGGCCGTCTCCTGTTCGATCGCGCCTTGCGCGTCCAGGGCCTTCTCCCGGAACAGATCAGCCCGCTCGACCGGTTGGCTCACGTGGGCGCCCATGGCATGGGCGCCCTGACTTACGAGCCCGACCTCACGCCAGAGGAGGCGGCGGCCGCCCAGACGCTCGAACTCGACCGGATCGCCGACCAGGCCCAGGAGGTGCTCGAGGGGCAGGCGGATGAGGTTCTGGCCGACCTTATCGCCCTTAACGGCTCGTCGGCGGGCGCGCGGCCGAAAGCGATGATCGGTTTCAACACGGCATCGGGGGAGGTGTTGCACGGCGCACGATCACTCCCCGACGGCTATGATCACTGGTTGGTCAAGTTTCCCAACAGCCATGACGGCAAGGACGCCGGAGCCATCGAATTCGCCTACGCTCGCATGGCGACCGCAGCCGGGGTCGAGATGACGGAGACGCGTCTCCTCACCACCGGCAGGGGCTCCGCCTACTTCGCCACCCGTCGCTTTGATCGGGATGGGGACCAGCGTTTGCACGCCCACACGGCCTCGGGCCTGCTTCACGCCGACCACCGGATTCCTTCGCTGGACTACGAAGCCCTCGTAGCGTTGACCACGCGCCTGACCCACGACGTGCGCGAAGTCGAGAAGATGTTTCGTCTCGCCGCCTTCAACGTCATCGCCCACAATCGAGACGATCACGCCAAGAACTTCACCTTCCTCATGAATGCGCAAGGCGAATGGCGACTATCGCCGGCCTATGACCTGACCTTCTCCTCCGGTCCCGGGGCCGAACAGACGACGATGGTGATGGGCGAAGGCCGAAACCCCTCTGTCGAACATCTGCAGCGGCTCGGCGAAACGGCTGGGCTCAAGAAGGCGCCGGTGAACGAAATCATCGACCAGACGCGCGAAGCTGTGCGCGACTGGCCCGACCTCGCCGAGGCCCATGGCGTGACCAGGACCAACATCAAGTTGATCGGCGAACGTCTGGACCGGTTCAAGTGAACCATGGGCGATATAGGGGCGTCCCGGCGCCCCCTGAAGTTCGGGCTCGAGCCTCAGGCGCTACGAACATCTTCTCCACGGAGCAAGATCATCCGGCGGCTTGAGATCCGTGCAGGGACGTGGAGGCAGCGCGAACGAATAAGACCCGCTCGGATCTGATTTCTGGCTTGGGAGTGAAACCCGCTTCAGCAAAGGCGCGCTTCTGCGGCGGTGCTGAAGCAGCAGCCTCCGCCCGCCACCATTCCAGGTCAGAGGACGCTTTTGGCAGAAGGCCTCCGACAATCCTCTCGATATCACGAAAGGTCAGCGTCACTTCCGGTGTCCGCTGCCGCCGCAGATACCGCACCAAGGGCGCATACTTCGCCATCGCCATCACCTCCGCCGCCCGGAACCCCCGAGACCCCACGCTACCGCCAGGCCAATAACGCCCACGGATTTAACGACATGTGCAGCGAATAGAAACGGTCCGACCAGCGCGCCAACAGGGGGGCCAAAGGCGCGATGGTCGGACCGTCGCCCTCCCGACCTGGGGGGAGGAATCCACGGAACGCGGACTATTCGTCGAAGTTCCGCCGCGCTGACCAGGGCCCTTGGACCCGAACTCCGCACCTTTCTGTAGTTAGAAGTGACTGCAGTCGGACTCGTCCGAACCCGCATGATCCTGAGCGCGCCTCCCACCGATGTTCCAGAGCGTCTTCGCGGAGTCTCTATGTCGACAGCACCCGGCGTCACTCGCATCGTTGTGGTTCGATGTGACGGAGCATGGCAGATGCTCTGCGCCGGACAGGACGCCGGTCGTTTCGATTTCAGCGTCGATGCCGTTGATGCAGCCATCAGAACCGCGAAATCTCATCCAACACTGCTGCCAGATTAGCGTGGAAGACCAGCAAGACTGTCCTGACCGTTCTCGCAGGCTCCGCTGTGACAGGGTCCGCGTGTCATTCAGCGGTGCTATCGCGAGAGGCGCCAGACTCTTGATGGCGTCGCACAACCGGGCATGACAGTTCGGCCCGCTCGGCGAGAGACGGTCCGAACTGTCCGTGGAGGCGAGGTCGGTCGCCTCCACATTGTCTTCTTAAGGCAAAGCCTGTTCGCCTAGAAGCCGAAGTCGATCTGATCGACGTGGACCGGGCGGGCGCGCCGTTTTCGTTCAGGCCGCCGCACCGGCCCATTCACCAGGCTCTCTGAAATTTCTTCCCGTTCGCACCCTCCATTCGACGCCGCCGGTGAGGAACGTCCGGGCGCCCGACGCGGCATGCCAGGCAGCCGAGGCCTCGAAGGCGGGACCAGCGCCCTTGTCGTCCCCCGCGCGCCCTTCCAGGCCGTCAACTCGCTCTCCCACCATCCCACCCGGCCCGGCGAAACGGTCACGGGCGTCGGAAATTCTCCGATCCGCTGCATCCGCCAGGCCGTGGACCGACTGATGCCCGCGATATCCTGGACACGCCTCCAGGGCAGCAACCGGTCCTCCGGCCCTCCTGACTCGATGGATTCTCCATCCACCCGGAAGTTCATGGCGCCAGACCCAGGCGATGGTCGACCTTCCTGACAAGAGCCGTATGCAGAAGACGGGCGTCATGCTGTGCATCCAGGCAATCCCGGTCAGCCCATGCCTCGATCACAGCCTTCAGGGCGAAGCTCGTCGACGGATCCGCGAGCAGTCGGTCCAGCGTCGTATGATCGATGCTGTCTATCTCACGCACGACCGCGGCCCCTCGCCGCCGGAGGCGCGCCGGTCCTCACCTCGGTGATCTGGGCCCTCGCCCATTCCCGCAGCAGTCCGCGCGGGTAGAAGGGCCTGGAGCGGATGTGGCGGCACGGCGGACCGTTGGACGCCGTTGACCAGAGGCGCGCGAGCGTGGCGGGCTTGAGCCGGATCCCCAGAAGCGCCAGGAAGGCCGAGGCCTCCGCACGCGTCAGCAGATCATCGTCGCCCTGCGGAACCATGGCGTCATCGCCCGAGGCATCAGGGATCATGGCGCGCCCTCCCGCCGACACTGCCGGGCGTTCACGACGACCCGGCCGGCGCTCAAGGCGAGATAGCATTCAATAACAGATTCAACATATTCCTCCGTCTCCCTGATGCGAGGAACGCGCCCGAGGGAGGCTACTCTGGCCGGCCCGGCGTTAAACGCAGCCAGGGCTAGCCTGACGTCCTGAAAACGCCTGAGCTGGCGCGCCAGATAGTCCGCTCCGCCACGCAGGTTCTCAACCGGGTCGAAGCGATCCTCGACGCCGAGCTCCCGCGCTGTCGCGGGCATGAGTTGCGTGAGGCCCGCCGCTCCCGCCGGGGAGACAGCATTCGATCGGTAGGCGCTTTCCGTCATTACGAGAGCGTGAAGCAGCTTCGGGTCCAGACCGTGACGCGCGGCTGCGGCGGCCACGGCGTCGCCGAACGGCTGGGTCAACGGCGCCAAGCGAAGATCATCCCCGTCCTCAGGCTCCGCCGCCTGCGCCGCAAAGGGACGTCCGAACAGATCGCCCCCGGCCCGGCTCCAGTCTATATCCTGGGCCGAGGCTGCAGCCGGCGCGCTCAGAAGAAGCGCCGCCGCAAAAACCAGTCTCACCATGTCAGAACCTCCCGATAGACCCCCACCGCCTCCCCTCGCAGGACAGGGCCGAAATAACGGCTGTCGAAACTTCCCGGCGTGTCGCCGAGCAGGAAGAGTTCGTCGCGCGCCAGACGGCGACAATCGCGCCAGACCGGCAAGGCCGCGCCCTGGCGATCACGATCGAGCGTTCGCACCCGTCGCCCTGGCGTCCGGACTATTCCGAACCCGGCGCAGACCCGGTCGCCTTCTACGGCTGCGACGCGCTTGAGCAGGAGGACGTCGTGCGGCATCCCGAGGTGCTTCAGATAGGATCGCGCCGCCGCCGGCTGGGCGATCGCCACGAGTGCGCCGCGCTCCGCCGTCGCGCGTGTGCGGAAATAGAGACCAGGCGGCACGCTCGGACTTTCATTCACCAGGATCCAGTCCGGCCAGTCGTCCCCGACGATCAGAGCCACGCCGAAAAGGCCGGCCGCCGCCACCGGCGCAACCCACCGCTGGAATGTTCGGCGCCTCATGGCCTGTAGGCCTCCAGGATCACGTCGCGGGTGATCAGCACCCGGACCGGCGCACCAGGCCGAAGGCGTATGGAGGGTCGGACTTCCAGTTCGCGATCCACCAGACGGCCGCCCACCTGGGCGCCCTCGATCGCGGCCGCATCCCCGGCGTCGCCGAGCCAGCCGCCTGAACCCCGCCCTCCATCGCTCCCGCCGCCTTCGTCCCGGGCGATCTGTCCGAGCGTGGTGATGGCTCCCGCGAAGAGGGTCCCGACCAGGAGGGGAAACAGGCGCCGGTCGACCTGTCCGCGCACGCCGACCGCCCCCTGGGCGTCCACGCCGGGTTCGCCGCCGAGGATCAGGCTCTTGCCGTTCGGCAGGATGAGGCGATCCCAAACGAGAAAGGCCCGCCGGTCGCCATAGGCGCTTTCACCCTCATGACGACCGATCAGCCGCGTGCCCTGGGGCACCAGCAGGTGCCGTCCGCTCACCGTATCAAAGACGTTCTGGGTCACCATGGCGACGACCGGCCCCGCGCGGGCGGTGTCGACGCCGGTCAGCAGGGCGGCAGGGACCACGGTGCCGGCCTTGAGCTCGAAGGGCGACAGGGGCGCGACCAGGGCGTTCTCGTTGTATGCGGAGCCCCGCCGTCCGTTCACCGCCGAGCCCTCGCCTGATCCCGGCGTCGACGACGCGGCCCCCTCTGCCGACGAACCTCCGCCCCTCCCTGCATCGAAGAACAGGGCCGAGCGCGCCGCCTGGTCCGCGCCGGCAGCCGCCATGGACCTCGGCGCCGGCGGCGGACGATAGGCCTGCGCAGGATAGACGGAGGCCGGCGTCGCCGCAGACGGCGGATCGGCGGCTTCCGGCGCCGCCCCGCCCCGAGGTTCCGGCAGGCGGTCGTAGCTGGACGGCTGGCGGGTGACGACCTCGGTCGGCCGCACCACGCCCCGCCCATTGTCCGGACGGTTCTCGATCGCCCGCTCCTGCGCATTGGCGCGAAGCTCGGGCTGGATCACGAAGGCCCAGGCCAGGGAGCCTCCCACCAGAACCACGCCGCCCATGACCATGACCTGGACGACCGATCTGCGCAGCCGGATCACCGGCGGCCGCGGCGCGCGCAGGGACAGACCCGGCGCCGGCTCTTTCGGCTGCGGCCCCTCCGTCGCGGACAGGCCAGACGTGTCAGGCCCGTTCTTCGGCCCGTTCATCGGACTGCTCCGGCCAGACGATGGATCCGCACGACCTGAGGGCGGCGATC
>DAIOID010000145.1:0-4840 GCA_036744355.1 Brevundimonas sp.
AGCATGGCCGGGATGACCCGGTCGGGCGGGCGGTGGCCGTTCTGATAGGTCATGATGTTGGCGATGACGCGGTCGCCCATGTCCTGGCGGGCCTCGATCGTCGCCGACCCGAGGTGGGGCAGAAGGACGACGTTGGCGCGCCCCATCAGGCCCGGATGCACCGCCGGTTCGTGCTCGAACACGTCCAAGCCGACCCCGAACAGGGCGCGGCGGTTCAGGGCCTCGACCAGGGCCGCCTCGTCGATCAGTTCGCCGCGCGCCGTGTTGACCAAAATGGCGTGGGGCTGCAGCCGGGCGATGCGCTCGGCCGACAGGATATGGTGGGTGTCCTTCGTCGCCGGACAGTTCAGCGAGACGATGTCCATCCGCGCCAGCATCTGATCCAGATCGTCCCACCAGGTCGCGCCCAGGTCCTCGGCGATCATGTCGGAGACCGGTTTGCGGTTGTGATAGTGGACCTGCATGCCGAAAGCCCTGGCGCGCCGAGCCAGGGCCTGGCCGATGCGGCCCATGCCGACGATGCCCAGACGCTTGCCCCACAACTTGCGGCCGCACATCCAGGTCGGGCTCCAGCCCTGAAACTGGCCCGCCGCCACGACATTGGCGCCTTCGACGATACGGCGACTGACGGCCATGATCAGGCTCATGGTCAGGTCGGCGGTGTCCTCGGTCAGGACGCCGGGGGTGTTGGTGACGATGATCCCGCGCCCCACGGCGGCGTCGATGTCGATATGGTCCACGCCGGCGCCGAAGTTGGCGATCATCTTCAACTGCTCGCCCGCGCCTGCAATCAGGTCGGTGTCCAGGTGATCGGTGATTGTCGGGATCAGGACCTCGGCCCGCTGCAGGGCGGCGGCCAGGTCGTCGCGCGACATCGCCCGATCGGTCAGATTCAGCTCGGCGTCGAAAAGTTCGCGCAGTCGCGTCTCCACCGCATCCGGCAGGCGTCTGGTTAATACGACCTTAAGCTTGCGAGCGGACATAGGGAGCCTGGGTTTCGACGGGCGGAAGCGTCCGGGCGGGACGGGTCGATCCGGTGTCTAGCAAAGCTGTGGTCAGGTTCAAAAGTTTCCGGCGTATCGCCGTCATCGCCGCTGTCCTCGGTCTGGGCGTCTTCGCAGGCGCCAGCGCTCGCATGCCTGACGGTCGGCCGACCCCGACGGGTCTGGAAGTGCCGCGCTGGGTCACGCTGAAGTCCTCCCAGGTGCGCGCCCGTCGGGGGCCGGGTCTCGACTATGAAATCCTGTGGGAGTACCGCGCCGCGGGCCTGCCTGTGCAAGTGATCGCCGAGACGCGCGAGTGGCGCAAGATCTGCGACCCGGACGGCTCGGTCGCCTGGATTCACCGCACCGTCGCCTCGGGCCGGCGCAGCGTGTTCAACCGCTCGGCCGAGGAAATCCTGGTTCATTCGGGCCGATCCGCGACCTCGTCGGTGCGGGCCCGCCTGTCGCCCCGCTCCATTGTCTCGCTGGACGAGTGCGAAGAGGGCTGGTGCAGGGTCCGCGCCCGCAAGATCAGGGGCTGGGTGCCGGAACGCGCAGTGTTCGGAACCCAGGAACGCGCCCTGTGCAACGCCGCCCGGCCCGCCGGCGCTGGACGCAGCTAGACTTCACAACAGTTGAGCGGGCGCGCCGGGTCGTGTAACCCGCCCGCAACACTTCCGGAGCGTCATCCTTGAGCCAGTCCCAATATCCGTCGTCGTTCGATCATGAAGGCCTGCTGGCCTCGGGCCGCGGCGAGCTGTTCGGTCCGGGCAACGCCCAGCTGCCGGCCCCGCCGATGCTGATGTTCGACCGCATCAAGACCATCACCGCCGACGGCGGCGACTACGGCAAGGGCTATGTCGAGGCCGAACTCGACATCAACCCGGACCTCTGGTTCTTCCAATGCCACTTCATCGGCGATCCGGTCATGCCGGGCTGCCTCGGCCTGGACGCCATGTGGCAGCTGGTCGGCTTCTACCTCGGCTGGATCGGCGGCCCCGGCAAGGGCCGCGCGCTCGGCGTCGGCGAGGTCAAGTTCACCGGCCAGGTGACCCCGGACGTCAAGAAGGTGGTCTATGAGGTCCACCTGAAGCGCGTCATCAACCGCAAGCTGGTCATGGGCATCGCCGACGGCGTGCTCGAGGCCGACGGCGAGGTCATCTACACCTGTCAGGACATGCGCGTCGGCCTGTTCGGCGGCGCGGCCCCGGTAGCGTCCACGGACGCCTGACCCCATTTAACGCAGACCGCGGTCAACGCGGCGCCTGAAGACTGAATGTTAGGAAACACCATGCGGCGTGTCGTCGTCACCGGATTGGGCATCGTCTCCTCCATCGGCACCGGCCAGAACGAGGTCGCGGCCTCCCTGCGCGAAGCCAAGTCGGGCGTCCAGCACGCCGCCGACCACGCCAAGTACGGCTTCCGCTCTCAGGTCTGGGCGCCGCCCGCCCTGGGCGTCACCGCCGAAGACTGGGCGCCGCTGGTCGATCGTCGCGCCGCGCGCTTCCTCGCCAACGGCACGGCCTGGGCCCATATCGCCTTTGAAGAGGCCCTGAAGGACAGCGGCCTGACCGCCGACGAAATCAAGGACGAACGCATCGGCCTGATCGTCGGCGAAGGCGGCCCCTCGACCCAGGTCATCCTGCAGGCGGCCCAGACCACCATCGAGAAGGGCTCGCCCAAGCGCGTCGGTCCCTTCGCCGTGCCCAAGGCCATGGCCAGCGGCCCCTCGGCGGTGCTGGCCACCTGGTTCCAGCTGAAGGGCGTCAACTATTCGATCAGCTCGGCCTGCGCGACCTCGGCCCACTGCATCGGCGCAGCCGCCGAGCAGATCGCCTGGGGCAAGCAGGACGTGGTCTTCGCCGGCGGCTGCGAGGACATCGACTGGTCCATGTCCAACATGTTCGACGCCATGGGCGCCATGTCCTCTAACTTCAACGAGACGCCTTCGGTCGCCTCGCGCGCCTATGACAAGGACCGCGACGGCTTCGTCATCGCCGGCGGCGCCGGCATCGTGGTGCTGGAAGAATACGAACGCGCCGTGGCGCGCGGCGCGACCATCTACGCCGAAGTCACCGGCTACGCCGCCAACTCGGACGGCTACGACATGGTGGCCCCCTCGGGCGAGGGCGCCGAGCGCTGCATGAAGCTGGCGCTCAAGATGGCCGGCGACCCGCGCATCGACTACCTGAATCCGCACGGCACCTCGACGCCGGTCGGCGACGCCAAGGAAATGGGCGCGGTGCGCAACGTCTTCGGCGACGACCTGCCGATGATCTCCTCGACCAAGTCGCTGACGGGCCACTCGCTCGGCGCGGCGGGCGCGCAGGAAGCCATCTACTGCCTGCTGATGATGAAGCACGGCTTCGCCGCCGAGAGCGCCCACATCGAGAACCTGGACCCCGAGTTCGAGGGCATGCCGATCCTGCGCGAGCGCCACGACGGCGAGCTGAAGCACGTCATGTCCAACAGCTTCGGCTTCGGCGGCACCAACGGCACCCTGATCCTATCCAAGGTCTGACGCCGGGGAGGCGGCAAGAATTGTCGCCTCGGACACGAAAATAACGCCATTCGGCCCTCCGTCCGCCCGGATAGGCGCTCAGAAAGGCATCATCGGCCTGTCGGAGTTCGGAAGAGTCCCGGATCCTGAACAGCCCCCCCAGCCCCCCAGGATTTTTCCGCTAAGGGCTTCGACGGGCCGATGCTTCCTCCAAGCGAGACGCCCGCGACCGCCCCCCTCCCCCTCTGGCGACGCGGGCGTTTTGCTGTCTGGACCTGCGAAGATCCGAACCGAGATCGATCAGCCGGGCAGGCTGACCGTTGTCCTCTCGCCGTCGCGCATCACCGTCAGTTCGACCGCCGCGCCGTCTTGCAGCGTCCGCGCCAGCGCGGCCATGTCGGCCACGCCCGCGCCGTTCACCGACACTACGACGTCGCCGGCCTGTACGCCCGCCGCCGCCGCGACCGAGCCGCCCTCGACCACGGTGACCTGGGCGCCCGCGCCGTCGCCGCTGTCGCGGAAGGTCAAGCCACGCGCCATCGCCGCGCCGCGCCCCACGCGCACGGCGGGCAGGTCGGAGGATTGGACGGCCAGGCTGGCCGTCGCCTCGCGTCCGTCGCGCAGATAGACCACGGGCAGGGTCGCGCCGGGACGGGCGATGCCGACCGTGGCCTGGACCGAGCCGGCGTTGGCCACGGGGCGGTTCTGGATGCGGGTGATGACGTCGCCGGGACGCAGGCCCGCCTGCTCGGCCGACGATCCGGGCGCGGCGTCATAGACCACGGCCCCGCGCACGATGTTCAGCCCCATCTCGCGCGCCCGCTCGGCCGTCAGCGAGCCCAGGGCCACGCCGATCTGGCCGCGCTTGACCTCGCCGGTGGCGCGCAGCTGGTCGACCACGAACATCATGATCCGGGTCGGCACGGCGAAGGCGATGCCGTCGTTGCCGCCGCCCATGCCGCCGGACAAAATGGCCGTGTTGATGCCGATCAGCCGCCCGCGGCTGTCCAGCAGCGGCCCGCCCGAGTTGCCCGAGTTCACCGCCGCGTCGGTCTGGATATAGTCCTCGATGGCGTCGCCCATTCCTGAGCGGTTCAGGCCCGAAATTACGCCCATGGTCAGGGTTTGGTCGAGACCCAGAGGGTAGCCGACCGCGAAGGCCAAGTCGCCGGTGCGCAGGGTGTCGGAATCGACCGTCTGGACCTGCGACAGGCCCGAGGCCTCGATCTTCAGCACGGCGATGTCGGTGGCCTTGTCGGCCCCGATCAGGGTGGCGTCGAACAGGCGGCCGTCGATCAGGTCGACGGTGAACTTCTGGCCGTTCTCAATGACGTGGTGGTTGGTGACGATGATGCCG
>DAIOID010000145.1:4940-7024 GCA_036744355.1 Brevundimonas sp.
GACGGTGAACTTCTGGCCGTTCTCAATGACGTGGTGGTTGGTGACGATGATGCCGTTCGCGGCGTCGATGATGACGCCCGAGCCGCCCTGCGAGGGCTTGGGATCGCCCTCTGAGCGCGGGCCGCGCGACTGGCCCAGGGTGGTCACCTGGACCACGGCGGGCAGCGAGGCGTCGAGCCCTGCGGCGAAGGTGAAGACCCCGCGGCGCGCATCATAGGGCAACCCCGCCACGCTCGGCGTCTGGGCCGACGCGGCCGCGGGAGCCGCAACGACAGGCGCGGCTACGACCAGGGTCAGAACAAGGGCAGCGGCGGTCGAGGCCAGCAGGATGGATCGCGTCATGAAGGGTCCCTTCGCAGGCGCGTAGCCTAGCGCGAGAAACTCGCCGTGACGACAGCCCCGACCGTCACAATAGCTGTGAACCTAGAAGGCGCTTTCGCCCGTGATGGCCCGGCCCAGGATCAGGGCGTGGACGTCGTGCGCGCCTTCGTAGGTGTTCACGGTTTCCAGGTTCATGGCGTGGCGCATGACGTGCAGTTCGCCGGTGATGCCGGCGCCGCCGTGCATGTCGCGGGCCTCGCGCGCGACGGCCAGGGCCTTGCCGCAGTTGTTGCGCTTCATCAGGCTGATGGCCTCCGGCACCCAGGCGCCGGTGTCGAGCAGACGGCCCAGGGCGTAGGCGCCCTCGAAGCCGAGGAAGATCTCGGTCTGCATGTCGGCCAGCTTTTTCTGCACCAGCTGGCGTGACGACAGCGGGCGGCCGAACAGCATCCGCTCGGCCACATAGTCGCGACTGGCGTGGAAGCAGAACTCGGCGGCGCCCATGGCCCCCCAGGCGATGCCGAAACGCGCCTTGTTCAGGCAGGAGAAGGGCCCGCGCAGACCCTGCACGCCCGGCAGGATATTGGCTTCCGGCACGAAGACGTCGTTCAGGCCGATGTCGCCGGTGATCGAGGCGCGCAGGCTCAGCTTGTCGCCGATCTTGTCCGTGGTGAAGCCGTCGAAGTCGCGCTCGACGATGAAGCCGCGGATCTTGTCATCCAGCTTGGCCCAGACGATGGCCAGGTCGCTGATCGGCGAGTTGGTGATCCAGTATTTGGCGCCGTTCAGGCGATAGCCGCCCTCGACCTTGACCGCCTTGGTCTTCATCGAGGCCGGGTCCGAACCGCCGTCGGCCTCGGTCAGGCCGAAGCAGCCGACCAGTTCGCCCGCCGCCATCTTCGGCAGGAATTTCATCTTCTGCTCTTCCGAGCCGAAGGCGTAGATCGGGTACATGGCCAGCGACGACTGGACGCTCATGGCCGAGCGATAGCCGCTATCGACCGCCTCGACCTCGCGCGCGATCAGGCCATAGGCGACGTGGCTGGCTTCCGAGCCGCCGTATTGTTCCGGCAGCATGGCGCCAAGGAAGCCCATCTCGCCCATCTCGCTCATGATGGCGCGGTCAAAGGTCTCGTCGCGGAAGGCCTCGACCACGCGCGGCAGCAGGGCCTCGCGGGCGTAGGACCGCGCCGCGTCCTGAATCATCCGCTCGTCGTCGGTCAGACGCCCGCGCAGATCGAACGGGTCATCCCAGCGGAAGGTCTGTTGCGAAGCGTGCGAGCCGTCGGCCATCGGTGTTTCCTGCGCAGTCAATGTGCGGGGTTCTTCACGATCGTCACGCGCGCCTGATCGAGGCGTGACGATGCGACCCCTGTTCCATCGGCCGGTTTAGGCGATTATGAACGGGCGGGGTAGAGGGGCGCGGGGAACCGCGTTAGGTAGGGTCATGTCGAGCCAATTTTCACGCCTGTTCCGCGATCATCCACGCGAGGTCAGTGAGACCTATCTGGAGCACATGGCCGCCTCGTCGCGGTTCGGCTTCAAGCTGATTCGCCTGGCCGCCTGCGCCTTCACTCACGCCGTCGTCCCGGGCGTGCACAAGACCACAGTATCCGACGCGATCCGCGGCATGGCCCGCGACATGGGCGGCCGCGCCGAAGAAGCGCGCGAATGCCGCATGCGCGACGCCGGCGTCTGGGACGTGGGGCTCTAGGGTCCGGACTCATTTGGCCCAGTAGCAGATGGTCGCGGCTATGAGCACG
>DAIOID010000146.1:0-1727 GCA_036744355.1 Brevundimonas sp.
TTCGAGGCGATGCGGTTAGAGCTCCGCCGAGGGTCTCTGGTGCTGGCGGTGCTCGCCTGCCTGCGGACCGAACGCTACGGCTACACCCTGCGTCAGGTTCTGGCGGCGGACGGGTTGGAGATGGAGGAGTCCACCCTCTACCCCCTGCTGCGGCGGCTGGAGGGCCAAGGGCTGCTGACCAGCGAATGGCGCGAGGAGGAGAAGCGCAAGAAGCGCTTCTACGTCCTGTCGCCGCAGGGCGAGGCCATGCTGGCCGCCCTGACCGAACAATGGCGAGGCATCAACGCCTCGCTGGATCGCATGCTTTGATACCTCGGGGGAGGGAGAGCGAAATGGACGTGATCGAACGCTATCTGGAGGCCGTGGCGGCGCAGCTGTCGGTCGAGGACCGCGAGGACATCGTCGCCGAGTTGCGCGACCTGATCCTGAGCCGCATCGAGGCGCGCGAAGAGGAGCTGGGTCGGGCGCTGAGCGACGACGAGAAGGAGGCGATCCTGCACGAGATCGGCCATCCGCTGGTCGTCGCCGCCCGCTATCGCAAGGGGCCGGACAGTCTGATCGGGCCAGAGCTGTTCCCCTATTGGCTGTTCGGGGCCAAGGCCGGGCTGATCGTGATCGCCGGGCTGCAGGCCCTGGTCCTGCTGCTGCGGGTCATGACCGACCCGGTCGATTTCGGGCAGGCGATCGGCCAGGCCTTCCACGGCTTCTTCTCCGGCGGTCTGACCCTGCTGGGGGCCCTGACCTTGGCCGGGGCGATCATGGAGCATTACGGCATCAAACCCGCCTGGCTGACCAAGTGGCGGGTCAGCGACCTGCCGGCCTTTGGTCTGGCGGACCCGACGAAATGGGGCGTGGCCATGGGGGCGGGCGCCAAGGCGGCCAAGGACGGGATGGCGGACGGGGTGAAGGCGGCGGCGGCCAAGGCGGGCGAGCGACCGCGCGTCTGGGGCGTGCAGGTTCAGACGCCGGCGGCGGCCGAGGCCCTGTGGTCGCTGATCGGCGGCGGGATCTTCGTCCTGTGGTGGATCGGCGCCTTGCACATTCCGGGGCTGAACGACTTCGGCATGAGGGGCGGCGACGTGTTGGTCAGCGCCGCGCCGATCTGGAGCGCGCTCTATGCGCCCATCCTGGCCTGGGCCGTGGCGGGGATCGCGGTGGACGCGACCGGCCTGATCTGGCCGCACGCGGCGCGGCTGCGGGCCTTCCTCAAGATTCCGCTGGCGGCGGCGGGTCTGTGGATCGGCTGGCGTCTGTTCCAGGCGAGCCACTGGTTCACCCTGACCCAGGGCGACCAGACGGCCCAGATCAAGGGCGGGGCGACCAACGTCAGCTTCGAGGCCCTGCGCGCCATCAACGAGGCCGGGCGCGGCGTGGTCGACACCGCCATGACCCTGTCGACGGTGCTGAGCTGGGTTCTGGCGGTGATGATGCTGGGGCTGGCCTTCGACATCCTGCGGCAGATGTGGCGCATCTCGATGATGAAGGACTGCTGAGGCTTCCTTCGCTGCGCGGCGCCGTCATGTCCGAAAACCGCGAGACAGGGCGGCGTCGAGAGATCATGTTGCGGGTATGGAAGACGCCCGCGACAGTCTGGATCAGGAGGCCTGCTACCGGGCCGTCCTGACGCGCGACCCGCGCTTTGACGGGCGGTTCTTCACCTGCGTGAAGACGACGGGAATCTATTGCCGCCCGGTCTGTCCGGCCCGCACCCCCAAGCGCGAGAACAT
>DAIOID010000146.1:1827-3844 GCA_036744355.1 Brevundimonas sp.
CGCCACCTGCGCCGTCTGTTCCGCCAGCATCTGGGCGCGGCCCCGGTCAGCGTGGCCCAGACCCGGCGCGTGCTGCTGGCCAAGGCCCTGATCCACCAGACCGATCTGGCCATGGCCGAGGTGGCCCTGGCCTCGGGCTTCGGCAGCGTTCGGCGTTTCAACGAGACGTTTCAGGGGCTCTATGGCCGCCCGCCCTCGGCCCTGCGGCGCCGGGCGGAGAAGCCGGGCGACGCCAAGGCGAACGAGGGCGTGCGCCTGAGCCTGCCCTACCGGGCGCCCTATGAGATTGAGGCCATGCTGGGCGCGCTGGCCGCGCGCGGCGAGAGCGTCGAAGGCGGGGTCTGGCGGCGCGACCTGACGGCGGAGGTCGACGGCGCGAGCGGCGAGGTCTCAGCCCGCTTCGAGGGCGGAAACCGGCTGGCGGTGACGGTCGCGGCCTCGGACCTGAAAGCCTTGCCCGGCGTGCTGGCGCGGGTGCGGCGGGTGTTCGACCTGTCGGCGGACCCCGAGGCGATCCAGCGCGATCTGTCGGGCGATCCCCTGCTGGCGCCCTTGCTGCGGGCGCGGCCCGGTCTGCGCCTGCCCGGCGACTGGATCGATGAGGCGGCGGACATGGCCAGCGACCGGCTTGAGGACGAAGGGCTCGCGAGACGAGCCGAAACGTGGCGGCCCTGGCGGGCCTATGGCGCGCTGCACCTGCGGGAAGCGGGGATCGACGGCGCGGCGATCATGGAGAATGACGATGAAAAAGACGCGGCCTGAGACCTTCACCCTGGACCGTATCGGCTCGCCGGTGGGCGAGGTCCTGCTGGTCACCGACGCAGACGGCGCGGTGCGCGCCTTCGATTTCACGGACTACGAGCCGCGGATGCTCAAGCTGCTGGCGCGCCACTACGGCGAGGTCGTGCTGACCGAGGGGCGGGCGCCCGAGGCGGTGCGGGCGGCGGTCGCTGCCTATTTCGGCGGCGACGCGCGGGCGCTGGACGGCGTCCCTGTGAAGACCGGCGGCACCGACTTCCAGCGGTCGGTCTGGGCGGCCCTGCGCACCATTCCGGCGGGCGAGACCTGGTCCTACGGCCAGCTGGCGAGCGCTATCGGCAAGCCCGCCGCAGTGCGCGCCGTGGGTCTGGCCAACGGGGCCAATCCGGTCGGGGTCATCGTACCCTGCCACCGCGTCGTCGGCGCCAACGGAACCCTGACCGGCTATGCGGGCGGGCTGGAGCGCAAACGCTGGCTGCTGGCGCACGAAGGCGCGACGACGGGCCTGCTGTAGTCAGGCCGCCCCGTCGAGGAAGAGGCGGCAGGCGGGGTTGTCGGTCTCGTCGACATAGGGATAGCCCAGGCCGTCCAGGGCGGCGATCAGGGCTGTCGCCTGATCCGGCGGGACGCTGATCCCAGCCAGCACCCGGCCCACGTCGTCGCCGTGATTGCGGTAGTGGAACAGCGTCAGGGCCCAGGCGGGTTGCAGGCTGTTGAGGAAACGCAGGAAGGCGCCGGGCCGTTCGGGGAATTCGAAACGCAGCAGCCGCTCGTGCGGCAGGCCGATGGTGCGCCCGCCGACCATGTAGCGGACGTGCAGCTTGGCGGTCTCGTTGTCGCTCATGTCCTCGACTGCGTAGCCGTCGGCGCGCAGGCGTTCGATCAGGGCGTGACGCTCCTCGGCGCCGTTCTTCAGCGAGACGCCGACAAAGATCTGGGCCGTGCCGTCGCCGGACCAGCGGTAGTTGAACTCGGTGACCGAGCGGCCGTCGAGGCTCTGCAGGAAGCGGTGATAGTCGTCGCGGCGGTCGGGCATGGCCACCGCCAGCAGGGCCTCGGCGCCCTCGCCGATCTCGGCCCGTTCGGCCACGTGACGCAGCCGGTCGAAATTGACGTTGGCGCCCGAGTTGATCGCTGCAAGGGCGCCGCTGCCGGGGTTGCGGGCGGCCCAGACCTTGAGCCCGGCCAGGGCCACGGCGCCCGAGGGCTCGGCCACGGCGCGGACGTCGTCGAAGATGTCCTTCACCGCCGCGCAGAT
>DAIOID010000146.1:3944-6986 GCA_036744355.1 Brevundimonas sp.
GCCGCCAGACCGCCGCCGCCGATGGGGATGAAGACGGCGTCGATCGGGTCGGGGTGCTGGCGCAGGATTTCCAGGCCCACGGTGCCCTGGCCCGCGATCACGTCGGGGTCGTCGAAGGGATGGACGAAGGTGGCGCCTGTTTGCTGTTCCAGCACGCGGGCCTGGGCGTAAGCGTCGTCGAAGCTGTCGCCGTGCAACACGACGTTTCCGCCCAGAGCCTTGACCGCCGCCACCTTGATGCCCGGCGTGGTGGTCGGCATGACGATGGTCGAGGCCGCGCCGCGTCTGGCCGCCGCCAGGGCCACCCCTTGCGCGTGATTGCCCGCCGAGGCGCAGATGACGCCGCGCGCCAGTTCGGCCTCGCTCAGGGCGGCGATCCTGTTATAGGCGCCGCGAATCTTGAACGAGAAGACCGGCTGCAGGTCCTCGCGCTTGAGCCAGGCCGGGCGGTCGATGCGCGCCGACAGCCGCTTTAGCGGGTCCAGAGGGGTTTCTTCGGCCACGTCGTAGACGCGGGCGGTCAGGATGCGGCGGACAGTCTCTTGCACGAAATTCTCGAATCGGCGCGACGGGGAGGATCAATCGACCTTTCGTCTAGGCCAGAACCGCCGCGCGGGGAAAGGGTCTTGCGCCGTGTTGCGAGCGTATCGTTGCTGGCCGTCTATATTTACCCGGGTAATAACCTCTGCTATTTGATCCGGGTAAAACAAGGGAGGCGTCCATGACGACCGCAGACCGCAAGGCGCTCATCAACGACTACAAGGACCGCGAAACCATCGCCGGGGTGTTCGCCGTCATCTGCTCGGCCACAGGCCGCGCCTGGGTCGGTCAGAGCCGCCACATCGACACCCAGCAGAACGGCCTGTGGTTCGCGCTGAAGTTGGGCAGCAGCCCGTATCGGTCGCTGCAGGCCGAATGGACCGCCCATGGCGCCGACAGCTTCCGCTTCGAGCAACTGGATCGCCTGTCGCCCGACCTGTCCGACATGGCGCGCAAGGATGAGCTGAAGAAACGCGCCGCCTTGTGGATCGCGCGGCTGGGCGCCGAGGCGCTGTAGGCGGCGTTCACGCCCTTTTCCCTTGCGCCGTGTGCGGAAGGGCCTACATTGTTCCTGCTTATGCTAACTTTGAGCATAAGTCGGGGCCGCGCAGACGGCCGCAAGGGAGTTGAAGATGGCGGACGGCGCTTTCGGCCTGTCGAAGGAACTGGCGCGCGAGACCGCGCCGGTCTGGGAGAAGGTCAAGGGTCTGGTGACCCCGCTGGAGTGGCCGGAACAGGCCAAGCTGATCAGCGAAATCAATGCGCTGAAGAAGGAGCGCGACGCCGTCATCCTGGCCCACAACTATATGACGCCCGAGATTTTCCACGGGGTCGGCGACTATGTCGGCGACAGCCTGGGCCTGGCCAAGGAGGCTGCGAAGTCGAAGGCGAAGGTCATCGTCCAGGCGGGCGTGCACTTCATGGCCGAGACGTCCAAGATCTTGTCGCCGGAAAAGACCGTGTTGATCCCCGACCTGCGCGCGGGTTGCTCGTTGGCCTCGTCGATCACGGGGGCGGACGTGCGGCTGATCAAGCAGCGCTATCCGGGCCTGCCGGTGGTCACCTATGTGAACACCACGGCTGACGTGAAGGCCGAGACCGACATCTGCTGCACCAGCGCCAACGCCGTTCAGGTGGTGGAGTGGGCGGCCAGGGAGTGGGGCGTCGACAAGGTCATCCTGATCCCCGACGAGTTCCTGGCGCGCAACGTCGCGGCTCAGACCAACGTGGGCATCATCGCCTGGAAGGGCCGCTGCGAGGTGCATGAGCGCTTCACCGCCGACGACATCGCCGAGATGCGCGCCGCCTATCCGGGCGCGGAGATCCTGGCCCACCCGGAATGCCCGGAAGAGGTGCTGGCGGCGTCGGACTTCGCCGGTTCGACGGCGGCCATGATCGACTATGTGGTGGATCGCAAGCCCAAGCAGGTGGTGATGATCACCGAGTGCTCCATGGCCTCGAACGTCAAGGGCGACGTGCCCGGCGTCGACTTCATCGGCCCGTGCAACCTGTGTCCGCACATGAAGCGCATCACCCTGGAGAATATCCGCGACTGCCTGCGCGACATGAAGTTCGAGGTGACGGTGGAGCCCGAGATGGCCGAGCGCGCCGCCCTGGCCGTGCAGCGGATGATCGACCTGCCGCCGCCCGCCATCCCGGCGCGCTATGACCTGATCAAGGCCAGGCATCACGTCGACGTGGAGCTGATCTGATGAACGGCCCTGCTGCCCTTCTCCCCTTGTGGGAGAAGGTGGGGCGCGAAGCGCCTCGGATGAGGGGGGCGGCGGCTCCCTTGTCGACCGTCAGCCTGTGTCCGACCGCCCCCTCATCCGTCTTGCTCCGCAAGACACCGTCTCCCTCAAGGGGAGAAGGGTTTTGAGCGTCGAGGGGCCTTGGGGATCTAGAGACGGAGCGCCTGACCCCGCGCCTGCCCGCAAAGCCGCGCCGCTGGAGGACAAGGGGCAACATCCGGCCTGGGCCATCGCCTCGACCCTGCTGATGGCGGGCTTCCTGTGGTGGGTCACCGGCAGTGTGGTGGTGGCGGGCGCCGTCCTGTTCGGCCTGTTCGTCCATGAGTACGGCCATGTGCTGGCGATGAACCGCCTCGGCATGGGCCCGGCGCGCATCTACATCATTCCCTTCCTCGGCGGGCTGGCCAAGGGGCAACGCGAGCCGAAGACCGAGTGGCACGGGGTGCTGGTCTCGCTGGCCGGGCCGGCCTTCGGCCTGATCGCCATGATCCCCTTCGTGGCCGTGGGGCTGGCGCTGCGTTCGCCCGAGTGGCTGATGGGGGCCTTCTTCATCGCCATGATCAATCTGGTGAACCTGCTGCCCGCGCCGCCGCTGGACGGGTCCAAGGCGCTCGGCCCGGTGCTGACGCGGGTGCATCCGCGTCTGGAGCAGGTGGCGCTTCTGGCCGTCGGCGGTCTGGCGGTCTGGTGGGGGCTGTCGACCGGGCGGTTCATTCTGGCCGCCTTCCTCGGCATCGCCGTGTTCAGCCAT
>DAIOID010000147.1:0-2956 GCA_036744355.1 Brevundimonas sp.
GGTTCGGTGATCAGGGCGCGGGCGATGGCGATGCGCTGGCGCTGACCGCCCGAGAACTCATGCGGATAGCGGTCGGCGGCCTTGCTGTTCAGGCCCGCGCGCTCCAGCATTTCATCGACACGACGGCGCGTCTCGGCAGGGCTGGGGCGGGCGTCCAGCAGATGGAAGTTCTCGGCCACCAGGTCGCCGACCTTCCAGCGCGGGTCGAAGCTGCCGTAAGGGTCCTGGAACACCACCTGAATGTCGCGGCGGATGGATTTCAGCGCGGCGCCACGGGCGGCGGTAATGTCGCGGCCCTTGACCCGGACGCGGCCCGCCTGCGGCGCTTCGAGCGCCAGGATGGCGCGCAGCAGGGTGGACTTGCCGCAGCCGCTTTCGCCGACCAGGCCGACGCTCTCGCCGGGCTGGATCGACAGGCTGACCTGATCGACGGCGCGGAAGGGGGCAGTCTTGCCGAAGAGGGAGCGGGGGCGAGGGTATTCGCGCACCAGTCCCTCGACCTGGAGCACCGGCGCGGCGTCCGCGTCAGGCGTGCGGGTGCGCCTGGGGACGTGGGTCGCATGGGCCAGAAGTCGCTGCGAATAGGGATGGATCAGGCCGCTGAGGATGCGGGCGGCGGGCGCCTGTTCGACCAGTTCGCCGTCCTTCATCACCGCCACGCGGTCGGCGGCGTCGGCCACGACGGCGAGGTCGTGGGCGATGAGGATCAGGCCCATGCCGTCCTCGCGCGCCAGCCGCTTCAGCAGGTCCAGAACCTGGGCCTGGGCGGTGACGTCCAGTGCCGAGGTCGCCTCGTCGGCGATCAGCAGTTTCGGCGTCAGGGCGATGGCGACGGCGATGGCCACGCGCTGTCTCTGGCCGCCCGAAAGCTCATGCGGATAGCGGCCCAGCGGGAAATGTTCAGCGGGCAGGCCGACGCGGTCCAGCACGGCGCGGGCGACGGCGAGAGCTTCCTTGCGCGACGCCTTCCTGTGCAGGCGCACCGTCTCGGCGACCTGATCGCCGATGGTCATGACCGGGTTCAGGGCCGTCATCGGCTCCTGGAAGACGACGCCGACGTCGCGGCCGCGCACCTGCTGCAGGGCGGCGTCGGAGACGTTCGAGATCAGCTGGCCGTTCAGGCGGAGCTCGCCGGTCATGGTCGCGCGCGGCGGCGTCAGGCCGAGGATGGCCAGGGCGGTCATCGACTTGCCCGAGCCGCTTTCGCCGACGAGACCGAGAATCTCGCCGGGGGCGACCGACAGGCTGATGTTCTTCAGGATCGGCGTCGCGCCGATCGACAGGTTCAGGGCGCGGATGTCGAGGACGCTCATGCGCGGCGCTCCCTACCACGCGGGTCGAGCAGGTCGCGCAGGCCGTCGCCGGTCAGGCTGAGGCCCAGCACGGTCATGAAGATGGCGAGGCCCGGCATGATGGCCAGCCACGGCGCGAAGCCGATCATGGTCTGGGCCTCGGCCAGCATCCGTCCCCAGCTGGGCGCGGGGGGCTGGGCGCCAAGACCGACGTAGGAGAGGCCGGCCTCGGCCACGATGCCGACGGCGAACTGGATCGCGGCCTGAACGATCAGCAGGCCGATCAGATTGGGCAGGATGTGCTGGAGCGAGATCAGGGCTTTCGACTTGCCCGCCGTCCGGGCGGCCAGGATGTATTCGCGGGTCCACAGGCCCTGGGCCGCGCCGCGCGCGACGCGGGTGAAGACGGGGATGTTGAAGACGCCGATGGCGATGACGGCGTTGATCGCGCCCGGTCCCATGACGGCGGTGATCATCACGGCCAGCAGCAGGGCGGGGAAGGCGAAGATCAGGTCGTTGCCGCGCATGACCAGATCGTCGATCCAGCCGCCGCGCGCCGCCGCGGTCAGGCCCAGAGGCGCGCCGATCCCGGCGCCGATGCCGACGGCGACGAAGGCGACGACGAGCGAGTTCTGCGCCCCCGCCATGATCATCGACAGGACGTCGCGGCCGAAATGGTCAGTGCCGAACGGATGGGCGGCGGAGGGGGAGGCCAGCTTGGCGGCGATGTTCACTGCTGTGACGTCATAGGGCGTCCAGACGAGGGCCAGCAGGGCGGTGGCCAGCACCACGGCCGTCAGCGTCGCGCCGACGATTAAGGACAGGGGCCAGCCCACGCGCGGCTTGGCGACGGGGGGGGCGGCGGCGTCGGTCATGCGCGGCGTTCCCTCAGGCGCGGATCAGCGAACAGATAGGCCAGGTCGATCAGGAAGCTGACCAGAACCACGGCGAAGACCAGCACCACCACCACGCTCTGCACCACGATCAGGTCGCGCTGGGTGATGGCCTGGAAGACCAGCCGACCGAGACCGGGCAGGGAGAAGACGTTCTCGATGATGATGCCGCCCGCCAGCAGGAAGGGGAATTGCAGCCCCAGAATGGTCAGGACCGGGATCCAGGCGTTGCGCAGGGCGTGGCGCCACAGGGCCTGATTGACCGACAGCCCCTTGGCGCGGGCGGTGCGGACATAGTCCTCGTTCATGGTGTCGAGCAGGGCGGTGCGCAGGACGCGGGCGAGGATGGCGGCCTGCGGCGCGGCCAGGGCTACGGTGGGCAGGATCAGGGCCTTGAAGGCGAGCCAGAAGCCCTGGTTCCAGCCGGGGAAGCCGCCCGCCGAGAACCAGCCGAGGTTCACCGAGAACAGCAGGATCAGCAGCATGGCGATCCAGAAGTTGGGCAGGGCGACGCCGATCTGGGTCACGCCGATCAGGCCGGTGTCGACGGCGGTGCCTCTGCGGCTGGCGGCCATGACGCCGATGGGCAGGGCGACGATCAGCGACAGGACGGTGGCCATGAGGGCCAGCGGCGCCGAAACCGCCAGACGTTCGGCGATCAGGCCGCCGACCGGCACCTGATAGGTGTAGCTGGTCCCGAACTTTCCGGTCAGCAGGTCGCCGAGCCAGGCGAAGTAGCGCTCAAGGCCCGAGCCTTCGAGGCCCATCTGC
>DAIOID010000147.1:3056-6942 GCA_036744355.1 Brevundimonas sp.
TCGACGATGGTCAGGTCGAACTGGCGGCGCTTGAACACCTGATCCAGCCACTGGGCCCATTCCAGATTCTCGATCCTGGCGCGGATGCCCGCTTCGGCCAGTTGGGAGACCAGGATCTCGCCGCTGCGCCGCGCGTAGGGGCGGGGCGGCAGGCGCAGGGTCACGTCGATGCCGTTGGGATAGCCCGCCTCGGCCAGCAACTGCCGCGCCTTGGCCGGGTCATGCGGATAGAGGCCGGTCAGGTCGACATAGCCAGGCGCCTGACGCGAATAGTGGCTGCCGATCGGCTGGCCGAAGCCGAACATGGCCCCCTGGATCAGGGCGTCGCGGTCGATGGCGTAGGACAGGGCGCGGCGCACCCGCACATCGTTGAACGGCGCCTTGGTGTTGTTGATGCCCAGAATGACCTTGCCCTCGGACGCGCCGAGGACGACGCGGAAGCGCGGGTCGCGCTGGAACTGGGCTACGTTTTCTGGCGCGGGATAGTTGGGGAAGGCGTCCACGTCGCCGGCGCTGACAGCAGCGAAGGCGGCGGTCGGATCGCTGATGAAGCGGAAGACGACGGTGTTCAGGCGCGGGGGCGTTCCCCAGTAGCCGTCGCGGCGCACGAGAGTCAGTTGGCTGCCGCGCTGCCAGCTCTGCAGTTTGAACGGGCCGGTGCCGACAGGCGTGACGGCGTTGGTCGCGGCGCTCCTGGGCGAGACCATGACCGCATCGCCCCAGGCCAGGACATAGGGCAGGGTGGCCATCGGCCGGGACAGGTGGATGCGGATGGTCGCCGGATCGACCACCTCGAAGCTCTGGATCGGCGCGAATAGGGCCTTCTGGGCGTTGGTCGAGCCCTCGGCGGTGATCCGGTCCAGCGAGAACCTGGCGACCGAGGCGTCGAAGGGCGAGCCATCGGAAAAGGTCACGCCGCGCCGCAGGTGGAAGGTCCAGCTCAGCCCATCGGGCGCGGCCTCCCACGATTCAGCGAGGGCGGGCGCAACGACACCGGTCTGCGTCAGCCGGGTCAGGCCCTCGAAGACGTTGGCGTAGACCACCTCGTCCACCGCCGCCGCCGCGCCCGAGGTCGGGTCGAGGTTCGGCGGCTCCAGCGGCAGGCCCAGCACCAGGCGATCCCGGGCGGGCGCGGCCTGGGCGGGGTTCGACCCGGCGAGCGGCGCAAGCAGCGTCACGGCGACCAGCAGGGCCGTCGCCAGCAGGCCGCGCAGCCGCTCTCGTGCCAGACGCCAGTCACCTGAGTTCACGCGGTCTCGCCTTCCGTTCGCCCCTCGGCATCCCCCATATCGCATCTGCCTCGGGGCCTGCGTCAGAAAAACCCGCCGGTGCGTTAATACTGCAGGCTGAGGCGCGCGCCGATGGTGCGGGGCCGGCCCGGCTGGGCGATGCTGGCATTGGTGAAGAAGTTGCGCGTCAGGTCGTAGTCCTGGTCGAACAGGTTGCGCGCCCAGAAGGTGACCGACCAGTTGGCGTTCTCGGGGCCGACCGTCAGGCTGGCGTTGGCCAGCCAGTAGGCCTCGACGTCGTAGAGCGGTCCCAGCCAGGACGGGTAGTCGTCGCGATAGGCGTAGTTGGCCTCGGCGGTGACGGCGAAGCCGCTGACGGTCCAGTCGTAGGAGACCGCGCCGCCGTAGCTGAGCGCGGGGAAGGGGATTTCGTCGCCGGACTTGTCGATGAGGACGGTAGTGCGCGTCTGCTGGCAGGCGGCGATGTCGAGATCGATGAAGTCGGTGTACTCGCCCTGCTTGTAGCTGAGGTTCTGGGAAACCCGCAGGCCGGCGGCGGGGCGGAAAACGCCCTCCAGCTCGACGCCGTAGATCCTGGAATCGGCGTTGGTGAAGCGGCCGATGGGGCCGTTGGCGCCGCAGATCGCCGACAGCACCTGCTGACCGCTGTAGTCGTAGTAGTAGGCCGAGCCGTTGATCTGGACCGCGCGCGACGGATCGGCCTTGAAGCCGACCTCGTAGGCCCAGAGGATTTCCGGCTCGAAGGGCTCGATGCCGCTGCGGGCGCCGGTGTTGTAGGTCGTGAAGCCGCCCGACTTGGCTCCCCGGCTGACCAAGCCGTAGATCAGCAGGTGGTCGGAGGGCGTGAACTCCAGCGCGGCCTTGCCGGTCAGGGGCGTCATCCGGGTGTCGACCGTGGTCGGCGGCAGGGCGACGTCGCCGCCGAAGGCCGAGCCGAAGCCTTCCAACTCGCGCGTTTCTTCCTCGTAGCGCAGGCCCAGGATGGCCTTCCAGCGCTCGGCGAAGGCGTACTCGGCCTGACCGAACAGGCTCCAGGACTCGACCTTCTGGTCGTATGTGACCTGGGCGTAGGTTCCGTAGATGTCGATGAAGTCCGACGAGTAGCGCTCGTTCAGGTCCTGCTTCGAATAGTAGAAGCCAGCCAGCCAGGTCAGGGCGCTGTCATTGTCGGAGGACAGGCGCAGCTCTTGTGAAACCACGTCCACGTCGCTGCCGAAGAAGGTGTCGGCTTCGACCGAGGGGCTGGCGTCCCAGTCGCCGTATTCGCTGCGCTTCAGGGTCTCGAAGCTGGTGATGCTGGCCAGGGTCATGCCGTCGAGCGCCAGGTTTGCGTTCAGAGACGTGCCCCAGGACGAGTTGTCCCGGCCCGGCTTGGCGTTCACGTCGCGGCCGATCTCGGCGGCGAAGCGGGGCGACAGACCCCAGCCGGTTTTCGAACGGTCCTTGTCGGCGGGGATCAGGACGCCGCTGCTGACCCCGTCGCCGTCGGGATCTCGCGTCCGGAAGTCGCTGATCAGATACAGGCCCTGGTTCTCGGACTTGTCGACGCCGCCGTGGACGTCGAACAGCAGGGACAGGCTGTCGCTCGGCGTCCAGTCGATCAGGGCGCGGGCCCCGCTGCGGTCGGCGTCGCCCAGGGTCTCGCCGGTGTCGCGATGGCGCTGCCAGGCGCCGCCCTGCTCGGTCGAGACAGCCAGGCGGCCGCGCACGGTCGCGGCCAGGGGGGCCGAGACGTGGCCCTCGGCGCGGAACATGTCGTGGCTACCCCATTCGGTCATCAGGCCCGACGAAAATTCCTCGGTCGGGCGCTTGGTGACGAAGCTGATGGCGCCGCCGGTGGTGTTGCGCCCGTAAAGCGTGCCCTGCGGACCGCGCAGCACCTCGACCCGGTCGATGTCGAAGATCAGGCCCTGCGTCATCGCCGGGACCGGATAGGCGACCTCGTTCACATAGACGCCGACGGTGGGCGCGTTGTTGGTGGCGTAATCCTGAAAGCCTACGCCGCGCAGGCGGAACTGGGCCGCGCCGCCGCCGAAGGCCGGTTCGATCTCCAGGTTGGGCGTGGCGTTCTGCAGCTGATTGATGTTGGTGACGCCCTGCTGAGTCAGGCTCTCGCCGCTGAGGACGCTGAGGGCGATGCCCACGTCCTGGGCCGCCTGCTCGCGGCGCTGGGCGGTGACGATGATCTCGCCGATCGTCGTGGCGCGCTCGGACGGCGCTTGCTGGGCCATGGCGGTGGTGGAGCACAGGGCCGCGAGGACCCCGGCGGATACGCTGACCAACAGACGATTCATCGTCTTATTCCTCCCGATGACGCTGCACGGACCATTCTGAGGGTCGCGTTGCAACTGCGAACGAGGCACGGCTCTCGAAAGCGGGGGCTATGTATCCTCAGGCTTGGGTGGGTGTGCAATGCAGCATTTGCGGCAAGGCTTACGGGGCGCGGTTCGGTGTCATCCAATTGTCACGCAGGAGATTGGACGACGCGCAAGGCAGCGGAACTCTGCAGTGAGATGGCGGCGCAAGGCGCGGATGCGTCGCGGGGCCCGGGGGCTGGATGAGTGCTTGTCTTCTGCTGAAGGCCGGTGGCGGAGAGGGTGTCGGATTCCGGGCCTTTTCAGCCCTATTCACCGTTG
>DAIOID010000148.1:0-1900 GCA_036744355.1 Brevundimonas sp.
CTGTGCGGCGCCTCGGGCGGCGGCCTGATCGCCGGCATCAACCTGGTCATGGCCGAACAGAGCCCCGAGACCCGCGTCATTGTCGTGGAGCCCGAAGCCTTCGACGACACCCGCCGCTCGCTGGAGGCGGGCGAACGGACCGCGCATCCGCCAGGCGCGCCGTCGATCTGCGACGCCCTGATGGCCCCCCTGCCCGGCGAACTGACCTGGCCGATCAACCGGCGTCTGGCCGGCGCCGTGACCGTCACCGACGCCGAGGCGGCCGAGGCCATGCGCTTCGCCTTCCGCTGGCTGAAGCTGGTCATGGAGCCCGGCGGCGCCGTGTCCCTGGCCGCGCTGCTGTCGGGCAAGGTCGCGGCCAAGGGCCTGACCACCGGCGTGGTCCTGTCCGGCGGCAATGTCGATCCGGGCCTGTTCAGCGCCATTATAGAGGGGCGGTTCAGCGCCTAAATCGTCATCCCGGACGCCCGCAGGGCGATCCGGGACCGCCCAAGACGCCGCCGTCCGCGCTTCCGGCGCTCCCGGATCATCGCTGGCGCGATGTCCGGGATGACGCAGGATGCGCCCCTTGCGCCCGCCCGCGACGCACGCAAGGCTGCGTCAAACGGAGGGGACCCCGATGACGAAACCGAGCGATCTTCAATCCCTGGTCGGCCAGGAGGTCGGCCTCAGCCGCTGGATCACGGTGGATCAGGCCCGCATCGACGCCTTCGCCAGGATCACCGAGGACGAGCAGTTCATCCACGTCGATCCCGAGCGGGCCAAGGCGACGCCCTTCGGCGGGACCATCGCGCATGGGTTTCTGACCCTCAGCCTGGCCTCGGCCATGAGCTATGACGCCGTCGCCCCGCTGGACGGGGTGGTGATGGGGGTCAATTACGGCTTCGACAAACTGCGCTTCCTCGCGCCTGTCCCGGCCGGGTCAAGGATTCGGGGCCGCTTCAGATTGTTGTCGGCCGAGGATAAGGGAGGCGGCCGCTGGCTGCTGAAGCACGAACTCACCGTCGAGATCGAGGGCGCCGACAAGCCCGCCCTGATCGCCGAATGGCTGGGCATGCAGATGGTGAAGGCCTGAGGCTCACCCGTTTCTGACGCTGGACAAGACCGGGATAACGGCGCTCCAGTAACCCTACTCCGGGCACGGTCAGATCGAGGGAGGCTGGACAGTGCACCCACATGTCGTTTCCGTCTTCGACGGCCTGTCCTTTCTGGTGGCGGTCTTCGCGGCCTGGACGGCGCTGGACCTGTTCCAGCAGGTGCGGTCCCATCAGGGCGGCGCGCGCCTGGCCTGGCTGGCCACGGCGGCGACGGCCATGGGCGGCGGCATATGGTCGATGCATTTCATCGCCATGCTGGGTTTCGATCCCGGCGCGTCGGTTCGCTATGACCTGCTCCTGACCGTCGTTTCATTCCTGCTGGCGGCGGCAGGATCCAGCCTCGCCTTCCTGATCGCCGCGGGACGGACGAGCCGGCGTCGGCTGATCCTGGCCGGCCTGGTCATGGGCCTCGGCATCTGCGCCATGCACTATGTCGGCATGGCGGCGCTAAGGACGTCCGCAAGCCTGACCTATGCGCCCGGACTGGTGCTCCTGTCGGCGGCGGTCGCCCTGTTCGCCTCGATCGCCGCCCTGTTCGCGGTCAACCAGGACCGCTCGCCCTTGTGGCGGCTGACGGCGGCCCTGGTCCTGGGGCTGGCCGTGGTCGGCATGCACCACGTGGCCATGGCGGCGCTGACGGCCACAACGGTCCCCACCGTCGCCACGCCGGACCCGCCCGGCGCCCCGCCGCTGATGCTGGCCGTCGCCGTCGCCGGCGTGACCGTCCTCATCCTGTTTCTGGCCCTGGCGGTCGCCATGGTGGATCAGCGCGACAAGCTGATCGCCATCATCGACGCGGGCGG
>DAIOID010000148.1:2000-3204 GCA_036744355.1 Brevundimonas sp.
CAGGTGGACGTGACCTGGAGCGGCGTCAGCGACGACGGCCTGGTCGTGCTCGACTGGATCGAACACGGCGGCCCGACGGTCTCCGCCCCGACCCAGTCCGGTTTCGGCTCACGGCTGATCGACACCAGCGTGCGCGGCACCCTGAGAGGCACGGCCAGCATGGACTATGCCCAGGGCCGCCTGCATTGCCGCCTGGAGTTCAGGCCTGGCGGCGCGTCGAAAACCTAGGGTTCCCCCAGGCAGCGCAGGGCCACTTCCAGATTGCGCAGACCGTCCTCGCCCGAGACCGCCGCCGTCTCGCCGGTGCGGATGGCGTGGACGAAGGCCTCGTGCTCCTTCTTGAGCGGCTCGGCGGGCCAGGAGTTCAGCATCCGCGTCGAATAGGAACCGTCCGGCTGCTGGCCGAAATACTCGGTCACCTGGCGGGTGATCAGGTCGGCGACGATGAAGCGGTTCTTGGTGGCGACCTGCAGGGTGCGGGTCTTGTAGGGCGTGACCCAGTTGGTGGTGATGTGGGCGATCACGTCATTGGCCATGCGGAACTGCAGCAGGGCCGAATCCTCGCGCGAAGCGTGGGCATGGCCCAGCAGTGACTGGACCTCCACCACTTCCGACCCCGTCAGGTGGCGGATGATGTCGATGTCATGCACCGCCAGGTCGATGACCACCCCGACCTCGCCCATGCGCGGCGGGAAGGGGCCGACGCGGGTGATCTGGATGGAGATGATCTCGTCGCCGTCGATGGCGCGCTTGACCGTGTCCACCGCCGGGTTGAAGCGCTCGACATGGCCGACCATCAGCACGCGGTTGTTGGCCCTGGCCGCGTCGATCATGGCCTGGGCGTCGGCGGTCGTGGCCGCAATGGGCTTCTCGACCAGGACATGGACGCCCGCGTTCAGCAGGGCCACGCCCAGCTCGGCGTGGAAGCGGTTCGGCGTGGCGATGACGGCGGCGTCCAGGCCGGCGGCGACAAAGGCCTGCGCCGTGGTCACGGCGGTGGCGCCATAAGCTTCGGCCACGCCCTCGGCCGTCACGGCGTCGGGATCGAAGATGGTCGTCAACTCGACGTCGCGCAGTTCGGACAGGACGCGGGCGTGGTTACGGCCCATGACGCCGGCGCCGGCGACGCCGATCTTGAGGGGGGTCTGCTGGGTCATGAGGATCAGGCCTTGAAGCTGGCGACGGCGGCGATGATGCGGTCCTG
>DAIOID010000148.1:3304-5484 GCA_036744355.1 Brevundimonas sp.
TGGGTCATGAGGATCAGGCCTTGAAGCTGGCGACGGCGGCGATGATGCGGTCCTGCGTCGCCTCATCCAGGTCCGAGTGCATCGGCAGGCTGATGACCCGTTCCATCAGGCGCTCGGTCACCGGCAGGCCCTGCGGCCCGCGCGGATAGTGGGCGTAGGCGGGCTGAAGGTGCAGGGGGATCGGGTAGTAGACCGCCGTGGGGATGCCCTCGGCCTTCAGGTGCGCGGCCAGGCCGTCGCGGTTCTCATGCTCGATAGTGTATTGCGCCCAGTTCGAGACATTGCCCGCCGGCACGTCCGGCACGGCGGCGACGTGGGGACGCAGGCCCTCGTTGTAGCGAGCGGCGATGCGGTTGCGCCATTCGATCTCCTGCCCGAAGACCTTCAACTTCTCGATCAGGACGGCGGCCTGGATGGTGTCCAGACGGCTGTTCAGACCGATGCGCATGTTCAGGTATTTGGGGTCGTGGTCGAAGGCCTTGTCCTTCAGGTCGATGGCCACCGCCTTGCCGTGCACGCGGATGGAATCGATCAGCTGGGCCAGGTCGTCGTCATTGGTCAGCACCGCCCCGCCGTCGCCGTAGCAACCCAGGGGCTTGGCCGGGAAGAAGCTGGTGGTGGTGATGTCGGCCCACTTCAGCGGATGCTCGCCGTCGATGGTGCAGCCGAAGCCCTGCGCCGAGTCCGAGATCAGCTTCAGGCCGTATTTGTCGCAGATCGCCTTAATGGCCGGATAGTCGGCGGGCTGGCCGAACAGATCGACGGCGATGACCACGCGCGGCGTCAGACGGCCTTCCTTCAGCGTCGCCTCGACGGCGGCCTCCAGATGGGCCGGGTCCATGTTGTAGGTCGCCTCGTCCACGTCGATGAAGACCGGCTCGGCGTCGAACCACGGCACCACCTCGGCGGTGGCCGCGAAGGTGAAGCTGGGCACGAAGACGGCGTCCCCGCGCCCGATCCCCCAGGCCATCAGCGGCAGGGCCAGGGCGTCAGTGCCGTTGGCGCAGCCCAGGGCGTGCTTGGCCTGACCAAAGGCGGCCAGATCGGCCTCGAACTGGCGCACCTGCGGGCCCATGACCCAGGCGCCGCCGACGACGGCCTCCTGAACGGCGGCCTCGATCTTGCCGCCGAGGCGAAGGCGCTGGGCCTGAAGGTCGATGAAGGGAATGGTCATGAAGGGTCGCTCTCTCGGTGGGGGGCCGCGCAGGCGGAACTCGGTTCGGCGCGCGGACGCGAAGGCGGGTCAACTATCTTGAGCGCCTCCTACCAAAGCCCGGGGCCTCTCGACAAACCCGCGAGGGTCACTTCGCGTTGCCGGTTGCAACGAAGGGCAGACTTGGCAAAGCCCGCAAGCCTGCCTAAGCCCGAGGGACCATGACGCTTTCGAACGCACAGAACCGGGTCCGCGACTGGCTGTTCGGCCAGGCCCTGCCGCTGTGGGCGTCGGCCGGGATCGACGCCGACGGCCGCTTCTTCGAGAAGCTGGACTTCGACGGCCGCCCGATCACCGGCCGCCCGCGCCGCACGCGGGTGCAGGCGCGTCAGGTCTATGTCTTCGCCGAAGCCGCAGCGCTCGGCTGGACCGACGGCGAAGCGGTCGCCCGGCGCGGCCTGGACGCCCTGATCCGCGACCACCGCCGTGACGACGCCCTGTGGGTGCACGCGACCGACGACGCGGGCGCTGTCATCGACGCTGCGCCCGACCTCTACGACCTGGCCTTCGTCCTGTTCGCCCTGGCCGCCGCCCACCGCGTGCTGAAGGACGAGCGCGCCCTGCCCCTGGCCCTCTCGACGCTCGCCGCCGTCGAGGCGCGAATGGCCGACCCTGTCCACGGCGGCTGGCAGGAGGCCCTGCCCCCCGTCCTGCCGCGTCGCCAGAACCCGCACATGCACATGCTGGAGGCCCTGCTGGCCTGGCAGGCGACGGCGCCCGATCCCGCCTTTGAAGCGGCGGCGCGCCGCGTGCTGGACCTGTTCGCCACCCGTTTCTTCGACCGCGAACACCTGATGCTGGGCGAGTTCTTCACCGCCGACTGGGCCATCGCCCCCGGCGGCGCCGGACAGGTGATCGAGCCGGGCCATCACATGGAATGGATCTGGCTGCTGGATCAGGCCCGCCGCCTCGGCCTCGACGGCCATGAACGACAGGCCCAGGCCCTCTTCGCCTCGGCCCTGACCAA
>DAIOID010000148.1:5584-6859 GCA_036744355.1 Brevundimonas sp.
GTCCCCGCCTCGACCCTCTATCACCTGATGACCGCCTTCTCGGCCCTGCTGACGGAGCCCGCATGAGCCGACCTGCCGCCTTCCTCGACCGCGACGGCGTCCTGATCGTCGACTGCGGCTATCCGCACCGGCCCGACCAACTGGTCCTGATCCCCGGCGCCGCCGAGGCGGTGAAACGGCTGAACGACGCCGGCTATGTCGTCGTCATCGTCACCAACCAGTCCGGCGTGGCGCGCGGCCTGTTCAGCGAAAAGACCATGCACGGCTTCAACGCCCTGCTGGTCGAACGTCTGGCGGAAAGCGGCGCCCGCATCGACGCCGTCTACGCCGCCCCGCACCACGCCGAGGCCGTGGTCGACCGCTACCGCCATCCGGACCATCCCGACCGCAAGCCCAATCCGGGGATGCTGCTCAAGGCCATCGCCGAACACGACCTCGATCCGGCCCGCTCGCTGATGATCGGCGACCAGCCCTCTGACATGGAGGCGGCGCAGCGCGCGGGCGTGGCCGGCCATCGCTTCCCCGAGGGCGGCGACCTCGATCAATTCGTCGCGGCCATCCTCTCGGCCTGATCGCAATTCTCCATCCGGTGAATTACTCTAGCCGCAACGCTGGAGACACAGCCGGGAGACACGCCTGATGACCTATGCCGAACGCCGCTGGACCTCGCCCGACGGCCTGAGCCTCTACGCCCGCGACTACGCCCCCGCCGACGGCCCGGCCCGCCTGCCGGTCATCGCCATCCACGGCCTGACCCGCAACAGCGCCGACTTCGGCGTCATCGCCGCCCTGATCGCCCAGAGCGGCCGTCGCGTTCTGGCGGTGGACGTGCGCGGTCGCGGCCTGTCGGACCGCGCGCCCGACCCCATGACCTATACGCCCGACGTCTATGCCCGCGACGTCCTCGCACTGATGGACCAGGCCGGGATCGAAAAGGCCGTCTTCCTCGGCACCTCCATGGGCGGTTTGATCACCATGGCCCTGGCGGCCATCAGGCCTCAGGCCGTCGCCGCCGCCGTTCTCAACGACATCGGCCCCGAGGTGGCGCCCGAGGGTCTGGCCCGCATCGCCGAATACACCGGTCGCAAGATCGAGATCCGCAACTGGTCGGACGCCGCCGCCTACGCTCGCGACATCAACGCCGTCGCCTTCCCGCTCTACAGCGACGCCGACTGGGACGCCTTCGCCCGCCGCATCTTCCGCGACAACGCCGAGGGCAAGCCGGTGCTCAACTACGATCCCGACATCTCGGTCCCGATCCGGGCGGCGGGGGCC
>DAIOID010000149.1:0-6811 GCA_036744355.1 Brevundimonas sp.
CCCATGGCGCTGATCGCCTTGGACGGCTTGACCTTGCCCGACGAACAGGCCGAGCCGGCCGAGACCATGACCCCGACCAGATCCAGGCTGATCAACTGCTGCGGGCTGTCCCAGCCTTCGACGGCCATGAACAGGGTGTTGGGCAGGCGCGGAGCCGCGCCGCCGATGATGGTTGCGCCCGCTGCCTTGACCTTGGCCTCGGCCGCATCGCGCCAAACCGCGTGCGCCATGGCCGCGTCCAGATCGCGCGCGGCGCAATCCGCCGCTGCTCCAAATCCGGTGATGCCCGGTACGTTCTCGGTCCCGGCGCGCAGGCCGCGTTCCTGACCCGCGCCATGCAGGATACGCACCGCAGCGACGCCTTCCTTCAGCACCAGAGCGCCCACGCCCTGCGGCCCGCCCAGCTTGTGCGCCGACAGGGTCAGGCTGTCCGCGTCCAGCGCCCGCATATTGACCGGAACCTTGCCCGCCGACTGGATGGCGTCGACGTGCAGCCAGCCGCCCGCTGCGCGCACCAGGGCCGCCGCCTCGGCTATGGGCTGGATCACGCCGCTTTCATTGTTCGCATGATGGATGGCCACGATCGCCCGGCCGGGACGCTTCAGCGCCTCGGCCAGCCAGTCCAGATCGACCACGCCGTTGCCATCGACCGGCAACACCTCGACCGGCGCACCCGACGCCGTCGCCGCCTCGGCCACGCAGGGATGCTCGGTCGCCCCGACGATCAGCCGCTCGCAGCCCGCCGCCAGAGCGCTCACGATGGCCTGAGCGTTGGATTCCGTGCCGCCCGAGGAAAAGACCACGGCGGTCGGGTCGGCCCCGACCAGTTCGGCCACCTGGGCCCGCGCAGTCTCGATGCGCGCCCGCGCCCGACGGCCGGCGGCATGCACCGCCGAGGGGTTGCCGTTGTCGGCCAGAGCCTTGGCCATGATGTCCTGAACTTCAGGGCGCACCAGACCGGACGCGTTGTAATCCAGATAGACGCTCATGCCGCCGCTCCCATACGCTCATTCGCGCCCATTGCACCCATGCGGGCCTGACCCGTGCGGTTCTGGATCACGTCTTCCAGACTGACGCTGGCCAGATAGCGATGGATTTCCTGACCCAAGTCTTCCCACAGGTGGTGGGTGATGCAGCGCTCGCCCTTGATCATGCAGCCCTTGGGCGACCCGGCGCCGACGCAGCGGGTGGCGCGAATGGGTTCATCGACCGCCAGGACTATCTCGGCCACGGCGGTCTCGCAGGCCTCGCGCGCCAGGCGATAGCCGCCGCCGGGACCGCGCACGCTCTTGACCAGACCGCTCTTGCGCAGCCGCGCGAACAACTGTTCCAGATAGCTGAGAGAGATTTCCTGACGCGTAGCGATCTCGGCCAGAGACACCGCCCGATCCGCGCCGTTCTTCGCCAGATCGGCCATCGCCATCACGGCGTATCGTCCCTTTGTCGACAGGCGCATGGAATGCCCTCAAAAATTTCACGCTTTTCAGGGCTCATGTGCTAGAACCCGCGCCCTCGCAGACAAGTGCGCCACGCCGAGCGGACTTAGAAAGTCCTACTGCGTTGGTCAAGTATTGTCCGCCCGCGAAACGACAGTTGAAGACAGGATTCCGCTGATCCATGCCTGAAGTCATTCTTCCCGGCGCCTCGGGCCGTATCGAAGGCCGCTATTCGCCCGGCAAGCGCCCCAATGCGCCGATCGCCCTGATCCTGCACCCCCACCCCAAGGCGGGCGGGCATATGAACAACCCGGTCGCGGTGACGCTGCACCAGCTGTTCGTCCAGCGTGGTTTCGCCACCCTGCGCTACAACTCGCGCGGCGTCGGCAAGTCGCAGGGCGAGTTCGACAGCGGCATCGGCGAACTGGCCGACGCGGCCACGGCCCTGGACTGGCTGCAGGCCAACAACCCCGCCGCCACCCAGACCTGGGTCGCCGGCTATCAGTTCGGCGCCTACATTGGCATGCAATTACTGATGCGCCGCCCCGAGACGGACGGCTTCATCTCGGTGTCGCCGCCCTCGAACATGTACGACTTCAGCTTCCTGGCTCCCTGCCCGGCCTCAGGCCTGTTCCTGCACGGCACGGCCGACACCGTCGTTCCGCCGGTCGAGGTCGAACGCGTGGTCAACAAGCTGCGCACCCAGAAGGGCATCGTCATCGACTACGAACTGGAAGAAGGCGCCAGCCACTTCTGGCAGGACCACATCGACGCCGTCGATCGTCGCGTCGGCGCCTATCTGGACAAGCGACTGGCCGAAAACCCGGCCTGATCGGATCTCATGTGTCGACCCGGGTTTCGGCCCGGGTCTTCCACATTGACCATAGAACACCCGCGGCCAGGATGGCGGCCGTTACGCCGAGCGAGATCGCCGGGGGAAACTTCTCCAGCCCCATCAGCGGCGCGGCGATGACCTTCCCCCCGATAAAGACCAGCAGGATCGCCAGCGCCTTCTTCAGATAGGCGAAGCGGTGGATCACCGCCGCCAGGGCGAAATACAGCGCCCTGAGCCCCAGAATGGCGAAGATGTTGGACGTGTAGACTATGTAGGGGTCCGTCGTGATGGCGAAGATCGCCGGCACCGAGTCCACCGCGAAGATCACGTCCGCGAACTCGATCGTCACCAGGGCCAGGAACAGCGGCGTGGCGTGCCAGATCATCCGCCCGGCGGAGTCCCTCTCATGCACGAAGAACCGTGAGCCGTGCAGTTGATCCGTCACTGGCATGTGACGGATCAGCCAATTGACCAGACCTTGCCCGGTGGCTGCTTCCTCGGCGGGACTGGTGGCCATCATCCGCCCGCCGGTGAAGATCAGGAAGCCGGCGAAAACAAAGAGCACCCACTCGTAGCGACTGATCAGAGCCGCCCCCGCCGCGATCATCACCGCCCTCAGCACGATGACCCCCAGCACGCCCCAGAACAGCACCCGGTGCTGATGCAGGCGTGGGATGCCGAAGGCGCTGAAAATCATGGCGATGACGAAGACATTGTCCATCGCCAGACTCTTCTCGATGGCGTAGCCGGTCAGGTAGTCCAGCCCGCTGTCCGCTCCCAGCCGGACCCAGACCCAGGCCCCGAACAGCAGGGCGACGGCGATGTAGAAGGCGGACAGCAGCAGGCTTTCCCGCACGCCGATCTCGTGGGCCTTGCGATGCAGAATACCCAGGTCGAAGGCCAGCAGGGCTGCGACGACCACCAGAAAACCCGCCCACATCCAGGCAGGCTTGCCCATCCACTCAACTACCAGGAATTCCATCTGCGCCTCTGGACCGTTCACGCCGCCGACGCCCGAACGGACGACCGGCGCGGCCCGACATCACGACCATCTTCTTCCGTAGAGTCGCCAGAGGGGCCCGGTCCGCTGAGAGGAAAACGCGAAACCGGCGAGGTTGTTCAGCCGCCCGGCTGCGACCTAGTGGTCGCCCTCCGCCGCCGCGACCGCCGCAGGGCGGTGAGCGCGCACGCACCAGACGACGCTAATCACCATCAGGATCATGGCTAGGATCTCGATCACGGTGGGCCCGCGCTGCTCCAGAATGAAGCCGTAGAGGAAGGCGAACAGGGTCTCGGACACGATCATCTGGCCCAGCATGGTCAGGGGCAGCAGGCGGCTGGCCTGGTTCCAGAAGGCGTTGCCGATGATGGAGGCGAAGACGGCGACGCCGAGGCTGACGCCGAGGAACCTTGCCCACGCCTCGCTAGACCAGGCGCCCATGGTCAGGACCGCCGGGACGGTCAGTAAGAGGGCGAACCCGCCCGTCACCACACCGGTCAGCAAGGACCAGTCGTGGGGCGACACGTCCGGCAACCGCCCCATCCATCGACTGTTGCCGACTGCGAAGGCCGACCAGGACAGCAGGGCCGCAAGGGCGCAGGCCAGACCAATCAGGGTCTGAACCCCGTCATGACCCGCATTGCCGGTCTGGCTCAGGGATTCCCAGCCGATCAGGGCGACCGCCAGAGCCGCAACCGCGATGGGCGGCGCCACGCGCGCCAGCGGCGGCGAATCCTTGTCTTTCAGCCCCCACAGGGCCACCACGACCGGCACCATGCCGACGATCAGGGCCGAAGCCCCGACGCCTGCGAAATGGACGCTGACCACCAGAAAGACGAAATAGACGATGTTCCCGGCCAGGCTCAGCCAGGCCAAGGCCCGCCACGCCTTCCAGTCCAGCGCCGCCGTCACCCGCCGCCAGCGCGGCGCGATCAGCAGGGCGGCTGTCAAGCCATAGGCGAGGTAGCGCCCCGCCGTCAGCATCATCGGCGACGCCTCGGGCGCGATCTTGGGCGCCAGGAAGACCAGCCCCCACAGGGCGCCCGCCGCCATGCCGCTGGAGACGCCCCAGAAGCGCTGGGACTGCATCAGGCTCACTGTTCGCCAGGCTCCACGATGCGGCCGCCGGTCATGGGCTCGGGCACGCCCGTCGTGCCGGGGAAGCTGATCGGCAGACCCAGCAGGCAGCGCGCGGCCAGGAAGGCGAAGGCCTCGGCCTCGATCAAGTCGCCGCGCCAGCCTTCGTCCTCGGCGGTTGTGACCGGCACGCCCGCCCGTTCGCGGATCGCCGCCAGCAGGACCGGATTATGCCGTCCGCCGCCGCAGGCCACGACCTTGGTCGGCTTTTCGGAACAGCGCGCCACGCCCAGGGCAGCAGCTTCGGCGGCAAAGGCCGTCAGCGTCGCGGCCGCATCTTCCAGCGAGAGATGCGCGACCGGGTCCAGCGAGAAGTCGAACCGGTCCAGCGACTTCGGCCCCGTCACCGCAAAATAGGGATGCGCCAGATAGCCGGCCAGCACGGCCTGATCGACCGTCCCCGCCGCCGCCAGCTTGCCGCCCTCGTCCATGCGCTTCTTGCCGCGCGACTGGACCAGCAGGTCGACCATGCCGTTGGCCGGGCCGGTGTCGAAGGCCTCAAGCCCGCCGTCGGCGCGGACCAGGGTGATGTTGCCGACCCCGCCCAGGTTCAGCACGGCGACCGGCCCGCTCAGGCCCGCCTTCTTCACCAGGGCCGCGTGATAGACGGGGGCCAGCGGCGCCCCCTGCCCGCCCGCCGCCACGTCGGCGCTGCGGAAATCATAGGCCGTGCGCACGCCCAGCCCCTCGGCCACGCTCAGGGCGTCGATCAGTTGCACTGTTCGACCCGGCAACTCCGGCGTCGGCGCCTCGTGCAGCACCGTCTGGCCATGCACCCCGACCAGGTCCAGCGAACTAGCCTTGACCCCGTTCACCGCCATGAAGCCGAGCGCCGCCGCAAGATGGGCGTCGGCCACGGCCATGCGGGCATCCTCAAAGCTGTCGGGCTCTTCCTCGTCGCGCTCCCAGTCCAGGGCGTCCTCGATGGCGTCTTCGACGATGGCGCGCGTCTCGGCGTCCAGCTTCATCTCGCCGGCCGGGCCGAAGCCGACGATGTTCTCGCCGTCGGTTTCGATCACCGCCATGTCCACGGCGTCGAGCGAAGTGCCGGTCATGAAACCGAGCACGCGAAGGGTCTTTGTCGAGGAGCAGGTCGTCATGGCGGGTTGACTGCCACGTCACGCACGCCGTAGCTAGCGCTCATGATCGCCGTCCGCGCCATTTCCGGCCTGTATTACCGTTCGCTGAGCTAGCGAGCGGCCGCGATCTCGTGCCGCCTTCGCTGGCGGTACGACTTCCCGAAAGGAAGACGGCCGCCGGCATCCCTGCTACGGAGCCGTCCATGACCGACCAAGCCTTCAAGTCCGACTTTCTCAAGACCCTGCAATCGCGCGGCTACATCCACCAGGTGACCCACCCGTTGGAGCTGGACGAGGCCGCCTCGAACGGGATCGTGACGGCCTATATCGGCTTCGACGCCACGGCGCCGTCGCTGCACGTCGGCAGCCTGATCCAGATCATGATGCTGCGCCGCCTGCAGCAGGCCGGGCACAAGCCCGTCGTCCTGATGGGCGGCGGCACGACCAAGGTCGGCGACCCCACCGGCAAGGACGCCTCGCGCCCGCAACTGACCGACGAGACGATCCAGGCCAACATCGCCTCGATCAAGACCGTGTTCGAGAAGTTCCTGACCTTTGGCGACGGCCCGTCGGACGCCGTCATGGTCGACAACGACGAATGGCTGTCCAAGTTCGGCTACGTTCAATTCCTGCGCGACTACGGCACCCACTTCACCGTCAACCGGATGCTGAGCTTCGACTCGGTCAAGCTGCGCCTGGAGCGCGAGCAGCCGATGACCTTCCTCGAGTTCAACTACATGCTGATGCAGTCGGTGGACTTCCTGGAGCTGAACCGCTCGCTGAACGTGACGCTGCAGATGGGCGGCTCGGACCAGTGGGGCAACATCACCTCGGGCGTCGACCTGGTGCGCCGCGTGGACCAGAAGGCCTCCTTCGGCCTGACCACGCCGCTGCTAACGACCGCTTCGGGCGGCAAGATGGGCAAGACGGCTCAAGGCGCTATCTGGCTGAACGCCGAGCAGCTCAGCCCCTATGACTACTGGCAGTTCTGGCGCAACGCAGAGGACGCCGACGTCGGCCGCTTCATGCGCCTGTTCACCGACTTGCCGCTGGACCAGATCGCGCTTTACGAAGCCATGGAAGGCGCGGGAATCAACGAAGCCAAGAAGGCCCTGGCCGACGCCGCGACCTCCATGCTGCACGGCTCGGAGGCGGCCCAGGCCGCTCGCGCCGCCGCCGAGGCCGCCTTCGAGAAGGGCCAGCTTTCGGCCGATCTGCCGACCGTCGAACTGCCACGCGACGAGGTGATCGGCGCCATGATCGCCGCCGTCGTGACCAAGGCCGGTCTGACCACGTCCAACGGCGAGGCCCGCCGTCTGGCCCA
>DAIOID010000150.1:0-6802 GCA_036744355.1 Brevundimonas sp.
GCGGCGCCGACGAACTGGCCGGTTTCCTCCATGGCGTCGTCAAAAGTCGTGGGGCTGGGTCGTCCCGAACGATTGGCCGAGGGCGCGACCACAGCCCCGCCAAAGGCCGCGATCACCGCTCGCGCGCGCGGATGGCCCGGCACGCGCACGGCCACGCTGTCCAGACCGGCGCGCGCCAGATCACAGACCCGCTCCCGATCCCGCACCGGGGCCACGATGGTCAGCGGGCCGGGCCAGAAGGCCTCAGCCAGCGCCCGCGCCCGCTCGTCGAAGACAGCGATGCTCTCGGCGTCCAGGCCGTTGGCGACGTGGGCAATCAAGGGGTTGAAGCGCGGTCTTCCCTTGGCCTCGAAAATGCGCGCCACCGCCTGCGGATTCGAAGCGTCCGCCGCTAACCCATAGACCGTCTCGGTCGGCAGCATGACCAGCCGCCCGGTCTTCAACGCCTCGGCGGCGATTTCGGGAGTGTCGCCGGTCATGGCCGGCGCGGGATCATCGGGATCATGCGGTGCAGCACATTGTCCCGGTTGATGAACTGATGCTTCAGCGCCCCAGCGATGTGAAGGACGATCAGCACATAGAGCAGCTTCGCCACCATCTCATGCGTGTCCATAAACTGTCCCGCCGCCTCGCGCCCGCCGCCGACCGGCAGCAGCGGCCATTGGAACAGGCCGAACCAGCTGATCTCGCGACCGCCCGCCGACGACGCCAGCCAGCCGGTCAGCGGCATGGCCAGCAGCACGACGTAGAAGGCGATCTGCGTCGTCCGCGCCAGGATGCGCTCCCACCTCGGCATCTCGACCGGCAGGGCGATCAGGGGATTGGCCAGCCGCCAGCCGATTCGCCCCAGGGTCAGGACCAGGATGGTCAGCCCGACCGCCTTGTGTACCTGCACGAACTCGCGCGACAGCGGCCCCTCGGTCGCGTCGTGCGCCATGATCAGCGCCACCTGCGCGACGACGGCCAGAGCGATAACCCAGTGCAGGATCAGGGAAACGGTCGAATAGCGGTTCCGAGGTTCGGCCATGGGTCTTTCCTTCCGCGACGGCACAGGTCCATAGCTTGGCGGAACCTCGACCAAAGTCCAAGCGCCCTTGCATCATCCGCGTCTGGGGCGTCAGAAGCATGTTGAAGATTCCTGGAGACCGCCATGAGCTACCGCGCCCCCGTCCGTGACCTCGCCTTCGCCCTGGAAGCCGTCGCCGGCATTGATCAGGTCGCCGCCACCGGCGCCTTCGCCGACTACGACGCCGACGTCATGGGCGCGGTGCTGGAGGCCGCCGGTCAGTTCTCGGAACAGGTGCTGGCCCCGCTGAACCGCCCCGGCGATCTGGCCGGCGCCAAGTACGCCAACGGCGCCGTCACCGCCGCCCCCGGCTTCGTGGACGCCTACAAGCAGTTCGCCGAAGGCGGCTGGACCAGCCTGACCGCCTCGGTCGAGGCGGGCGGCCAGGCCCTGCCCAAGGCGCTGGAACTGGCGGCCTATGAGACCGTCCACGCTGCCAACATGGCCTTCGGCCTCTGCCCCATGCTGTCGTTGGCCTCCATCGAGGCGCTGGAAGCGGTCGGCACCGAGCACCAGAAGACGACCTATCTGCCCAAGCTGGTCTCGGGCGAATGGACCGGCGCCATGGTCCTGACCGAGCCGCACGCCGGTTCGGACCTGGGCGCCCTGACCACCACGGCCACGCCGAACGGCGACGGGACCTATGCCCTGAACGGCCAGAAGATCTTTATCACCTGGGGCGACCACGACGCCACGGACAACATCGTCCACCTGGTTCTGGCCCGCCTGCCTGACGCGCCCGCCGGGCCCAAGGGCATCAGCCTGTTCCTGACGCCCAAGTTCGCCGTCAACGCCGACGGGTCGCTGGGCGAACGCAACGCTTTCCACCCGGTCGGGGTCGAGCACAAGCTGGGCATCCACGCCTCGCCCACCTGCGTCATGTCCTATGAAGGCGCCCGCGCCGAACTGGTCGGTCGTCCGAACGAGGGCCTGGCCCACATGTTCGTGATGATGAACGCCGCCCGCCTGGCCGTCGGCGTCGAGGGCGTCGGCATCGCCGAGCGCGCTTATCAGCACGCCCTGGCCTATGCCCTGGAGCGCCGTCAGGGCCGTAGCGTCTGGACCGGCGAGAAGAACGCTCCGATCTTCGACCATCCCGACGTGCGCCGCACCCTCGGCGTCATGAAGGCCAAGATCGCCGCCGCCCGCGCCATCTGCCTGTCCACCGGCGTCGCCGCCGACCTGGCCAGGCACGCCGCCACCGAGGGCGAGCGCAAGGCCTGGAAGGGCCGCGAGGACCTGTTCACCCCCATCGCCAAGGCCTGGTCCACCGACATCGGCTGCGAGGTCGCCTCGCTGGGCGTTCAGGTCCACGGCGGCATGGGCTTCATCGAGGAGACCGGCGCGGCCCAATACTATCGTGACGCCCGCATCACCCCGATCTACGAGGGCACCAACGGCATCCAGGCCATGGACCTGGTCGGCCGCAAGCTGTCGATGGACGGCGGCGATTCCGCCAAGGCCCTGATCGCAGAGATGAAGCTGACCCTGGCCCAGATCGACCGTCTCTATACCGGCAAGCCGGTCGAGCGCTTCGCCACCGCCATCGAAGCCGTCGAGGACGCCACCCTCTGGCTTCTGGACCGCAAGGCCGCCGCTGACGGCGCCGCCGACGTTCTGGCCGGCGCCGACGCCTATCTGAAGCTGATGGGCGACGTGGTCGGCGGCTGGATGCTGGCCAAAGGCGCCTTGGCCGCCAAGGCCCGCCTCGACGCCGGGAACGGCGATCCCGTCTGGCTGCAGGGCAAGCTGGACCTCTATGAACTCTACGCCGCCAACGTCCTGGGCCACGTCTCCAGCCGTCTGGCCGCCGTGGGTCAGGGCGGCGACCTGCTGCAGGGTCTCAGCGTAGAAGCTCTGGCGGGATAACCCTCCATCGTCACCCCGGAAGGCGCGCAGCGCCTATCCGGGGCCGCTGAAAGCGCCGGGGCCTGAAGTGCTGCCGGCTTGCCGCTTCGCTACGGCGCGACCGGCGCATCCAGCAGCGCGATCGCCTCGCGGACGTACTGGGCGTGAGCCACGACGCCCAGTTCCAGCCCCTCGCCGCCGCCCTGGACCTCCTGCACCAGCACCCCGGCGATATAGGGGTGATCGGGCGTCGGCGCGCCCGGCAGGCGGTCGACGGCGGGCGTCCAGAAGACCGGCCCGCCCGAGTTGCCTTGCGACACCGCGAAATCCAGCAGGAAGATCGGGAAGTGCCGGATCGGCGTCAGCGGCCAGGAACTGATCCGACCCAGCCGCAGGATCGGGAACCCCGCCTTGTTCGCCGACAGGCCGTGCGGATAGCCCAGAGCCATCAGTTCGTCGCCCGGCCCCACGCGCCAGCGATCAAAAGTGGTGTCGTCCGCCAGCCAGCCCAGTGGGATTGCGGCCTGGGCGAAGGCGGCGGGCGCGGCGATCTCCATGACCGCCACGTCGCGCTCCGGGTGTTGCGTCCATAGCGGCGTCCCCACGGCGTCGCGGATCGGCAGGTTCGCGGGCGCAAATTTCCAGGCTCCGTCGGCTTCGGCCGTTCGCCAGCCGACGCGCGCCTCGGCGCTCGGCATCACGTTCAGGACGTGGGCGGCGGTGACCAGCACGACGCGAGGGGTACCATCGGGACGGGGCGCGGCAATCAGGAATCCGGTGCCGACCTTGCGCGTGCTCTCGTCCAGCGGCTGGTCCAGCTGCACCGTAGCGTTGATCAGGCCGACAGTCAGATCCCAAGGCGCAGGGGCGACGGCGGCGGGCGGTGCGGGCGGAACATCCTGATCGATCATTCCGCCATTTGACGCGGCCGGTTCACCGGCACAAGGTCCGCCCGAACCATTGGGGAGCCTATTGATGAATCGCCGCGAACTGATCGCCTCGACCGCCGCCGTCGGCCTCGCCGCCGCCTCCCCTGCACTCGCCCGTTCGACTACCGGAGTCTCGATGTCCCTGCCCCAACCGCCCGTCGCCAAGAAGGTCCCCGTCCGCATCGAGCAACTGGGCCGCGTCCGCGTCGATGACTATCAGTGGATGAAGGACGACAACTGGCAGGCCGTGCTGCGCGACCCGTCGCTGATCAAGGCCGACGTCAAGGAACACCTGACCGCCGAGAACGCCTATCGCGAAGCCGTCATGGCCTCGACCCTGCCGCTGCAGGCGACGATGTTCGAAGAGATGAAGGGCCGCATCAAGGAGGACGACAGCTCCGTCCCCGCCGCCGATGGTCCGTGGGAATACTACACCGAATACCGGACGGGCGAGCAGCACCCGCGCTATATGCGGGTCGAGCGCCAGGGGACTTGGATGGTCGACGGCCAGCCCGTGACCAAGACCTTCATCAAGGCCCCGACGCCTCAACTCCTTCTGGACTGCAACGCCCTGGCAGAGGGCAAGGCCTACTCGGAGGTCTCGGCGACCGGACACAGCCCCGACCACGCCCTGTTCGCCTATGCCGAGGACGCGCAAGGCTCAGAGGTCTTCAAGATCTACGTCAAGGATCTGGCGACCGGGGAGGTCCTGCCCAACCCCATCGAATCGGCGACCGAGAACTTCACCTTCTCGCCCGACAGCCAGTGGATCTTCTGGACCAACCGCGACGACAACGGACGCCCCGACAAGATCTTCCGCCGCCCCGCGCGCGGCGGCGAGACGACCCTGGTCTATGAAGAAACCGACGACGGCATGTTCCAGAGCGTCGGCCGCACCTCCGACGACGCGTTCATCATCATCGGCATCGGCAATCAGGAAACCTCGGAAGGCCGCATCATTCCGGGCTCGGACCCGACGGCGACGCCGGTGGTGGTCGAGCCGCGCCACGTCGGCCGCCTGTATGATCTGGACCACTGGGGCGACCGCTGGGTTATCCGCACCAACGCCGACGAGGCCATCGACTTCAAGGTGGTCGAGGCCCCGACGGACGCCCCGGCCAAGGCCAACTGGAAAGACCTGATCCCGCACACGCCGGGCCGCTTTATCGAGGGCGTGGCCCTGGTGAAGGACTATCTGGGCCGTCAGGAGCGCGCCGAGGCCAATACGAAGATCGTCATCCGCGACCGGGCCGGGGCCGAGCACGAGATCGCCGTGGACGAGCCCGCCTACGCCCTGTCGTTGGGCGGGGCGTCGGAGTTCGACACTACGGTCATGCGCTATGGCTACAACTCGCCGTCCACGCCGACCTCGACCTATGACTACGACCTGAAGACGCGCGAGCGGACCCTGCGCAAGGTTCAGGAGGTTCCATCCGGCCACAACCCGGCGGACTATGTGGTCGAGCGGCTGAACGCCCCCGCTTCGGACGGCCAGCTGGTGCCGGTGACATTGCTGCGCCGCAAGGACACGCCGGTCGACGGCTCGGCGCCCTTGCTACTCTACGGCTACGGCTCCTACGGCATCCCCATGGCCGCCAGCTTCTCGACCAACCGGCTGTCGCTGGTGGATCGCGGCTTCATCTACGCCATCGCCCACATCCGCGGCGGCTCGGACAAGGGCTGGAACTGGTTCCTCAGCGCCCGGCGGATGACCAAGAAGAACACCTTCACCGACTTCATCGCCTGCGCCGAACACCTGATCGAGCGCAGCTATGCGACGGCAGGCAGGATCGTGGCCCAGGGCGGGTCGGCCGGTGGCCTGCTGATGGGGGCCGTCACCAACATGCGGCCCGACCTGTGGGCCGGCGTGATCGGCAGCGTGCCCTTCGTCGACGTCATCAACACCATGAGCGACACCTCCCTGCCGCTGACCCCGCCGGAGTGGCCCGAGTGGGGCAATCCGATCGAGGACGCCGCCGCCTACGACTACATGTACAGCTACAGCCCCTACGACCAGATCGAGGCCAAGCCCTATCCGGCGGTGCTGGCGACCGGCGGCCTGTCCGACCCGCGCGTCACCTATTGGGAACCCGAGAAGTGGGTGGCCAAGCTGCGGCCCGCGACCACCTCGGGCAATCCCGTCCTGCTGAAGATCAACATGACGGCGGGCCACTTCAGCTCGTCGGGCCGCTTCGACTACCTGAAGGACGTGGCCCACGACTACGCCTTCGCCGTCTGGGCCGTCGACAGGGGCTGGCTGAAGGCGTGATCATCCGCGCAACCACGGACGCCGACCTGGCGGCCATCACGGCCATCTACGCCGACAGCGTGCTGAACGGCACGGGGACGTTCGAGCTGGATGTCCCCTCCATCGAAGAGATGCGTGCGCGCCTGGCCGCGCCCGCAGCCCTCGGCCTGCCTGTCCTGACCGCCGAGATCGACGGTCAGGTGGCGGGCTACGCCTATGCCGGGCCCTACCGCCTGCGCGCCGCCTATCGCTTCCTGGTCGAAGACTCGATCTATGTGGCCGAGACGTTTCGCGGGCGCGGTGTCGGCAAGGCCCTGCTGGAGGCCCTGCTGAGCGCCTGTGAGACCCTTGGGATGCGTCAGATGGTGGCGGTGATCGGCGACAGCGCCAACGCCGGCTCCATCGCCCTGCACGCCGCCGCCGGCTTTGAGCACGTCGGGGTCTTCCACGCGGCGGGCTGGAAGTTCGACGCCTGGCGCGACGTAATCTTCATGCAGAAGCCCCTGGGCCCGGGCGCGACGGCCGCACCGGACGCACCCGGGCTGGATTGCGGGCGCTAACAGCTGAATTCGCAGCTAAATCCGGCGCTTTCGCACATTGCGCTTGACCGGATCGCGAGTCGCCCTTAATCGGCCCTTCTCCTCCTCGCGGAGGGGAACGCGGGTGTAGCTCAGTTGGTTAGAGTGCCGGCCTGTCACGCCGGAGGTCGCG
>DAIOID010000151.1:0-6763 GCA_036744355.1 Brevundimonas sp.
CCACCGCCGCTTGCACCTTCAGCGCCTGCACCGTCTCGCGCACGTCGTGGACGCGCACCATCCGCGCCCCGCGCCGCGCCCCCTCCAGCGCCAGGGCCAATGAGCCGCCCAGCCGATCAGTCGCGGCGACCGCCGTCGCATCCACGCCCTGAATGACCCGCTTGCGGCTGGCGGCGTACAGCACCGGAAAGCCCAGATCGACCAGGGCCTCCAGCCGCGCCGTCAGCGCCAGATTGTGCGCCGTCGTCTTGGCGAAGCCGATGCCGGGGTCCAGCCAGATCTTGTCGCGCGCCACCCCCGCCGCCATCGCCGCCTCGGCCCGCGTCGCCAGATGGGCCACCACCTCGGCGACCACGTCGTCATAGCGCGGGTCGTCCTGCATGGTCTTGGGCGCCCCCTTCATGTGCATCAGCACCACCTCGCAGCCCAGCTCGGCGGCGGTCGCCAGGCTGTCGGGGTCGTGCATCAGGGCCGTCACGTCGTTCCACATCGTCGCGCCCGCCTGCACCGCGGCCCGCGCCACCCCCGGCTTCATGGTGTCGATGCTGATCATCCCGTGCCAGCGCGCCCGGATGGCGGCGATCAACGGCAGGGTCCGGGCGATCTCCTCCGCCTCGCCGACCGGGTCCGAGCCGGGCCGCGTGCTCTCGCCGCCCACGTCCAGCACGTCCGCGCCCTGTTCGATCAGCCGCATCGCATGGGCGAGGGCCGCCTCGTGCGTGTCATGCCGCCCGCCGTCGGAAAAACTGTCGGGCGTGACGTTGACGATGCCCATCACCAGAGGGGGGACCAGCGGCGGCTTCACGAGGGATTGAAGGCTCATGCGACAAGAACTCCCGAGGCGCCCGTTTGACTTTCCGCGCGCTGAGGCCCAGCCTCTAGCCACTATGGAACGTTTCGTCAGCCAGGCTCGACGCCTCACCCACGCGGGTCGCCGCGTCGAAGGCTTTTAACCCGTAGCGGCCAGCTTGCTGTCGTCCGCTACGGGGCGCGTCGCTTCGCTTTTTCCCTAGTTTCACCATCAGGATCGCGTTCGCCTCTTCGGCGCCCGCGAGCATGCATGTCATGACCCAACGTCAAGACGATCCCCAGGACGTCGCTGCGCCCGCGCGCAGCGCCGACATCCTGCCCTTCCGGCGTCCCACGCCGCCGCCGCCCGCGCCCTCGCCCGAGCCCGCGCCCCCCTATAACGACATAGGCGACGAGAGCGACGACGACGACGGCCCCTCGGCCGCCTGATCCCTCTAAAAACTTCCCTGAATTCGAGAACTGAAATGACCACCGCCAAGACCCGCGGCCGCCCTCCGGCCCTGCCCGCCATCGTCCTCAGCCAGGAGGATTTCGACGCTCTGGACCGCCTCGTCGGCGATCTGCCCGGCGCCGGCCCCGCCGGCCTGCTGCAGCAGGAACTGGACCGCGCCAAGGTGTGCAAGGCCGCCGACATGCCCAAGGACGTGGTCGGCCTGAACCGCTGGCTGCACTACGCCGACGACCGCCACCCCGAGGTGCGCCGCGTCCAGCTGGTCCTGCCGCGCGAGGCCGACATCGACGCGGGCCGCGTCTCCATCCTGTCGCACGTCGGCGCCGGCCTCATCGGCCTCAAGGAAGGCCAGTCCATCGTCTGGCCCGACCCCTCGGGCGAGACCCGCAAGCTGACGCCCGTCCTGATCGAGGACGAAGACCCCATCGAGGCCGCCCCCCACTGAAAAGCGTTGCGCTGGTAAAGCCCTTCTCCCCCTGTGGGAGAGGGGCGGCTACTTCCGCCCGATCAACCCGCCCAGGGCGTCCAGATAGGCCGCAAACGCCGCCCGCCCCTCCGGCGTGATGGCGATCCGGGTCAGGGGCTTGTTGTTCACGAAGCTCTTGCTGATGGCGACATAGCCCGCCTCTTCCAGCTTCTTCAGGTGGACCGACAGATTGCCCTGGGTCGCCTCCAGAACCGTCTTTAGCTCGGTGAAGTCCGCCGCCTCGACATCGGCCAGATAGACCATGATCCCCAGCCGCATGCGGCCGTGGATGACATCGTCGATCCGCCCAAAGTCGTCCGCCAGACCCATGGCGTCAGGCGGCCCTGGCGCCCGCGCGGGCGTCGCGGAACATGAGCCAGCCCGGCAGGGCGAACAGCAGGAAAAGGGCGACGGTGCAGACGCCCAGATAGGCCATCGGCTGACGCACCAGCACGCCGAGAGCCACCGCCGTCACCCATCCGCCCAGCGACACCGCCAGCATCCAACCCTTCTTCTTCAGCACCCAAGCCACGTACCAGGCCGCCGCCTGCAGGGCGAAGACGATGGCGGCGTAGTAGAGCCAGACGGCGAAATCCTGATCCCGCACCGCCCCCACCGCGAAGACGATGACCACGGCGGCGTTGGCCATGCCAGTGGCGCTGAAGGCGGCGTTCGTCACCCGCGTCGCCAGCGGCCCCCGATTGGACGGCCCGGCCTTACGGTCCTTCAGGATGGCCCAGGTCAGGACCGCCAGAAAGGCCGTGGTGATGCCGACCACAAAGATCAGATTGGCCAGATCGGGCCAGCGGATCAGGCCGATCACCTGCCCCACGTGGAACAGGCACTGGAGGCCGTACAGCAGCCCCCCCGCCAGATAGCAGATGGCCAGGGTCATGGGCGGCCGCCCGCTGCCCTCGACGATGGAGCGCATGAAGGCGAGGTCGGCTTCGGGCGTGCGGGACTTGTCGGTCATCGGGTGATTCCTGGCGCGACGCGGCTGCCTCCCCGGATGGACGCAGCCGCCAAGGTTGGCAAGTTATTCGGCGGCGACCGGCACGACGGGCCGAGCCCTGCGCCACGGCACGCGCCGCCCGTTCAGCCAGCGCCCCATGACCCCGTGACGCACCATCAGCTCATAGCTGGCCAGGGACACGCCCATGACGCCGACCACGACGAGGGCCAGCTTGATCGGCCAGACCAGAGCCCAGTCCTGCACCACCACCTGCGCCGCCATCACCAGCGGCAGATGGACGATGTAGATCCAGTAGGAGGCGTCGGCCAGATAGCGCCGCAGCGCGCTGTGGCCCGACCAGAACTTAAGCGCCAGCCCGACGACGGCGAACATGGAGGCGTAGGTGGCCACCCCGAACGCGGCCGCCGCCAGGGCCTTGGCCGCCGGATCGGTCATCGGCGTCAGCACCGGCGTCGGCCCGCCCGACAGCATCAGCGCCGTCGTCCCCGCCCCCAGGGTCAGCCCCAGATAGACCGGCGTCCAGCCTGCGATCTTCGCCAACAGGTCGCGACGGCGATCCAGCAGAACGCCCATGCCAAAAGCCAGACCGAAACCGACCAGGGCCGCGGTTTCGGGAACCAGCCCGGCATCCGGCGTCGGAATGCCGAAGAAGGCGATCCAGTTCGGCTCCAGCCACAGGGCCAGCGCCAAAGGCGCGCCCAGCGCCAAGGGGCCCCACGGCCCGATCAGCCCGCCCGCCAGACGATCCATCCCGCGCTCCAGACGCCCGGCCCGGTCGAGCCGCCCGACGACAGCGCTCAGGATCACCATCGCGGCGTAGAACCACAGCAGCACCCAAAGGAACCACAGATGGGTCAGGGGGATGCTGGTCCAGTCATAGGTCGGCGGCGGCGGGGCATCGGCCGCCGTCAGACCATGCAGGGAGGCGTTCCACACCAGCACCGCCACGATCCCCGCCATCACCGGTCCCCAGAAGACCGCCAACGGCCCGGCGATGCGGATCAGCCGGTTCTTGATGAAGCCAGCCGTCCCGCGCCGCTTCAACATCATGTGGCCGAACAGGCCCGCGATCAGGAAGAAGCTCGCCATGCGGAACAGGTGGATGACGAAGAACAACCCGCTGGCCCAGACCGACTTCTGATCATCGGCCACGATCCAGATCTGGGCGGGAAAGAAGGACAGGGTCCCATGCAGCACCACTCCCAGCAGCAGGGCCGCGCCCCGCAGCCCGTCGAGGCCGTGCAGGCGTTCGGTTTGATCGAATGCGGATGCCGTCATGGCGCCCTCCTGTTTCGGATAACGCCATATCTCACAGACTAGTCTAAATTACAAACCAGTCTGCTGGAATCGCAAAGCCCTCCCCCTCAAGGGGGGAGGGTTGGGTGGGGGTGGAGGCAGCCCCTGTCCTATAGGCCGCGGGAGACGGGCCCTCGCCTCATGCGCTCCATCGGCCATGTTGCGCTCCGCACCCCCATCCCCGACCCCTCCCCCCTCGAGGGGGAAGGGGGAACACAGGACGCACCAGCACTCAGCCACGAAAAAAGGGGCGAGCCTCGCGGCCCGCCCCTCCTTCATTTCAGCCTCCAATAGGTCAGACGGTCGGCACGCTCGTCGTCGGCGCGGCGGTCGGCTCGGCGGCCTTCCCCGTCTCGACCTCGGTTCCGTCCGACACCGGCGTCACCGGCACCGAGACCGAGGGTCCAGCCACCGTGTCGTTGGCGTCGTCGCGGTTCGGGGCGACGCCCTTCTCCAGCAGGTCGCGGATCTCGTCGCCCGACAGGGTCTCGTACTCCAGCAGGGCCTGGGACAGCTTTTCGTGGTCCTCGGCCTTGGTGGTCAGGATGCGGCGCGCCTCGTCCCAGCCTTCAGTGACGATGCGGCGGACCTCTTCGTCGATGATCCGGGCCGTCTCTTCCGAGACGTTCTGGCTGCGCGACACCGAATGGCCCAGGAAGACCTCCTCCTGGTTCTCGCCGTAGGCCACCGTACCCAGCTTCTCGGAGAAGCCCCAGCGCGTGACCATGGCCCGCGCCAGCTTGGTCGCCTGCTCGATGTCCGAGCTGGCCCCTGAAGTGATGCTCTCCGGCCCGAAGATCAGCTCCTCGGCGACGCGGCCGCCCGCCATGATGGCGATGCGGTCGATCATCTGCTGGAACTTCATGGAATAGCGGTCGCCTTCCGGCAGCTGCATCACCATGCCCAGGGCCCGGCCGCGCGGGACGATGGTCGCCTTGTGCACCGGGTCGGCCATCTTGACGTTGATGGCGACGATGGCGTGACCGGCCTCGTGATAGGCGGTCAGGCGACGCTCCTCGTCGTTCATGGCCATGGACTTCCGTTCGGAGCCCATCATGACCTTGTCCTTGGCGTCCTCGAAGTCGCGGTGGGTGACCATGCGACGGTCCTTGCGGGCCGCCATCAGGGCCGCCTCGTTGACCAGGTTGGCCAGGTCCGCGCCCGAGAAGCCCGGCGTGCCGCGTGCCAGCGTCTTCACGTTCACATCGGCGGCCAGGGGCACGTCCTTCATGTGAACGCGCAGGATGCGCTCGCGACCCGAGACGTCGGGGTTGGGCACCACGACCTGACGGTCGAAGCGGCCCGGACGCAGCAGGGCCGGGTCCAGCACGTCGGGACGGTTGGTCGCCGCGATCAGGATGATGTTCTCGGACGCCTCGAAGCCGTCCATCTCGACCAGCAGCTGGTTCAGCGTCTGCTCGCGTTCGTCGTTGCCGCCGCCCAGGCCCGCGCCGCGGTGCCGACCGACAGCGTCGATTTCATCGATGAAGATGATGCAGGGGGCGTTCTTCTTGGCCTGCTCGAACATGTCGCGCACGCGGCTGGCGCCGACGCCGACGAACATTTCGACGAAGTCCGAACCGGAGATCGAGAAGAAGGGCACGCCCGCCTCGCCCGCCACCGCGCGCGCCAGCAGGGTCTTGCCGGTGCCCGGAGGGCCCACCAGCAGGGCGCCCTTGGGAATCTTGCCGCCCAGACGCTGGAACTTGCCCGGATCCTTCAGGAAGTCGACGACCTCCTGCAGTTCGTCCTTGGCCTCGTCCACGCCGGCGACGTCGTCAAAGGTCTTGCGGCCCTTGTGCTCGGTCAGCAGCTTGGCCTTGGACTTGCCGAAGCCCATGGCGCCCTTCGCCCCGCCCTGCATCCGGTTCATGATGAAGAACCAGAAGGCGATGATCAGGGCCACCGGAAGCAGCAGGCCCAGCAGGCCCGACCACCAGGGCTGGCGCGTGCTCTTGACGTCCACGGCGGCGCCGGCGGCCTGCATCTTGTCGACCAGGTCGATGTTGGGCAGGGGCGTGACGGTCGTGAACTTGCTGTCGTTCTTGTAGACGCCCGTAACGGTGTCGCCGCGCACGGTCGCCGTCTTGATCTCCTGGCCGTTGATGGCGGTGATCAGCTGCGAATAGGTGATGGCCTGGGGCCGCGCTGCCGCCGCGCCCTGGGCGCCCGGCATGGCGGGGCCGCCGCCGTTCTGGCTGATCGCGGCATAGACCGCCACCAGACCCAGAAGGATCACGCCCCAGATGGCGAAATTACGCAGGTTCATTCGGTCCTCGGTTCCTCGACGCGCGTCGGGACGCTCCGTCGATCAGCAGTCTTTCCAGGAAAATAGGTCAGTCGGCGGCGTTTCGCCATGCATGGGGTGAAAGAGGTCGGCTTCCTGCGTCGTTTCGCCCAAGGCCAGGCTCAGGCGCCGCGCCCCCAGGGCCCGCACCGTCGCCGCGCGCCAGGCCAGAACCGGGCCGTCGTCACCATCCCGAAGCAACACCGGCAAGCTCCCCCGCGCCGCCGCCGGGAGCCCCGCCGCCACGCGCCGATCGGCCTCGGACAGCCGCGCCAGCCGCCCCGCCGCCGCCTCGACCCGCCAGCCGTCCTCGCGCGCCGTGATCTCGAAGCGCCCGTCCCAGACCGCCGGAACGCCGGGCGCCAGCCGCACCGCCTCGGGCGGGCGCCGTTTCATCTCCCCCGGCTCGCGCATCAAAAGCACGGTCGCGCCCTCCGCCTCGACCCGAGCGCCCGCCAGACCCGCAACGAAATCCTCGCC
>DAIOID010000152.1:0-6714 GCA_036744355.1 Brevundimonas sp.
CTGGGGGTCAAGGGGTCGCAGGTTCGAATCCTGTCGCTCCGACCATTTCCTCAGGGAAATCGGTTGGTTAAAGGGGTCGCTTTCGGGCGGCCCCTTTTGCAATTCCACCCCAGAAGCCGCTGCAGGGCCGGGCGCAAGCGTCCAGCCCCTTGGCGAATTGGTTAGTGTTAGGCCGCCAGCGCTTCGTCGGCGGGGCCGAAGAACTCGTAGTGGATCCGGTCGGACGAAACGCCAACCTGCGCCAGTTCTGTCACCAGGGCGCGCAGGAAGGGGCGGGGGCCGCAGAGGTAGTAGTCGGCCTCCTTGATCGGGGTCTGGTCGGCCAGCCAGGCGCCGCTGATCTGCCCTTCGTGGTCATAGTCGCGACCCTGCACCTCTCCCGCCGTCGCGCGCTCATAGAAGGTGCTGCTGCGGGCGCCGGGGTGGGCGGCCGTCAGCTGGCGGACGTGTGCGCCCATGGCGTGGGTCTGGCTGTCGCGTGCGCCGTGGACATAGTGGACCCGGGCTTCCGGGTTTTTCGCCACGAGGGTCTCAAGCATCGAGACCATGGGCGTCAGGCCCACGCCGCCCGACAGCAGGACGACCGGGCGCTGCGGCGCTTCTGGCAGGAAGAACTCGCCGGCTGGGGCGGCGACCTTCAGAACCATGCCGGGCCGGGCGTTGTCATGCAGCCAACCCGAGGCGAGGCCGTGATCCTCGCGCTTGACTGAGATGCGGTACGACTCGTCGTTCGGGGCGCAGGAGATGGAGTAGTTGCGCTTCACCGGCGGATGGCCGGGAATGTCGAACCAGAAGGTCAGGTACTGGCCGGGCTGATGACGCAGCACCGGGCCGCCGTCCACCGGCTTCAGCACGAAGGACGTGATCACGCTGCTCTCGGGTTTGACCTCGGCGACCTCGAAAGCGCGCCAGCCTTTCCAGCCGCCGTTCGCAGAGGCCAGGTCGTCATAGATGGCGGCTTCGCGCGTGATCAGGATATTGGCCAGGAACCAGTAGGCCTCGCCCCAGGCGTTCAGGATTTCCTCGGTCGCCGCTTCGCCCAGGATATGGGCGATGGCGCCGAGCAGGGCGTTGGCCACATGGGGATAGTGTTCCGGCAGGATCTGCAGGCCGACGTGCTTCTGGGCGATGCGTTCGACGGCCGCGGCCAGGGCGCCCAGGTTATCGATGTTGTTGGCGTAGGCCAGGATGGCGCCGGTCAGGGCGCGGGGCTGGGACCCGGCGTCGCCATGGTGCGACCGGTTGAACAGGTCGCGGATTTCGGGGTTCTGGAACATCCGCGAATACATCTCGCGAACAATCTCCAGACCCTTGGCTTCGAGGGCGGGAACCGTGGCTTTGACAAGCGCGATCGTACGCTCGCTGAGGGCTTGCGACATCAGTGTCTCCTTGGGTGATAGCAATGTGGGGCTGGGTGGGGCGGGCCCTAGTCGTCGGGCGGCGCGTCGTCAGCTTGCATCTTCACCGACGCCCGTGCGGTCGCCGGTGAGCTGAGCGCGAACGGAGCTGAGGCCGGGGGGTTTTCTGCGAGGCGCCGATCATCGGATCCACTCAAAAGATGCATTAACTATGCATCTATAAGCGCCGTTTGAAACATGCAAGCAGGATGCATATAATTCTCGTGTGGCGCGGTGACGCGCTGATCGGAGATCTGGATGCGCCTGACGCGGTACACCGACTACGCCATGCGCGTGCTGCTCTATCTGGCGGCGCGACCTGATCGGCTGTGCTCGATTTCCGAGATCGCGGGCGCTTACGGGATTTCGCAGAACCATCTGATGAAGGTGGTCAGCGACCTGGTCGGCGCGGGCTATCTGGAGAGCGTGCGCGGGCGGTCTGGCGGCGTGCGGCTGGCGCGTCCGCCGTCAGAGATCAATATCGGGGCGGTCGTCCGCCATACCGAAGACGGTTTCGATCTGGTGGACTGCGGCAGTTGCGTCATCGCGCCGGCCTGTGGCCTGACCGGGGCGTTGGCCCAGGCCTTGACCGCCTTCATGAAGGTGCTGGACGGCTATACGCTGGAGAACCTGACCAGCCGCCGTCTGGACATGGCGGGGCTGTTCGACGGCGTCAGGCCGGACGCGGTGAAATCAGCGGCCGACTGATCACGTCAAGCCTTGGGCGTCGGCTCGCGCTCGGCCCAACGCAGCAGGGGGATCAGGGGCACGCCCCAGCCGATGCCGGCGACGGCGAAGAAGATCAGGTCCAGCCACCAGATGTTGGGCAGGACGTCATTGATCGACACCGCGCCCCAGACCCAGAAGGTCAGGAACAGCAGAACGCCGATGGTGGCGATGAAGCGGCGGGTCCGCGAGCCCATCAGCGCTTGCTCCGGAACAGGAAGAAGGCGACCAGGCAGATCACAGCGGCGCCCAGCGACCACACGGTCCAGATCCAGTCGCCCAGCGTCGCCACGGCGAAGACGCGGATGGCCAGAAAGGCGCCGCAGCCGGCGCCGACGGCGGCGACCAGAATGGTTCCGCCCAGACCGCGACGGCCGGTCAGCAGGTCGGCGATCCAGGCCAGAACCAGGGCGCCGACGACGGCGATGGCGATATCCGCATATGGCGCCACGGGCGCTCCTTCAGAATGGTGCGACGCCTTGGCGTCGAAAGCGACTCGATCTTGCCGCGCTGGGGGGGCATACCGCCCCGGTCGCCCGACTTGTAAGGCGACAGTGTATCGGGGCGAACGGCAGGCGTCGAATGAAGCGTTTCGTGAATCAGGATCAAAGCCGCGCGGTGGCGCTGTGGCTGTTCTTCAGCGCGGCGATGGTCTTCGCCATGGTGGTGATCGGGGGCGTGACGCGCCTGACGGGCTCGGGCCTCTCGATCACCGAATGGAAGCCCATCATGGGCGCCATCCCGCCGATGAACGCGGCCGATTGGGCCGAGGCCTTCGACAAGTACAAGGCCATCCCGCAGTACGCCCAGGTCAACGCCGGCATGAGCCTGGGCGAGTTCCAGGGCATCTTCTGGTGGGAATGGCTGCACCGGCTGTTCGGGCGGCTGATCGGCGTGGTCTTCGCGGTTCCCTTCCTTGTCTTCCTGGTGATGCGGCGGATGCCGAAGCGGTTGATCGGGCGCTGTCTGATCTTGCTGGGTCTAGGTGGTCTGCAGGGTCTGATCGGCTGGTGGATGGTGTCCAGCGGCCTGTCTGAACGCGTCGATGTGGCCCCCGAACGTCTGGCGACCCATCTGGGTCTGGCCTTCCTGATCTTCGCCGGCCTGATCTGGACCGGGCTGGAGGCTTGGTCGGGGTCGGATCATTCGCGTTCCCCGCGCGGCTGGACCTGGGGCGCGGCCCTGTTGCTGGTCGGCGTCTTCCTTCAGTGCCTGCTGGGCGGGCTGGTGGCCGGGGCCAAGGCGGGCTTCGTCTTCACCGACTGGCCGATGATGAACGGCGCGATCTTCCCGCCGGTCGAGTGGAGCATGGGCGGGCTGGCCTTCCTGCACGATCATGGTCTGGTGCAGTTCAATCACCGCCTCGGCGCCTATGTGCTGCTGGCGGCGGGGACGGCCTATGCCATCCACGCCTGGCGCTGGCGGCTGGCCGAGGGGCTGGGTCTGTCGGCCTTCGTGCTGGCGGGCGCCCTGTGGCTGCAGGCGGGGCTGGGCGTCGTCACCCTGATGCACGCCGTGCCGATCACGCTGGGCGCGCTGCACCAGGCGGTGGCGGCCCTGGTGCTGGGCGCGGCGACGGTCAACCTGTGGCTGGTTCGCCGCTCGCGCCCGCGCCTGTTCATGAGCGGACCGCGTTCCACGGCCCTCTGATCGCCAGGGTCAGGCCGGGGTACATGATGTTCACGAACAGGACGCCGCCGTCCGGCGAGAACACGGCCCCGGCGAACTCCGAGTTCCCGGTGAAGACGTTGCGGGCGATGGTGTAGAGGCGGCCGTCGGGCGTCACGCCCTTGATGTGGTTGCGCACCTCATCGGAATAGTTGTCCTCGCAGACGATCAGGTGGCCCCAGGGGGCGATGCACAGGTTGTCGCCCATATTCATGGTGCGCAGGTCGGTGCTTTCGACGAACAGCTGGATGCGGCCCGGCGAGCGGGCCTCATCCGCGCCGCCCTCATGGGGCGAGGGGACATAGCGCATGATCTGGCCCCGGCGCAGCGGACCGCCCGAGGTGGCGGTCAGATAGAGCTCATTGTCGCCCCAGAAGATTCCCTCGCCGCGCGCCACCTTGACGGCGCCGGCGGCGTGGCCGCGTTTGCGCAGGTCGTCATTGGGCGACTCCACGTCGTCCAGATCGATCCACTCGACCTCGCGCCAATCATTGACCGACCAGATGCGGGCGTCGTGGTTGGCGCTGTTCGCGCCGGGCTGACCCTTGAAGGCCATGGCTTGCAGTCGCCCGCCGTGCGCCAGCTGGCCGGGAACGGTCGGGATGAAGCGGTAGAAGAGGCCGTCGCCCTGATCCTCGGTCAGGTAGGCGATGCCGGTGCGCGGGTCGATGCAGACGGCCTCGTGATCGAAGCGGCCCATGGCTCTCAGCGGCACGGGATCGACCAGGCCGGTGGCGTCGGCGGGGACCTCGAACACCCAGCCGTGGGCCTTGGTCACGTCGGCGTCGGCGGGGGTCTCGACGGTTTCCTCGCAGGTCAGCCAGCTGCCCCAGGGGGTGTGGCCGCCGCAGCAGTTGGTCGATGTCCCGGCCAGCGACAGGTGCTGGCGCACCGTTTTGTGGCTTTCGAGATCGTAGATCAGGGTGGTGGTGCCGCCGGGAAGGGCGCGACCGTCCTTGTAGGTGTCGTAGGCTTTTGACGCGTCCAGCAGGCCGAGGCGCTCATGGTGGAAGCCGCCGGGCCCCATGTTGCGGTGAAGCGCCTTTGACCCCTTCAGCTCATGGTTGCGCACCAGGGCGACCGTGGTGGGGCTCAGGGGGAAGCAGCCCATCCCGTCCGGCTGGCCGGGGACCAGCAGGCCGTCGTCCATGGTCTCGCCGCTCTGTGAGATGACCTGATAGGAAAAGCCCTCGGGCAGATCGAGCAGGCCGTTGGGGTCGGCCTTCAGCGGACCATAGCCCTCGACCTGATTGACGTAGGTTTCCTCGCCGGCGCTCCGAGAGTGAACGTTGCGGGCGAAGCCGCTGAAGGCGAAGGCGGCGGCTCCGGTCGAGATCAGCTGGCGGCGTTGCAGGCGCATGGGGGACTCCGTTTGACGGTCGAGCTTAGACCGGTCGCGGACGACAGGCGCGATACGGTCATGTGACGGTTGCGTGGCTGCGACGATTTGGGCGGAGGCGGTAGTTTGGCTGGGAATGACTGGGTATTTTGATACCGTTTATGATAAGTTGTTTTAATTCAATAATTTGTTCTAAGTTCGTGCAGCGAACTGGTGTTGACCTGCTGTGGATGACCCTCTATCAGCACGCCTTCCGCTCATTCCTGCATGGGAGTGGGCCGCACCGTTCGTCTTTAGGACCCTCAATATGCTGAAGAGCACTACGGCTTCGATGAAGCCGGCAGAGGTCGAAAAGAAGTGGATCCACATCGACGCCGAAGGCGTCGTGGTGGGCCGCCTCGCGACCTTCATCGCCAACCGTCTGCGCGGCAAGCACCTGCCGACCTACACCCCGCACGTTGACATGGGCGACTACGTCGTCGTCACCAACGTCGACAAGGTGGTGTTCACCGGCAAGAAGTCGACCGACAAGGTCTACTATCGCCACACCGGTCACCCGGGCGGCATCAAGCAGACGACCCCGGAGAAGGTCCTGGGTGGTCGTTTCCCCGAGCGCGTGCTCGAGAAGGCCGTCGAGCGCATGCTGCCGAAGGAAAGCCCGCTGGCTCGCAAGCAGATGACGCACCTGCGTCTGTTCGCCGGCGCCGCCCACGAGCATGAAGCCCAACAGCCGCAGACCATCGACTTCAAGTCGATGTCCGCCAAGAACGCCCGGAGCGTCTGAGCATGACCGACGTGACTGCTGAAGCCACCGGCTTCGACGCCCTGAAGGGCCTGACCGCCTCGGCCGAGTCCGAAGCCCCGGTCTATACGCAAAAGCTGGACGCCCAAGGCCGCGCCTACTCGACCGGCAAGCGCAAGAACGCGATCGCTCGCGTCTGGGTCAAGCCGGGCACGGGCAAGATCACCATCAACGGCAAGGACCAGGAAGTTTACTTCGCTCGTCCCGTGTTGCGCATGATGATCGCTCAGCCGCTGACCGTTTCGGACCGCGCCACGCAATACGACGTGATCTGCACCGTCGAAGGTTCGGGCCTGTCGGGTCAAGCCGGCGCCATCCGCCACGGCCTGTCGCACGCCCTGACGCACTACGAGCCGGAACTGCGCAAGGTCCTGAAGCCGCACGGTTTCCTGACCCGCGACAGCCGCGTCGTCGAGCGTAAGAAGTACGGCCGCGCCAAGGCACGCCGCAGCTTCCAGTTCTCGAAGCGCTAATCGCTTTCTGGCGATTTGGATTTGGGGCGCTTCGGGGAAACCCGGAGCGCCCTTTTTCTTGCTGTTTTTCCTTCTCCCCTTGCGAGAGAAGGTGGCGACCGCAGGTCGACGGATGAGGGGTTTCGCCCTCGTTTGAAGTCGTCGACTGAAAGTCGCCAGATTGTCGGGTCAGCAAGACCCCTCATCCGACCCGCTGCGCGGGCCACCTTCTCCCGCAAGGGGAGAAGGATCAGGAGCGTAAGATGACCCACACCATCTTCATCGACGGCGAGGCCGGGACCACGGGGCTGGAGATCCGCGAGCGTCTGG
>DAIOID010000153.1:0-6662 GCA_036744355.1 Brevundimonas sp.
CCGCAAGCTGTTCGACGGCCTGTTCGACGCCGGCGGCGTGACCGACGCGGTCCAGCGCCTGACCGCGCTGCGCGCTGTCGACAAATACGACCGCCTGGGCCTGGAGGGCGTGCGCGCCCTGCTGGGCGAGGGCCGTCTGGATGAATCCGGCGACTACACCAAGGGCGCCCGACTGCCCGCCTCCGTGATCGGCGCGGTTGAGGCCTTCCTCGTTTCCGCCGAGACCCCCGGCCTCAGCCGCGCGGGCGTGCTGGACGCCGTGGCGAACGCCGGCGCCGGTCTGGGCGCCGCAGGCGAAGCCGCGCTGGCCGAGCTGTCGGCCATCGACCGCGCCCTGACCGCCATGCGCGTCGGCGAGGCCGAGGTGAAGTTCGACCCGACCATCGTGCGCGGGCTGGAATATTACACCGGCGCGGTCTTCGAGGCCGAGCTGCTGCTGGACACCAAGGACGACAAGGGCCGCACCGTCCGCTTCGGCTCCATCGGCGGCGGCGGCCGCTATGACGACCTGGTGGCGCGCTTCACCGGACAGTCGACGCCCGCCACCGGCTTCTCGTTCGGCGTCTCGCGTCTGGCCTCGGCCCTGCGCGCCGCCGGTCGCGGCGCCGACGACGCTGTGCGCGGCCCGGTCGTGGTCATCGTCTTCTCCGAGGACGACATGCAGCACTATCTCGACGCCGTATCCGAACTGCGCGCCGCCGGCGTCGCCGCCGAGCTCTATCTGGGCCGGGCCGGCATGAAGGCGCAGATGAAGTACGCCGACCGTCGCGGCTCGCCCGCCGTGGTCATCCTGGGCGGGGACGAGCTGGCGGCCGGCGAGGTCACCATCAAGGATCTGGACGCCGGGCGCGCCCGCGCCGGCGCCATCGCCGACAACGAAGCGTGGAAGGCCGAGCGCCCGGGACAGCAGAAGGTGGCCCGCAACGAGCTGGTCGCAACCGTCCGCGCCATTATCGAATAGGCTTCGAGTAAATCCTCATCCCCGATATGGGTTATCGACGTTTAGTCACAAAAGCCTGCTTTTTGGCCTTTCGCTTGATTGACTTGGACCCGGCCTTCGCGTCATTTGGTCTCACTCAAGAGGCGCAGCGGTCAAACGCAGCGACAACTTGAAGGCGTTTCGGGGAGGAAACGTCCGCTCCTTAGAGAGCGAGAAGGCCCGCTGCGATGTATCCCCCGCAGCGGGCTTTTTCATGCCTGAAATCCGAAAACCCTGTCCCCGGACAATCGCCCCCGAGAGCTCTATCGAACAAGCTTCGATAAGTGACCCGGCCAGTGCTCCGCCATGAAAAAAAGCCGGGACGTCGCCGCCCCGGCCTCCTTCACGTCAGGCGTCGCGCTTACCAGATGCGGACGCGGTCTTCCGGTGCGAGGTAGTACTTCGAGCCCGGCTTGACGCCGAAGGCCTCGTACCAGGCGTCGACGTTGCGGACCGGGCCGATCACGCGGAACTCGGCCGGGCTGTGCGGATCAGTGGCGATCTGCTGCTTCAGCGCCTCCTCGCGATACTTCGACTGCCAGACCTGGGCCCAGCCGTAGAAGAAGCGCTGATCGCCGGTCGTGCCGTCGATCACCGGGGCCGGCTGGCCGTTCAGCGACAGGTGATAGGCTTCCAGGCCCACCGCCGTGCCGGCGGCGTCGCCGATGTTCTCGCCCATGGTCAGACCGCCCTGGACCGGGTGACCCGGCAAGGGCTCGAACTGGTCGTACTGGGCGCCCAGGCGGGTGGTCAGGGCCTGGAAGTTGGCCTTGTCCTCATCGGTCCACCAGTTGCGCAGCACGCCGTCGCCGTCGGACTTGGAGCCCTGATCGTCGAAGCCGTGGCCGATCTCGTGACCGATCACGCCCCCGATGCCGCCGTAGTTGACCGCCGGATCCGCGTTCGGATCGAAGAAGGGCGGCTGCAGGATGGCCGCCGGGAAGACGATCTCGTTATTGGCCGAGTTGTAGTAGGCGTTGACCGTCTGGGGCGTCATGCCCCACTCAGCCTTGTCGACCGGCTGGTTCAGACGGTTCAGCTGATAGTTCCACTGGAACTGGCCCAGACGCTGGCTGTTGCCGAACAGGTCGTCGGCGCGAACCTCCAGGGCGGAATAGTCGCGCCACTTGTCGGGATAGCCGATCTTGACGGTGAACTTGCGCAGCTTCTCCTGCGCCGCCGCCTTGGTCTCCGCGCCCATCCAGGTCAGGTTGTCGATGCGGTGCGACAGGGCGGTGCGCAGGTTGGCGACCAGCTCTTCCATCTTGGCCTTGGATTCGGCCGGGAAGTACTGGGCGACATAGAGACGGCCGGCCGCCTCGCCCAGCGAGCCTTCAGCGAAGCTGATGGCGCGCTTCTCGCGGGTGCGTTGCTCTGGCTGGCCCGACAGATCGCGCGAGCGGAACTCCCACTGGGCGTCCGAGAACCGCTTCGACAGCATAGGCGCGGCGTCGTCGGTCGTGTGGAAGGCCTGCCAGGCCTGCAGGGTGTCGATCGGCGTGGCGGCGTAGATGGCGGCGATCTTGGGCATGGCCGTATTCTGACGCACGATCAGCCGGTCGATCGAGCCCAGGCCGGCGGCGTTGAAATAGCCGGTCCAGTCAAAGCCCGGCGCCTCGGCGGCCAGGGTCTGGATGGTGTATTCGTTGTAGGTCTTGTCGCGGTTGCGGTTCTCGATCGGGGTCCAGTGAGCCTCGGCGATCTTGGTCTCCAGCGCCACGATGGCCGCGGCGTGACCGGCCGGGTCCGCCCAGCCGATGTTGGTCAGCATCCGCTCGATATAGGCTTGGTACTTCTCTTTCTTGTCCGCGAAGCGGGCGTCCAGATAGTAGTCGCGGTTCGGCAGGCCGAGGCCAGCCTGACCGGTCGTGACGGCGTAACGGGTCGGCTGCTTCTGGTCGATGGTGATGCCGGTGCCGAAGAAGGACGAACCGACGCGGCCCTGGGTCTGCCCCATATAGGCGGCGATCTTCTCGTGGGTGTCGGCGGCGCGGATGGCGGCGAGATAGGGCTGCAGGGGCTGGGCGTCCAGCGCCTCGATGCGCGCCTCATCGATATAGCTGCGATAGGCGTCGGCCACCTTGGCTTCATCCGAACCCGGCGCCAAGTCGTTGCGGGCGGCCAGACCCTGAACCAGGGCCTTCATGCGGTTATCCGACAACTCGCGCAGCAGGGCGAACGAACCGTAGGAGGTGCGGTCGGACGGAATTTCGATCTTATCGAAGGCCACGCCGTTGGCGTAACGGAAGAAGCTGTCTCCCGGCGCCACCGAGGTGTCGCGGCCCGACAGATCGAAGCCCCAGTCGCCGTACTTCGGTGCGTCCGTGCCGACCCAGCCGGCGGCCGCCGCGCCGCCCTCGGGCGCCGAGGCGCCGTGGAACAGCTCCACGACCGTGCAGGCGTCGTCCACGCAGGCGTGGTCGTGACCATCTTGCGCGGCGGCGACGCTAGCGGGCAACAACAGGGCGCCGACAGCGGCCCCGATCAGCAATTTCTTCATCGATATTCCCTCGACTGACCCGTGCTCAGGTTCGGCGCGAACCCTAGTCCCGCCACGAGCCTCGCCGCGTCTTAAAAAAAGTTCATAAAGGACGCGAGTGCTATCGCCAGAACGTGATCGCCTGCGTCACAGTGCGGCGTTACGGAGGATGGATGGGCGAAGCGCACGGCGGCGAGTATCGGGATCTGGTGGTCTTTCTGGCCGCTGCGGGGGTCGTCGTGCCCCTGTTCAACCGCCTCAGGATCAGCCCCGTTCTGGGCTTTCTGGCCGCGGGCGTCCTGCTGGGCCCTGACGGCCTGGGCCGGTTCGCCCAGACGCACGGCTGGCTCAGTTGGCTGACCATCGGCGATCAGGCCCAGATTCGTCAGCTGTCCGAACTGGGCGTCGCCTTCCTGTTGTTCATGATCGGCCTGGAGCTGTCGTGGGAGCGGCTGAAGGCCATGCGCCGCCTGGTCTTCGGTCTGGGCATGCTGCAGATCGCCGCATGCGCCGTCGCCATCGCCGTCGTCTTCATGGTGCTGGGCCAGCCCTTGGCCGGCGCGTCGGTTCTGGGCATGGGCCTGGCCCTGTCCTCAACCGCCGTGGTCATGCCGGTGCTGGCGGCCCAGGGGCGGATCAACAGCGAAACCGGCCGCGCCACCTTCGCCGTCCTCCTGGCCCAGGACGTGGCGGTCGCCCCCATCCTGATCACCGTCACCGTCCTGGCGACCCTGGCGCAAGGCGCCGGGAGCGGCGTCGAACCCGCCGCCCTGGGCCGCGCCCTCTTCACCCTGGCGCCGGCGGCGATCGGTCTGTTCCTGATGGTGCTGCTGGGGCGACTGGTGCTGCGCCCCATGTTCCGCTCGGTGGCCCGAGCCCAGCATCGCGGCGAAGGCCGGGAACTGTTCGTCGCCGCCTGCCTGCTGGTGGTGGTCGTTTCCGGCCTGACCGCCCAGGCGGTCGGCTTGTCGATGAGCCTGGGCGCCCTGGTCGCCGGCGTCCTGCTGGCCGAGACCGAGTTCCGACGCGAAGTCGAAGTGTCCATCGATCCCTTCAAGGGCCTGCTGCTCGGCGTCTTCTTCATCGGCGTCGGCATCGGCCTGGATGTGGACGCCGTCGCCGCCGATCCAGTGACGGTGCTGGGTCTGGCCGGCGGCCTGATCCTGCTCAAGGCCCTGATCATCTTCGTCCTGGCCCGCGCCTGGGGCCTGGCCGCGCGATCGGCCATCGAGACGGCCCTGGTTCTGGGCCCGGCGGGCGAGTTCGCCTTCGTCGTCCTGTCCACGGGCATGGTCGAGGGACTGGCGACGCCCGACCTGACCCGCAAGGCCATGCTGGCCGCCACCCTCAGCATGTTCGCCGTGCCCGCCCTGGCCATTCTGGCGCGCGTGCTGACGAAGCGCGCCTCCCTACCGACAGAGGCCGATCCCGAAGGCCTTTCGCCGGACGCCGCCGTCCTGGCGCCCGACGGCGCCGTTCTGGTCGTCGGGTTCGGCCGGGTCGGACATCTGGTCGGCGAGCTTCTGGCCGAGCACGATCAGCGTTTCATCGCCCTGGACGCCGATCCCGCCTCGGTCCGGGCGGGCCGCGCCGAGGGCTTCGAAGTCTATTACGGCGACGCCGCCCGGCCGGAGATGCTGATCGCCTGCGGCCTGGAAGCAGCCCGGGCCCTGATCATCACCATGGATAGCCCGACCAAAGTCGATGAGGTGGTGAAGGCCGCCCGCGCCCTGCGGCCCGATCTGATCCTGATCGCCCGCGCCCGCGACGATCGGCATGCCGCCCGCCTTTACGCCCTGGGCGTCACCGACGCCGTGCCGGAAACCACGGAGGCCAGTCTTCAGTTGGCTGAAAACACCCTGGTCGACCTCGGCGTGCCCATGGGCCTTGTCCTGGCCTCGATCCACGAACGTCGGGACGGCTTCCGCAAGGCGTTCCAGGCGGCGGCGCCTGATAGCCGCGGCGCCCGCCCGGCGCGCGCCTTCCGCACCGCCCGCCAGGTTGCCCAAGCTTCGCCTACGACGCCAAATGATACGTAGAAACCCTTAGGTTTATTGACCTTACGGCAAAGGTTAAGCAAGATTCGAGACTGGATCGTGACCCATTTTGGTCAATGTTCGGTGATGAAAGTTCGCCTCCCCCCATGGGACGTCCGCTGTCGTCTTATCGTGGTCCACGCCGAGGCGGCGTCGGATCCGATCTGACGCAACTGGCGTCCTTCACGACCGGCGGGCGTCAAGCCCTTCCCGAGCCAGAGTATTTTCCTGATGCGTGAGACCACTACGCCTGCCCCCGAGACTGTCGAAACCGAGGGCCAACCCCGTCTGAACCGTCGCCAGGCGGCCAAGATCCGCACCCGCCAGAAGGTGCTGGACGCTGCGCGCGCCCTGTTCGCCGAGCGCGGCTACGACGCGGCCACCATCCGCGACATCGCCAAGGGCGCCGGAATGTCGACGGGCGCGGTCTTCGCCAACTTCCAGGACAAGGCGGAACTGTTCGAGTGCGTCTTCGCCGAGGAAATGGCCGGCCTGCTGCAGGACATCCAGACCGCCGCCGGTCATGAAGGCCGTGTCGCCGAGCGTCTGGCCGAAGGCCTGACCGCCGGCTACCACCGCTCGCTGGAGCACCTGCCGCTGATGCAGGCGATGATCGCCCGCTCGTGGTTCCAGCCCGAAGCCGCCGACGCCCGTTCGCGCACCTTCGTCAAGCCGATCATCGAGGCCATCATCGCCGTGCTGCAGGGCGGCATCCGCGAAGGCGAACTGCGTCAGGACCTGGAGCAGTTCCTCATGGCCCGCATGATCTGGGACGTCTTCATCGCCAACTTCCGCTACGCCGCCTATGACAACTGGGGTATCGAGGAACTGACGCCGCACATCCGCAAGCAACTGGACCTGATCCTGTCCAGCCAACTGTCGCGGCAGTAATCGGCGGGGGCTCACGCCCCTTTCCGCCAAACAAAAAGGCCTCTCCCCGGCGCGGGGAGAGGCCTTTTTTGTCGGCTTCAGATGCTGGCGACTAGCCGCCCTAGCTCTTCCACCTCAGAACCGTTTCCTTGATCGGATTGACGAAGGCGCGACCCTCGGCGCGGCTCTTGATCCATTCGCGCTTCAGCTGCTGATACCATTTGGCCTGCTTGTCGGCGTCGTCGATCCAGATCAGGGCCGGGTCGTACTTCAGTCCCTCGTTCTGCAGGTTCACCAT
>DAIOID010000154.1:0-6639 GCA_036744355.1 Brevundimonas sp.
CGCCTCTGCTGCTGATCGCCGTCGCGGCCGTGGTCAGCCCCTTCACCGCCGGCATATTCCTGTTCACGCTCGCGCCCTTCGTCATCGGCATGGCCCTGACCGGCATGGCGGCCGGCGCTGAGACCCGGCGTCAGTTCCAGGCGCTGGAACGCCTGTCCGGTCTCTTCCTTGATCGCATCCGCGCCTTGCCCGCCATTCTCGCCTTTCAGGCCGAGGCCCAGCAGACGGCGGTGATCGCCCGCGCCTCTGAAGATCTGGCGGTCCGCACTGGCAAGGTGCTGAAGATCGCCTTCCTGTCCTCGGCGATTCTGGAGTTCTTCTCGGCCCTGGCCGTCGCCCTGGTCGCCGTCTATTGCGGCTTCAACCTGCTGAAGCTGCTGCCCTTCCCTGCGCCCGAGCAACTTAGCCTGACGCGCGCCTTCTTCTTGCTGGCCCTGGCGCCCGAGGTCTATGCCCCCATGCGCCGTCTGGCCGCCGCCTACCACGACCGCCAAGCCGCCGAGTCCGCCGTGCCCAGCCTGAGGAAGCTGACCGAGAGCGCCGCGCCAGTCGCCATGCGTCCGCCGGTCCCCGCCAGCGCCCCCGCCGTCGCTTTCCGCAACGTGGCCATCGCCTATGAAGAGGGCGCGCCCGTCTTGACCGGTTTCAATCTGGCTGTCGCCCCGGGCGCCACCGTGGCTCTGCTGGGCGCCAGCGGCTCGGGCAAGAGCAGCCTGCTGCATCTCTTCCTCGGCCTGTCGCCGCTAAGCGACGGCGAGGTCGAGGTCGGCGACGTCCGCCTGTCCGACCATCCCGACCTGACCGCCTGGATCGCCTGGGCCGGTCAGGCGCCGGTCGTTGTGCCCGGAACCCTGGCCGAGAACATCGCCCTGGCCTGGCACGGCGCGCCGTCCGCTCGCGTCATGGAGGCCGCCGCGCGCGCCGGCTTCACCGGCGACCTCGACCGCGTCATCGACGAACGCGGCGGCGGTCTGTCGGGCGGCGAGCGGCGACGCCTGGGTCTGGCCCGCGCCTTCCTCAAACCCGCGCCCATCCTGCTTCTGGACGAGCCCACCGCCAATCTGGACGCCGCGTCCGAGGCCGCCCTGCTGCCCGTCATTCGGGCGGCGGCTGAGGGCCGCACCACCCTGATCGCCACCCATTCCGAGGCCTTCGCCGAACTGGCCGACGTGGTGGTGCGGCTGTGAGCGCGTCGCAAGTGTCCGGCGTCGCTCGCCTCAAGAGCCTGATCCGGGCGCAGGAACGTCGGCAGGGCGCGCGTCTGCTGACCGCCGCCGTCACCGCCGCCCTGGTGTCGGCCGCAGCCGTCCTGTTGCTGGGGGTGTCGGGCTGGTTCATCACCGCCTCGGCCCTGGCCGGGCTGGCGGGATCGGCCGCGGCCTACAGCTTCAACTTCATGGTGCCCAGCGCCCTGATCCGCTTCTTCGCCATCATCCGCACCGGCTCGCGCTACGCCGAGCGCATCACCGGCCACGACGCGGCGCTCAAGGCCCTGGCCGCCCTGCGTCCGCAGTTGTTCGACGGGATCGCGCGCGGCCCGGCGACCCGCGCCCTGACCCTGGCCGGCGGCGAGGCCTCGTCGCGCATGGTGCAGGACGTGGACGCCATCCAGAACCGCTTTGTGCGCCTCTCCGCGCCCTGGGGCGCCGCCACCGGCATGGTCGCCGGCATCGGCCTGGCCCTCCTGACCGGCTGGATGACCGCCCTTGCCAGCGCCGCGGCCAGCGCCCTGGGCATGCTGGCCGCCGCCCTCGTCGGCCGCTGGGTGGCCGAACCCGCCGGGCGCGCGGTTCAGGCCGCGTCAGGCGAGCTCAAAACCGAGTTCGCCGCCTTCGCCGCCGCCGCGCCTGAGCTGCAAGCCTATGGCGTCAAGGCCTGGGCCGTGGGCCGTCTTGCCCAGCGTGGCGCCGTGCTTGAAGGCGCGACCGAGCGTCTGGCCTCGGCGGGCGGCTGGATCCTGCTGACCCAGTCGGCCGCCATGGCCCTGGCGGTCGTCGGCGTGATGGTCACCGCGGGCGCCGCCTCCCCGCCCCTGATCGCCCTGGCCATTCTGGCCGCCGTCACCACGGTCGAGAGCGCGGGCGCCCTGCTGACCGCCTTCCGGCATAACGGCGCGGTCGAAGCGGCGGTCGAGCGGCTGGGCGAGCTGCTGGAAACGGCCCCCGCCCCCTCGACCGCCATCGCGGCGCCGCTTCTCGCCCTGCCGGCTGTCGACCTGAACCTCGCCCCGCCGCAGCGCCTGGCCGTCGTCGGCCCGTCGGGCGCCGGCAAGACCACCCTGATCGAGCGCTGGATGCACCTGCGTACGCCCCTGTCCGGCGAGACCAGTCTCGACGGCCGCGACGTCGCCGAGACTGGCCCGGACGCCGCCCGCGCCCTGTTCGCCTACGCCCCGCAACAGGCTGTCCTGCTGGCCGGCACAGTCCGCGAGAACCTGAAGCTGGCCCTGCCGAGCGCCGCCGACGACGACCTCTGGGCCGCGCTGGAAGACGCTGATCTGGCCGACCGCGTCCGTGCCGCGCCCGCCGGCCTGAATGCGCCGCTGGGCGAGAACGGCGCCCGGCTATCGGGCGGCGAGCGCCGTCGCCTGGGTCTGGCCCGCGCCTACCTGCGCCCGGCCCAGTGGCTGGTGCTGGACGAACCGACCGAGGGTCTGGACGCCGCCACCGAGGCGCGCGTGCTGGAACGTCTGGCGCAACGCCTGGAACGCACCGCTCAGGGCCTGATCCTGGTCAGCCACCGCCCGGCGCCACTGGCCCTGTGCGAGCAGCGCCTGGCCGTGACGGGCCTGTCGGCCTCCGGCGCCGTTCAGATGTCGCTGCAGAAGGCGCAGACGACGGCCTGACTTCGTATTCCTTTGATCTCCATCAAGGCGCGGCCGCCCGGAAGAGGCTTTGCTGGGATCAAAGGAGATATCCCATGCCCGCAGACGCCGTTCCCGTCATCGCCGCCATCGCTTCGGCCTTCCTCGTCTTCATGGCCGCACTCGGCTTCGCCGCCGTCTGGAGCAACATGGGCGGCAAGGCCGAGAACTGACCCGCCAGCACCGACCATCAAAAAGCGCGCATCCGCCACACGGATGCGCGCTTTGTCGTTTCTGAAGGCCGCCGACCGCGCCAATCAGTCGGTGTCGGTCGGCCCGCCGCCCTGCCCCGGGATGATGGCCCGGAACAGCAGCTTGTCGATCCGGCGATCATCCATATCCAGCACCTCGACCTCGAAGCGGCCCAGCTGAAGAATCTCGCCTTCCTGCGGCAGACGTGACAGATGGTGCAGCACTAGGCCTGCGACCGTGTGGAAGCTCTCGTGCTCGCCGAAGTCCTCGCCCAGTTCGTCGCCCAGTTCATCCAGATCGGTCTGGCCGTCCACGGCCCATGAGCCGTCCTCGCGCTTGCGGATCGACTGACCCAGTTCGTCGTGGCTCTCGTTGAAGTCGCCGGCGATCATTTCCAGCAGGTCGGTCGCCGTCACCACGCCTTCGAAGGCGCCGTATTCGTCGACGACGAAGGCCATGTGGACCTTGGAGCCCTTCAGGATCTCCAGCGCCTTCAGCACCGAGGTCGACTGCGGGATGAAGGCGGGCTCGGCCACCAGCTTCTCGATGTCGTAGGAGCCGTCGGTCAGCAGGGCGTCCAGCAGGTCCTTCTTGTGGACCACGCCCAGCGGATTATCGACATCGCTCTCGCGCGCCACGACAATGCGCGAATAGGGGCAGGTGCGGATTTCCTCGCGCAGAACTTCCTCGGTGTCGTCCAGGGCGATCCAGAAGACCTCGTGGCGCGGCGTCATGGCCACCCGCACGGTGCGGTCGCCCAGACGCAGGATCTCCTCGATCATCTCCTGCTCTTCCGGCTCGATCAGGCCCGCCGACGCGCCCTCGGCCAGAATGCTCTCCACCTCTTCCTGGGTGACGTCCGAACCGTCGCGGTCCTTGACGCCCAGCACCTTCAGAATGCCCGAGGTCGAGGCCGTCAGCAGCAGGACGAACGGCTTCATCACCAGAGCCATGGTCGAGATCGGCGCCGCCATCTTGGAGGCGATGGTCTCGGGGAAGATCAGGGCAAGACGCTTGGGCACCAGTTCGCCGACGATCAGCGAGACATAGGTGATCAGCACGACCACCAGGGCTGTCGAGGCGAATTGCGAATAGGGCGCCAGGGCCGGGAAGCTGGCTTCCAGAATCCGGTCCAACTCGCCCGCGATGGTCGCCTGACCATAGGCGCCCGCCAGAATCCCGATCAGGGTGATGCCGACCTGGACCGCCGACAGGAACTGCGTCGGCTCCTCGGACAGCTTCAGGGCCGCCCGGGCCCCGCGATCTCCGCGCTCGGCGCGGCTTTGCAGCTTGGATTTACGCGATGAAACGACCGCAAGCTCGGTCATGGCGAACAGGCCGTTCAGCACCACAAGCAGCAGCACGACGGCGATAGCGATGGTCAACATCGAAAGGGGAGAAACCCGCGGCGCGGCGCGACAACCGGCGTCCGCACGGCAATAGTAAGGCTGAACAGGCGGCTACGCCAGTAATTCATGCGCCGCGAGCCGGTTCACCACGTCCGACCCACGCCGACCGAGCCGTAGGCGCCCGATTCCGACGGCCGCGCGCCTTCCTGAACAGTCGCGCAGGCGCTCATGCCGATGATGGTTCCGATGAACAGCCCAAGCCTGATCGCGCGCCGCATTTATGGTTACCCGGTGATTAACGTTCCTAGCCAACGTCACGGGCCGCCGGGGGTTCCTTGCTCTGTAATCAGGCCGCGGCGCGCGCCTCTCCATGCCAGGCCTCGGCAGCGGCCATGCCCTGGTTGAGCCCGTCGAGCAGGATTTCAAGCGTTACGGGCTTGGCCACGAGGGCGTCGGCGCCGGCCTGCATGGCCCGCTGCTGATGGATGTCGGTCGTATTGGCGGTCAACATGACGATAGGCGTGCGGTCCAGCCGATGCGCCGCCTCATGCGCCCGGATCAGGCCGATCGCCGTCAGCCCGTCCATTACCGGCATCTGCATATCCATCAGGATCATGTCGTAGCGGTCGCGCAGAAACTCATCCACGCCCTGCCGTCCATCGTCTGCGGTAACGATTTCAAAGCCCAGCGGCTCCAGAAGGCAGCGCACCACCATCTGATTGGCGGGATTGTCCTCCACCACCAGAATACGCAGCGCGCCAGCGGCCGCTTCGGCGCTATCGTCGGCAACGGCGTCGGGCGCTTCTTCCAGCCTCTGGATCGGCAGCACCACGGAGAACAGGCTCCCCTCGCCCGGCGCCGACCGAGCGGAAATCTCACCGCCCATCAACTCGGCCAGGGACCGGCATATCGACAGTCCCAGGCCCGTGCCGCCAAACTCGCGCGAGATCGTGTCGTCGGCCTGGACGAAGGGATTGAACAGGCGCTCCGCCGCCTCAGGATCAAAGCCGATCCCGGTGTCCTGCACCTCGATCCGCAGCCGCTCGCCCTCGGCGCAGGACGTCAGATCGACCCGGACGTCCACAGCGCCTTGCGGCGTGAACTTGACTGCATTGGACACCAGATTGGACACGATCTGGGTGATCCGCCCGCCATCGCCCAGCACCCGCCCCTTGGCGGCTTCCGAGAAGCTCACTGACAGGGTCACGTCCCGCTCCTCGGCGGTCGCGGCCCGCATCTCGACCACGGCGGCGATATCGGCGCGCAGGTCGAAGGGCGCGGGAGCGAGGCGGAACTGACCGGCCTGCATCTTCGACAGGTCCAGCATGTCGTCCAGCACGCGCCGCAGGGAATCGCCCGCGCCGGTGATCAGCGACAACATCTGCGTCTGGCGCTCCGTCAGGGTGGTGTGCGCCAGGGCCGAGGCCAGACCGAGCACGGCGTTCAGCGGCGTGCGCACCTCATGGCTGATGTTGGCGAAGAAGCGGTCCCGCACCTGGGCGGCGCGCCGTGTTTCTTCCTGGGCGATCTCAAGCGCCTTCAACGCCCGGACGTGGTCAGAGACCTCGAAGCGGATCGCCGTATAGGTCTCGGGCCGTCCGTCTTCGCCCAGGTTCGGCACGATGGTTGTGTCGACCCAGTACATCTCGCCGTTCTTGTTGCGGTTCTGGATGGTGCCGCGCCACACCCCGCCGCTGGCGATGGTCCGGTACAGGGTTTGGAAGAAGGCGCGCGGGTGGTGGCCGGAATTGACCAGACGATGGTTCTGACCCACCAGCTCTTCACGGCTGTAGCCGCTCACGTCGGCGAACTTCTGATTGCAGTACAGAATCTGGCCCGCACGGTCCGTGATGGCCACGATCGCCGCCTCGTCCAGCGCGCCGGACAGGCCCGCGCGACGCGGCCAATCGATGTCAGTCATAGGCATCCCTTTCATCGGAAAGCCATGCACCGATAACCCCGCCGTTTCGTTAATATCGTGGTTTCTCCGGCCCCAATCAGCCGCACCGCTGGAATTTCCGCCCGCTCCGGCGCCGGCGGGCCGCGTCATTGTAGGGCGCCTGCCGCCCGTTGGTCTGTTTGAGGTCGAAAGCAGAAACGGCCCCCGGATTGCTCCGGGGGCCGTTCTGTACGCTTACTCTATATTGGGCCTGCCGCGCTTGCGCGCTGGTTGAGGCCGGTACTGTTCGGGTCCGAGGACCCGGATCCATCGCTTAGGCGACGATCTTGGCCACG
>DAIOID010000155.1:0-6616 GCA_036744355.1 Brevundimonas sp.
AGCTCATAGCCGTTGCAGACGATGTCGTACTGATAGGCGCGGATGGTCAGCGGGTCCTGGGTCTCCAGGGCCTCCATCCCGCCCTGCGGCATCGAGAAGGGGTTGTGGCTAAAGTCGACCTTCTTCTCTTCTTCCGACCATTCGAACATGGGGAAGTCGACTATCCAGCAGAATTTGAACTGGTCCTCGTCGACCAGCTTCAGTTCGTTGCCGACGCGGGTGCGGGCCAGACCGGCGAACTTGGCGAAGACGGCGGGGTCGCCGGCGGTGAAGAAGGCGGCGTCGCCCTTGCCCAGACCCAAGCTTGCCATCAGGGCCTCGGTCGGCTCCTGACCCAGGTTCTTGGCGATAGGACCGCCCCAGGCCTGCTGATCGTCCGACCAGAAGATGTAGCCCAGACCCGGCTGGCCCTCGCCCTGCGCCCACGAGTTCATGCGGTCACAGAAGGCGCGCGAACCGCCGGTCGGAGCCGGGATTGCCCAGACGGCGTTCTTGGCGTCAGCACCGAGGATCTTGGCGAACAGGCCGAAACCGCCGTCGCGGAAGTGGTCGGACACGTCCTGCATCTTGATCGGGTTGCGCAGGTCCGGCTTGTCCGAACCGTACCACTTCATCGACTGGGCATAGGTCAGACGCTCGAAGCCCTTGTGCTCGAAGGTCTGGCCGAAGTCGTTGGTGAAGGTGTGGGTCCCCTCGATCGGCGACACCGGCTTGCCCTCGCCGAACTCGTTGAAGACGCCGTGCATCAGAGGCTCGATGGCGGCGAAGACATCTTCTTGCGTGACGAAGCTCATTTCGACGTCGAGCTGGTAGAATTCCAGCGAACGGTCCGCGCGCAGATCTTCGTCGCGGAAGCAGGGCGCGATCTGGAAGTAGCGGTCGAAGCCCGAGACCATCAGCAGTTGCTTGAACTGCTGCGGGGCCTGCGGCAGGGCGTAGAACTTGCCCGGATGCATGCGCGACGGCACCAGGAAGTCGCGCGCGCCCTCCGGCGACGAGGCCGTCAGGATCGGTGTCTGGTACTCTAGGAAGCCCTGCTCGACCATGCGTTGGCGGATCGAGTGGATCACCTTGGAGCGCAGGACGATGTTCTTGTGCAGGGTCTCGCGACGCAGGTCGAGGAAGCGGTTCTTGAGGCGAATCTCTTCCGGGTACTCCGGCTCGCCGAAGACGGGCAGCGGCAGCTCGGCGGCTTCCGACAGGACTTCGACCGACAGGACGCGCACTTCGATTTCGCCGGTGGGCAGGTTGGCGTTGGTGGTCTCGGCCGAGCGGCTGACCACTTCGCCGTCGATCCTGATGACGCTTTCGGCGCGCAGGCGCTCAACGACTTCAAAGCCCGGCGTCTCCGGGTGCAGCACCAGCTGCGTCAAGCCGTAGTGGTCGCGCAGATCGATGAACAGCAGGCCGCCGTGGTCGCGCTTGCGGTGAACCCAGCCCGACAGACGAACATTCGCGCCCGCATCCGTCGAACGGAGGGCGCCGCAGGTATGGGTGCGATAGGCGTGCATGATCGGATATCGTCTGAAAACGGCTGCAGAACAGCGTGAATTAGGAGGGGCGAAAGGCCCATCATCGCCCCGGAAAGTCAAGGCTGGCGGCTAAATCCACAGCGCCGCGCGGTTGTCCACCGCCCCAGAGAACCTGCCCACAGCGCTTCTGACGGCCTCTGCTATGGTTCACTCATGACGACCCTCGGTTCGGACATTCAGCAGCTTCGACTGCCCCTGCGGCAAGAAGCGTCGCAACGCGCGACGGATTTCGTCGTGTCCGAATCCAATTCGAGAGCGACCTCGGTGCTGGCGACCTGGCCCGAGATGGCCGGTTCGATCCTGTCGATCTTCGGCCCGCCCGGCAGCGGCAAGAGCCATCTGGCCGCCGCCTGGGTCGAGCGCACCGGCGCGGTCGCCCTGCACGGCACCGAGGCCGCCCTGGTCGATCCGCTGGAACTTGAGGGCCAGTTCGTCCTGCTGGACCGCGCCCAGGACGCTGACGACGAGAGCCTGTTCCACCTGATCAACCTGACGCAGTCGGGCGGCGGCGCCCTGTTGCTGGTGTCGCGCGATCCGCCCGCAGCCTGGGCCTGCAACCTTCCCGACCTGCGCTCGCGCCTGAACGCCATCCGCACGGTGGGGATCGAAGCACCGGACGATACCGTGCTGGCCGCTATGCTGAAACGCGCCTTCGCCACGCGCAACATCACGCCCGGCGATGAAGTCATCGAGTATCTTGCCCGTCGTATCGACCGCTCGGCCGCCGCCGTTGAGCGCATCGTCGACCAACTGGACGCCTATCATCGCCCGGTCACCCGCGTCCTGGCCCGGCAGGTTCTGGGCGACAGCGACGAACTGTCTGACGAATAACGCCATATCGCGGTTGCAGCCGCCACAGGCCCGCGCGACAACTGCGTCATGACCGAGATCGCGCCTATCGCCGTCGACACCACCGGCGAGGAAGTCCCTTCCTCGCGAGCGCCCCAGCTCGAGCTTTCGGAAGCGCTGATGAACTCGCCCGAGCGCTTCATCAATCGCGAGCTGTCCTGGCTGGCCTTCAACGGGCGCGTGCTTGAGGAAGCCGCCAACGAGGGCCACCCCCTGCTGGAGCGGGTTCGCTTCCTGTCCATCTCGGCCAACAACCTGGATGAGTTCTTCATGACCCGCGTGGCGGGCCTGAAGGGTCAGGTGCGCGAGCGCGTCCGCGTCGTCTCGCCCGACGGCCTGACGCCCGCCGAACAACTGGAACAGGTCAACGCCGCCGCCGGCGGCCTGATGGCCGAGCAACAACGGCGCTGGCGCGTCCTGCGCAAGGAAATGGCCGCCGCCGGCATCGAGGTGGTGGAAGCCGCCAAGATCACCCGCACCGAACGCGAGCGGCTGGAGCCCGAGTTCCTGAATCAGCTGTTCGCCGTTCTGACGCCGATGGCCATCGATCCGGCCCACCCCTTCCCCTTCCTGCCCAACCTCGGCTTCTCCCTGGCGCTGAAGCTGCGGCGGAACAGCGACAATCGCATCCTCTACGCTCTGGTTCCGGTGCCGACCCAGGTGCGGCGCTTCTGGGCCCTGGCGACCGACGGGCGTTCGGCGCCAGGCCGCAAGCGGTATGTCTCACTTGAGAGCATGCTGCTGCTCTTCATCGACCACCTCTTCCCGGGCTGCGAGATCCTGGAAAAGGGCCTGTTCCGCCTGATCCGCGATTCCGACATCGAGATCGAGGAAGAGGCCGAAGACCTGGTCATGGAGTTCGAGGAGGCGTTGAAGCAGCGCCGCATGGGCTCGGTCGTCCGCATCAAGATCCAGGCCTCCATGCCCGAGGACCTGCGCGACTTCATCATCGCCGAACTGCACGCCCAGCCGCAGGACGTGGTTCTGGTCGAGGGGATGCTGGGTCTGGCGCAACTGGCCGAACTGATCCCCGGCGGCCACCCGGACCTGAAGTTCAAGGGCTATGAGCCGCGCTATCCCGAGCGCGTGCGCGACAACGGCGGCGACATCTTCGCGGCGGTTCGCGAAAAGGACATGTTGATCCACCACCCGTTCGAGAGCTTCGACGTGGTGGTGCAGTTCCTGCGGCAGGCGGCGCGCGACCCCAATGTCATCGCCATCAAGCAAACCCTCTATCGCACTTCCAAGGACAGCCCCATCGTCGCCGCCTTGATCGAGGCGGCCGAGAACGGCAAGAACGTCACCGCCCTGATCGAGCTGAAGGCGCGCTTCGACGAAGAGGCCAACCTGCGCTGGGCCCGGCAGATGGAACGGGCGGGCGTGCACGTCGTCTTCGGCTTCGTCGAGTGGAAGACCCACGCCAAGTTGAGCGTGGTGGTGCGACGCGAGGGCGATTCCTTACGCACCTACTGCCACTTCGGCACCGGCAACTATCACCCGACGACCGCCAAGATCTACACCGACCTCAGCCTGTTCACCTGCGACCCCGCGCTGGGTCGCGACGCGACCCGGGTGTTCAACTACATCACCGGCTATGCGGAGCCGGACGAGCTGGAAGCCCTGGTCGTCTCGCCTCTGAACATGAAATCATCGCTGATCGACATGATCGGCAAGGAGATGTCAGCGGCGGCCAAGGGCAAGCCCGCCGCCATATGGGCCAAGATGAACGCCCTGGTCGATCCCGAGATCATCGACGCCCTGTATCGCGCCAGCCAGCAGGGCGTGCGCATTGAACTGGTCATCCGAGGCATCTGCTGCCTGCGCCCCGGCGTGCCGGGCCTGTCCGAGAACATCCGGGTCAAGTCGATCGTAGGCCGCTTCCTGGAGCACAGCCGCATCGTCGCCTTCGCCAATGGCCACGACCTGCCCAGCAACAAGGCCAGGCTCTACATTTCCTCCGCCGACTGGATGCCGCGCAATCTGGACCGCCGCGTCGAACTGATGACGCCGATCCTTAACGCCACGGTCCACGATCAGGTGCTGGATCAGATCATGGTCGCCAATCTGAAAGACGACGCCCAGAGCTGGGTGCTGGAGGCCGACGGAACCTATCGCCGCGTCACGCCCTCCGGTCCTGAACGTCCCTTCTCGGCCCACAAGTACTTCATGACCAATCCCAGCCTGTCGGGCCGCGGCCGCAAGGTGAAGACCCTGCCCGGCGCCCTGTCCTATTCGGGTCTCAAGCCCCGGAAGCGCCGCTGATGGGCGTCGAGGCCGAATACCCGTCGCGTCAGATCGCGGTCATCGACATCGGCTCCAACTCGGTCCGTCTGGTGCTCTACCGGCTGGAAGGCCGGGCGGTCTGGACCATGTTCAACGAAAAGGTCTTGGCTGGCCTGGGCCGTGATCTGGCCGCCACCCGACGCCTGTCCGTTCCCGGCGTGGCCTCGGCAATGACGGCGCTGCGCCGCTTCGCCGCCGTGATCGAGGGCGTCCAGCCGGACCAGACCATCATCGCCGCCACCGCCGCCGTGCGCGAGGCCGAGGACGGACCCGACTTCTGCGCCCGCGTGGCCGCCGAAACCGGCCTGCAGGTCCGCGTCCTTAGCGGCGAGGAGGAGGCCCGCTATTCGGCGCTGGGCGTCTTGGCCGGCGCCCCGGGCTCCAGCGGCGTCGCCGCCGACATGGGCGGCGCCAGTCTGGAGCTGACCCGCATCGACGGGGGCCGCAATCGCCTGCTGGACAAGGGCGTCACCCTGCCCCTCGGCCCCTTCGCCCTGACCGACCCCAAGGGGTTTGACGCCGACCGTTTGCGCGCCCGCATCGCCAAGCGTCTGGCCCCGGTCGCCAGCGCCTACGCCACGACCGACCTGCACGCCGTGGGCGGGGCCTGGCGCAGTCTGGCCCAGATGCACATGGCCATGACCGACCATCCGCTGCGGATTGTCCATGAATACGCCATGACCGCCGCCGACGTGCGTGATCTGACCCGGCTGGTGGCGCGACAGTCCAAGGCCTCGCTGGAAAAGCTTCCGGGCGTGTCCAAGCGCCGGGCCGAGACCCTGCCCTACGCCGCCCTGGTATTGGACGGGCTGATCGAGGCCCTGGGCCTGAAAACCATCACCTTCTCGGCCTGGGGCGTGCGCGAGGGCCTGCTTTACGCCGGTCTGTCGCCAGAGATGGCGGCCGTTGATCCCCTGCTGGCCGGCTGCTCCGCCTGGGGCGGACGGCAAGGCGTGGACCCCGCCCTGCCCCGCGCGCTGGACGGCTGGCTGCAACCGGTCGTCTCGGCCATGCCCGAGGCATTCGGCGAGGAACGCGACGCCGTTCTGACCTCTTCGGTCTGTCGTCTGGCCGATCTGGGCGCACGCCTGCACCCGGACCACCGGGTCGATCTGGTCTTCGATCAGGTGCTGCGCTCGCCTATTCCCGGCCAAACCCACGCCGAACGCGCCTTCCTGGCGGTGGCCATGAACGCCCGCTATGGCGGCGAAGCCAAGACGCCGTCGCCCGGTGCCGTGGATCGTCTGCTGTCGGAAACCGGCCAGAAGCGCGCCCGTGCGCTTGGCTTGGCCATGCGGCTGGCCTGCGACCTGTCGGGCCGCTCGCCGCAACTCTTGGCCAACGCCGCAGCCACCGTCGAAAAAGGCGCGCTGCGCCTCACGGCGGCCGAGGGCTACGCCGACATGCTGCTGGGCGAACAGACGCGGCGCCGCGCCAAGGCTCTGGCCGAGGCCATGGGTCTGAGCTTGAAAATGCAGGAAGCCACGCCGCACTGACTGCGGAAACAAAAGAGGCCGGCGTCTCCGTCGGCCTCTTCATCGCCAAACTCAGCCTTCGATCTCGACGACTTCGACGCGCGACCCGTTCAGTACGAGGGCGATCTCGCCCTTCTTGAGCTTCAGCGCGTCGTCGCCGAACAGCTGGCGGCGCCAGCCCTTCATGGCTTCGACGTCGGCGTTGTCGTCATTGGCGATCTTTTCCAGATCGGCGACGTTGGCGATCAGCTTGGTCGCCACGCCGGCGTTGTCGCTCTTGGCCTTCAGCAGCACCTTCAGCAGTTCGACCACCGAGGGCGGGGCCGGCTGGCTGTGGGCCGGGCGTTCCAGCTTGGGCGCGTGGGCTTCCGGGTCGGCCAGAACGCGCTTCAGCTCAGCGGCCAGCTCCAGACCCAGGCGCGAGCCGCCAAAGCCCTTGGGCACGGAACGTAGGCGGTTGAAGGCCTCGGGATCGGT
>DAIOID010000156.1:0-6580 GCA_036744355.1 Brevundimonas sp.
CAGGTTGAAAACCTGACGTCCTAACCGATAGACGAAGGGACCGCTGCGCGGAGGACCGGGGTAATAGCCGTCGATTCCGTCGCTTGCAAGCGCTTGCTGCGCAGTTTGTGCGACTTTTTCAAAGACCTGCGCTCGGCCAGGCTTCAGCCTCAGGCCATGCGCGGATCGGCCACGTCCTCGATCTCGAACTGCACCCCGCGACGCCCGTTCCAGTCGTCGGCCTTCAGCCGCCCGACCAGATGCAGCCCGCCCTGCCCCGCCAGCAGCGCCTTGCCGCCGGGCAGGTCGGCACAGCGCCAGGCGATGGCCCGCACGGAGGCCCCGTCAGGCCCAACCAGACGACAGCGCACATGGCCGCCGTTCATGGCCACAGGCTCGCGCGCCTGCACGCCTTGCAGGGCGAACAGGGGCTCCGGGTTGGCCGGCCCATAGGGCGCCAGCTGCTCGAAGGCCTCGAACAGGTCGCGGGTCGCCGCGCGCGGATCGATCAGGGCGTCCACCTCGACCCAGTCCTGGGCCACGGCCTCGGCCCGCTCGCCCGACAGGCGGTCGTTGAGGAAGGCGCGCAGTTCGTCGATGCGGTCCGCCGCCACCGTCAGACCCGCGGCCATGGCGTGTCCGCCCCCGGCTATCAGCACGCCCTCGTTCCACGCCGCCTGCACCGCCCGGCCCAGATTCATGCCCGGCTGCGACCGGCCCGAGCCCTTGCCCAGGCCGTTGATGGCGTCCACGCCGATGACGATGACCGGCTTGCGCCAGCGTTCGCGCAAACGCCCCGCCACGATGCCGACCACGCCGGGGTGCCAGTCCTCGCCCGAGACCACCACCAGAGCCGACTCGTCAGCATGCGCGCCCGTCGCCTCGACCCGGCGCACCGCTTGTTCCGTCACCTGGGCCTCGACCTCGCGCCGGGCGATGTTCAGCCCGTCCAGCTCCTGCGCCAGCATCCTGGCCTCGTCGGGATCGTCGGTGGACAGCAGGCGCGCCCCCAGGTCCGACTTGCCGATCCGCCCGCCTGCATTGATGCGTGGTCCCAGGATGAAGCCCGCGTGGTTGGACTTGGCCGGTCCCGGCTCGGCCCCGGCGGCGGCCAGCAGGGCCTTCAGCCCCGGATTTTTCCAGTCCGACATGACCTTGAGACCCAGACTGGTCAGCGCCCGGTTGAACCCCGTCAGACCCGTCACATCGCAGATGGCGCCCATGGCCGCCAGATCCAGCCACTGGCGAATGTCCGGCTCGCTCTTGCCTTCGAACAGGCCCCGCGCCCGCGCCTCGCGGTTCAGCGCCGCCAGCAGGACGAAGACCACCCCCGCCGCCGCCAGATTGCCTTGCCCCGAGTTGCAGCCCGGCCGGTTCGGATTGACCACGGCCAGACAGGCCGGCGGCTCCTCGCGCATCATATGGTGGTCGATGACCACGACCTTCAGGCCGATGGCCGCAGCGTGGGCCACGGCCTCGTTCGCCGCCGCGCCGCAGTCGACGGTGATGACCAGATCGGCGCCCCGCGCCTTCAGCGTGTCGAACGCCCGCGCGCTGGGACCATAGCCCTCCGTCAGGCGGTCGGGCACATAGATGGGCAGGTCCGCCCCGAAAGTGCGGAACCAGCGCACGAGCAGTGCCGCGCTGGAGGCGCCGTCCACGTCATAGTCGGCAAAGACATGGATGCTGCTGCGCGCCTGCAAGGCGTCGACGATGGCGGCGGCCGCCGTATCCATGTCCATGAAGCTGGACGGATCGGGGAACAGGGCCCGCAGCGTCGGCGTCAGGAAGTTCTGCCCCTGATCCGCCGCCACGCCGCGCGCGGCCAGGGCCCGCGCCATCGGCTCATCCAGATCCAGAGCCTGCATATGGGCGCGAATGGTCCCGGCTTCGGCCGGCCGCTGCCGCCAGGCGCGCCCCGACAGGGAGCGCGAAACGCCGAGAAAGGCGGGAGCATTGCTGCCGTCAGCCATGGGGTATCCTTGTCAGCCCGGCCATCATTCCGGGATTCTGTCGATCAGCCGACAGCGGGCGTCTTACGGGCGCGGACGATCGATCGGCGGCGGTGCGGCGGCGCGGCGACGCAGCGTCTCGGCAAAGGCCTCGACATCATCCGGCGTCTGGGCCCCGATCGGCCCCATCCTGGCTGGATCGAAGCGACGCTGGATCGAGGCCACGAAGGCCGCCGGGTCGCTGTCCAGGGTCCAGTCGATGCCCGCCACCTGACTGGCCAGGGCGCCGCTGTCGGCGTTCAGCGCCTGAACATTGGCCGCCACCTGGGCCGGCGGCGGCAGATCCGTCGGCGCCGCCGGGAAATCGGCCCAGCGGGGGTATTCACGGTGCGCATCCACCAGTTCCTGAATGCGCGGCGCCAGCGGCGACGTCGCATCCGTCTGCGGGTCGAACGAGCCGACACAACCGCCCGTAAGCAGCAGCAGGCCGATCATCGTCGGCGCCATGGTCTTTTTCGACAGGAACACGTTCATCTCACCCCCGGTCATATGCCATCATCGATCCCGGAGGAAGGCTCGCGATCCGACGCGAGGCCGGTTCCGGAGGTTCGCCCATGGCCAAGCGCCCGACCAAGGCTCCCCCCGCCCCGCTGCCGGCCGCCGCCGCGCCGCGCAAATCCGGGCGTCCGACCTCGGCCAAGCCCCGCGCCAAGAAGGCTCCGCCCCCCGACGCCGCCCCCGAATCATCCCCCAAGGCCGAGGCCCAACCCCAGACCCCGCCTCAGACCCCGCCCCAGTCCGAGGCCGCCGCAGATTCCTTCGCCTTCTGCGCCGATCAGCGCCATCTGCTGGAAACCCTGTCGCTGAACCTGGCCAAGGCCGCCATGACGGCCCAGTCGGCCATCGCCGAGGCCGCCCTGTCTCAGGCCGACCGTCCCGCCGCCCTGTCGCCCGACCCGTTCAACATGGCCCCGGCCATGACCTCGGTCATGACCAGCCTGGCCGCCCGCCCTGAAAAGCTGTTCCAGGCCCAGGCCGACCTGTTCGGCCGCTACATGGACCTGTGGTCCACGACCGCCCGCCGCGCCATGGGCGAAGAGGTCGCCCCGGCCCCCTCCACCGACAAACGCTTCCGCGATCCGGCCTGGAGCGAGAACCCGGTCTTCGACGTCATGCGCCAGTCCTATCTGGTCACGTCGGACTGGATGAACGGTCTGGTCTCCAGCGTCGAGGACGTCGATCCGCGCGTGAAGCGTCGGGCCGAGTTCTTCACCAGGCTGCTGACCGACGCCTTCTCGCCCGCCAACTTCCTCGCCTCCAACCCCGCAGCGCTGAAGGCCCTGGCCGAGACCGGCGGCGAGTCCCTGGTCAAGGGCATGCAGAACTTCGCCGCCGATCTGGAACGCGGCGCCGGCAAGCTGAAGATCAGCCAGGCCGACTACGGCCAGTTCAAGGTCGGTGAAAACGTCGCCACCGCCCCCGGGCAGGTGGTCTGGCGCGACGAACTGTTCGAACTGATCCAGTTCGACGCCGCGACGGACACTCAGCACGCCATCCCGCTGCTGATCTTCCCGCCGTGGATCAACAAGTTCTACATCATGGACCTGCAGCCGGCGAATTCTCTGATCCGCTGGCTGTCGGCCCAGGGCTTCACCGTCTTCGTCTGCTCATGGGTCAACCCGGATCAGGACAAGGCCCAGTTCGGCTTCGACGACTACCTGCACAAGGGCGTCTATCGCGCCGTCGAAAAGACGCTGGAGCAGACCGGCCAGAAACAGCTGAACGCCGTCGGCTACTGCATCGGCGGCACCCTTCTGGGCGCGGCCCTGGCACATATGGCTACGCGCAAGGACGCCCGCGTCGCCTCGGCCACCTTCTTCGCCGCCCAGCACGACTTCGCCGAGGCCGGCGACCTGCTGCTGTTCACCGACGAACACTGGCTGGCCGAGATCGAACAACAGATCGACGCCGCCGGCGGGGTCCTGCCCGGCGCCGCCATGGCCGACACCTTCAACGCCCTGCGCGCCAACGACCTGATCTGGTCCTTCTTCGTGTCCAACTATCTGATGGGCAAGGCGCCGCCCGCTTTCGACCTCCTGTTCTGGAACGCCGACCAGACGCGGATGCCCAAGCGCCTGCACCTGGACTATCTGCGCCGCATGTACGGCCAGAACGCCCTGGCGAAAGGCGAGTTCGAGATCGACGGCGAGCGCATCGACCTGTCGACGGTCCGCACGCCCCTTTACTTCTTGGCCAGCCGCGAGGACCACATCGCGCCGATGAACTCGGTCTATCGCTCGGCGCGGCTGTTCGGCGGGCCGGTGACCTACACCCTGGCCGGATCGGGCCACATCGCCGGGGTCATCAACCCGCCCGCCGCCAACAAATACCAGCACTGGACCAACCCCGCCCTTCCCGAGACGCTCGCGGAATGGCAAGCGGAAGCGCAGCAACACTCGGGCAGCTGGTGGCCTCACTGGGCCGCCTGGCTGCATGCGAGATCCGGCGAACAGATGCCTGCCCGCGACCCGAAGACCGGCCCGCTGAAGGCCATCGAGCCCGCGCCCGGCGCCTATGTGAAAGTGAAGTCTTGAAGCGTATCGAACCCAACCTGCTGCTGGCCCTGGCCACCGCCGTCCCGCTCGCCCTTCTGGTCGCCACCGCCAGCCTGTTCGGCGAACCGGGCAATACGCTGAAGTACATCCTGATGGCGGTGCTCTGCAGCGTCATGTTCGTGGTGCTGAACGGCCTTCTGGCCAAGCGCATGGGGACGCAACGCCCGCCGATGATCCACCCCGAGGCCGCCTCGACCGCCGTCTGGGCCAGCCTCTTCCCGCTGCTTTTGATCCTCGGCGCCGCCGTGCCGGTCTTCTTCCCCGGCCACGACTACGGCCTGCTGGTCATCATCGGCGCCGTCTGGTTCGGCGTGACGGTGCAATCCGCGATCAAGGCCCGTCAGGCAGGATGAAGACGCCCATCGTCGGCGCCTTGGCCAGCCTCCTGCTGACCGCCGGTGCGGCCTCCGCCCAGGATGCGCCGATCCAGGCCGACAAGATCATCCTCGTCGGAGATTCGACCACGGCGGTCGGCAGCGGCTGGGGCGGCGCCTTTTGCGACCGCCACGTCCTGTCGGCCCTGGCCTGCGTCAACCTGGGTCGCCAAGGGCGCAGCACCTCGACCTATCGCGCCGAGGGCTCCTGGGACTTGGCGCTGAACGAGATGGCGACGCCCGGCTATCAGTCGGTCTGGGTGCTGATCCAGTTCGGCCACAACGACCAGCCCGGCAAGCGCAGCTCCACCGACCTGGCCACCCAGTTCCCCGCCAACCTGCGCGCCTATGTGGCCGAGGCCCGCGCTCGCGGCGCCCGCCCCGTGCTGCTGACGCCCCTGACCCGGCGCCACTTTAAGAACGGCCGGCTTCAAAACACCCTGGTCCCCTGGGCCGACGCCGTCCGCGCCGTCGCGGCCGAGACCAACACGCCCCTGATCGACCTAAACGCCAGCAGCGCCGACCTGGTCCAGCGCCTCGGTGCGCTGGAGGCCGCGCGCCTGTCGCCCGGTTCACCGCCAATGTCCTTCGAGACGGATCTGCGCGCGGGAAACACCCCACCGACGCCGGCGGCCGCCACGCCGACTGCCGCCGCGCACGGCCGTCACGTCGATGACTTCGACTACACCCACCTCGGTCCCGAAGGCGCCGCCGTCATCTCCGCCCTGATCGCGCGCGACCTGATCGCGGTCGCGCCGGAACTGGCGCCGCGCCTCGTCCCCTGAGCCGCGTCAGGCGGGCTGAAAGCTCAGCGCCACGCCGTTGTTGCAATAGCGCCGCCCGGTCGGCTGAGGCCCGTCCATGAACAGGTGCCCCTGATGCCCCAGGCACCGGACGCAGTGGTACTCGGTGCGGGCGATGCCGATCAGCCGGTCGGTCTTGGTCCCGATATTGTCCTCTATGACGCGGAAGAAACTGGGCCAGCCGGTGCCGCTGTCGTACTTCCACCCCGACTGGAACAGCGGCAGGGCGCAGCCCTTGCAGACGAAGACGCCGCGCCGATGCTCGTCGTTCAGGGGGCTGCTGAACGGCTGCTCGGTCCCCTCATGCCGCAGCACGCGCCATGAGGCCTCGCCCAGCCGCCGCTTCCATTCCGCGTCGCTGATCCGGCGAAAGGGCGAGTTCGACCACTGCCCTTCCGACGCGTCCGCCGCCTCGGGCGCACAGCCCGACAGGACGACGGCGACGCCCCCCAGCAAGACGGACCTTCGATCGAATACGGCGTCCATGCCCCCTATACGGCGGTCGGGCGCATTTGGTTTCAGATCAGGCCGGTCGCCTCGTCCAGACCCAGCATGATGTTGAGGTTCTGCACCGCCGCACCCGAGGCGCCCTTGCCCAGGTTGTCGAGCATGGCGACCAGACGCGCCTGCTCGCCGCCGCGATCGCCAAAGACGTGCAGCCGCATCCGGTTGGTGCCGTTCAGAGCCTCAGGCTCGATGCCGGTCATGGCCTCGGTCTCGTCCAGATCGGCGACCTCGACGAAGCGTTGGCCGTCATAGGCTTCCAGCAAGGCCCCGTGCAGCCGCTCGACCGAGGGCGTCTCCGGCAGGGCCGAAAGGTGCAGCGGAACCTCGACCAGCATCCCCTGACGATAATT
>DAIOID010000157.1:0-2830 GCA_036744355.1 Brevundimonas sp.
TTGAAGCGCGGATCGGTCTTGTTGATCACATAGACCACGCCCTTGCGGCGAACGATCTTGCAGTCGCGGTGGCGACCCTTGAGCGACTTAAGCGAGCTGCGGACCTTCATGGTCGGACGTCCCGAAGATTGGAGGCCCGTGAGGGCGGATAAAAACAAATGCGCGAAACCCTGCGAACAGGACCTTGCGGCGGAGCGGTGCGTATAGAGAGGCCCTCGCCTTTCGTCAACATTCCGCACCGGGATTCCGCTGGAGGCCTGGCCTCCGGGTCGAACGGAGGGTCTCCGGACATGCACGTCCGGCGCGTCGCCCCTCCGCCACCAGGCCGTGTCCAAGGGAGCTGAAATGTAAAACACAGTTCGTTAAAGGGCGACTTTCGCAAAGGGTTAGCGGCGGCTTAACCCTTTTCACGGAAACCCCTTTTGGCTTCGCGCGCTTGTGATTGGTCGTGGAATTCGGGGGCGTTAGCCTGTGGTCATGCGTATCGCCTATCGTCTTGTCCTGATTGGTTCCGTCGCGGCCTGCGCGCCCATGGTTCCCACGCCGCCTCAGCCCCAGCCCGCGCCGCCCGCCGTCGTCGAGCCTGCGCCCGCCACGCCGCCGTCGACGCCGCCCGCCGCCACCGACATGGCCGACGCCTATGATCAGGCGAGCTTCGAGGCCTGGAAGCAAAGCTTCCTCGATCGCCTCGGCGGGGCGAGGAAGTGGGAGTATTCGCGCGAGCTGAACGGCGTGACGCCGAACGCCAGCGTCATCCGACTGGACCGCAACCAGCCCGAGTTCTCGCGCCCGGCCGGCGCCTATATCCAGAGCGCCACCGCCCCCAGCCGAATCGGCATGGCCCGCCAGCGCGTGGACCGCGTGCCGTGGGAGGTGACCCAGAGATTCGGCGTGCCGACCGAGATCCTGCTGGGCGTCTGGGCTCAGGAAAGCGCCTTCGGCCAGGTTCAGGGCGATTTCGACGTCATCCGCTCGCTGGCGACCCTGGCCTATGACGGGCGCCGCCGCGCCTGGGCCGAGGATCAGCTGAAGAACGCCCTCGACATCGTCGTGGACGGCAAGCGCGACCGGGCCGGCCTGAAGGGCAGCTGGGCCGGGGCCATGGGCCAGACCCAGTTCATGCCCGACAGCTATCTGAAGCTCGGCGTCGATCAGAACGGCGACGGCAAGGTCGATATCTGGGGCTCGGACGCCGACGCCCTGGCCTCGGCCGCGAATCTGCTGGCCCAGGCCGGATGGAAGCGTGGTCAGGGCTGGGCCTATGAGGTCATCCTGCCCGCTGACTTCGACTACAGCCAGGCCGAGGGTCCCAAGCACGACTGGGCCTACTGGTCGAGCCGTGGCGTGCGCCTGGCCAACGGCGCGGCGCTGAACGCCGCCGAAGCCGCCGAGGGCGCGACCATCCTGCTGCCGCAAGGCGCCAAGGGGCCGGTCTTCCTGGCCCTGCCCAACCACTATGTGATCCGGCGCTATAACAACTCGGTCAGCTATGCGCTGGCCATCGGCCTGATCGCCGACGGGGTGCAAGGCAAGCCGCCCCTGACGGCGGCATGGCCCAACGACGGCCCCCTGACCCGCGAACAGCGCGTCGGCGCCCAGCAGGCCCTGACCAAGATGGGCTTCGACACCCGGGGCGTCGACGGCGTCATCGGTTCCAACACCCGCGCGGCGCTGCGCCGCTGGCAGCAGGCCAACGGGCGGGTGGCGGACGGCTATCTGACCGACGTGCTGGCCGACGAGCTGATCAGGAAAGCGCGGTAGGGCGCTCAAGCAGCCGAAGGCGTTAGCGCCTCAAATGCCCTTCTCCCCTTGAGGGAGAAGGTGGCAGCCCCCGACCTGATCGGGGGCTGACGGATGAGGGGTGTGAGCGCCTCCCATCCGATCAAGACCGGAACGTCTGATCCACGACATCTCAAACGTCGCGCTGGCACCCCTCATCCGGCCCTGACGGGCCACCTTCTCCCTCAAGGGGAGAAGGAAAAACTCAGCCCTTCACGCGCCAGGTGGCGCCTTGCGGGCCGTCCATGACGACGACGTTCAGTTCGTTCAGACGGTCGCGGATGCGGTCGGCCTCGCCCCAGTTCTTGTCGGCGCGGGCGGCGGCGCGTTGTTCCAGAAGGGCCTCGACCTCGGCCTTCAGGGCCGGATCGCCGCCCTCGAACCATTCGTCCGGCGTCAGGGCCAGCACGCCCAGCAGGCCGGCGGCCTCCTGCAGCGTCCAGCGGGCCATAGCCACGTCGTTGACGTCGGCCTCAGCGTCGTTCAGCAGGTCGCGCAGGGCGTTCCCTAGCCCGAACAGCTGAGCAATGGCCCCCGGCGTATTCAGGTCGTCCTCCAGCGCATCAAGCACCGGATCCAGCGCGTTCTCGGCCAGCTCTATCTCGGCCTCTTCCAGCGTGGAGAGGTCGAAATCAGCCAGGGCCGCGTCGGCGTCGCGCAGGACGCCGTAGAGCCGGTCCAGGTTCTTGCGGCTCTGGTCCAGCAGGGTCTGATTCCAGTCCAGCGGCTGACGATAGTGGGCGCTCAGCAGGGCCCAGCGCACCACCTCGCCCGGCATGGCCTTCACCAGATCATGCAACAGCAGGACGTTGCCGATCGACTTGGACATCTTCTCGGCGTCCACGGTCAGGAAGCCGTTGTGCATCCAGTAGCGGGCGTATTCGTCGTGCGCCTGCTCGCCGTGCGCATGGCCGTGGGCGCAGACGCCCTGGGCGATCTCGTTCTCATGGTGCGGGAAGATCAGGTCGATGCCGCCGCCGTGGATATCGATGGGCAGACCGAGCGTCTTCTCGATCATGGCCGAGCATTCGATGTGCCAGCCGGGGCGCCC
>DAIOID010000157.1:2930-6541 GCA_036744355.1 Brevundimonas sp.
GGGGCGATGTCGGGCGGGCTGACGTTCAGCAGGCCCATGTCGGCCAGATAGGCGGCCTCGTAGCGCGCCGTGATCTCGCCGATCGGCACGCCTTCGCGGGCCGCCTTGGCGTTGATCTTGTCGTCCACGTCGGTGACGTTGCGGGCGTAGACGACCTTGTCCGGGCCATAGGTCCGGCGCAGAAGCCGCACCAGGACGTCGAACACCACCGGCGGGCGCGCATTGCCGATATGGGCGTAATCATAGACGGTCGGGCCGCAGACATAGAGCGTCACCCGGTTCGGATCGCGCGGCGTGAAAGCGCGCTTTTCACGGCGGAGGGTGTCGTGGATGTGCAACGGCATGGGTGACAGTCTTTTGCGAGTTTTCTTGCGGGACGGACGACGTGTCCCATATAGCGGCCTGATACACAGTCATACTTGATTGGTAAAAGGTAGCCTTGGCGGTCTCCCCGCCCCGCTGGATCAGTTCATGAGCACTTCGCCCGCCAAGCCCGTCCTCGTCACCGAAGAGACCGCCGTCGCGCGCCCCAGCCGCGAGCAGGCGCTGGAGGCCGTGCGCACCCTGATCGCCTGGGCGGGCGATGATCCCTCGCGCCCCGGCCTGATCGACACGCCCAAGCGGGTGGTCGACGCCTATGGCGAATGGTTCGACGGCTATGACGCCGACGCCGGAAAGGAGCTGTCGCGCACCTTCGAGGACGTGACCGGCTATGACGACATGGTCATCCTGCGCGACATCGAGATCGAGAGCCACTGCGAGCACCACATGGCCCCCTTCCTGGGCAAGGCCTATGTCGCCTACCTGCCGGGCGAGAAGGTCGTGGGCATCTCCAAGCTGGCGCGCGTGGTCGAGATCTTCGCCCGTCGCCTGCAGAACCAGGAGACCCTGACCAACGACATCATCGAGGCCATCGAATCGCACCTGCAGCCGCGCGGCGTGGCCGTCCTGCTGGATGCGGCGCACCAGTGCATGACCACGCGCGGCGTGCACCACCGCCACGTCACGACCATCACCACCCGCTTCACCGGCGCCTTCAAGGACGACCCGGCCCTGGCCGACCGCTTCCTGAAACTCGCCCGGGGCTGAAAGGCTTTGGGATAAGGGGTTTGAACCGGTCGTCTCGCAGCTGCGAGACGGCCGGTTATGCAATCTTATTGCCCGCTGACGCGAATTCGTCATGCAAGACGGCTTTACAAGCCCGACGCGGGACGCCAAGAGACGATCAATACCTTTGAGTGCTGCTCGCCGAAGAACGCGGGCCATGATGGAGACGACGGCGTATGGGCTCTAAACTTTCCGGTCCCGCGGGCCAGGGCGGCAAAACGATCGAACAGAACGCGGACATCAACGTCACGCCGTTCGTTGACATCATGCTGGTGCTGCTGATCATCTTCATGGTCGCCGCGCCGCTGGCCACCGTGTCGATCAAGCTGGACCTGCCCCCGGCGGTTCCGAGCGCGACCACCGAGAAGCCCAAGGATCCGGTCTACGTCACGATCCAGGAATCGGGCAGCATCTACATCGCCGAGAAAGAAACCACCGTCGCCCAACTGCCGGCCGACGTCTGCGCCGCGCAGAACGTGACGACCGACTGCCGCGAAGAGCGCGTCTTCGTCCGCGCCCAGCCGGAAGTGAAGTACAACCAGTTCATGGAAGTCATGAACAAGCTTCAGGAAAACGGCTTCTACAAGGTCGGTCTGCTGAACGAAGACATCGAGTAGGATTGAGGTCCGCTCCAGGGATCAGGGCCGCTCCTCCGGGAGCGGCCCTTTTTCTTTGCCTGCGCCTCAACAGGGCGCTTGCCCTGCCTCCCGTCGCCGTTCTTGATGCGGGCTGTGAGTTTCGGGGGAAATCGCCATGCGTCGTCGCACCTTCCTGTCCAGCCTGCCGGCCGGCGCCCTTCTGGCCGGAGCGGGCGCCAGCGTCGCCCAGACAGCCGGCCCGGCCTCTGCGAAGGCCAGCGCCCCTGCCCCTGCCGCCGTTGATTCCTATGCCGGCGTCGGCATCGGCGACCGGGTGACGGGACCGAAGTTCGTCGGCCGCTCGACCGTCTGGGGCGCCAACGGCGCCGCCGCCACGGCCCACCCCGCCGCCACCCTGATCGGTCTGGACACCCTGCGGCGCGGCGGCTCGGCCATCGACGCCGCCATCGCCATCAACGCCGCCCTGGGCTTCCTGGAGCCGACCGCCAATGGCATCGGCGGCGACGCCTTCTGCCTGATGTGGGACCCGGCCCAGAAAAAGGTCGTCGGCTTCAACGGTTCCGGGAACAGCCCGCGCGGGCTGTCGCTGGAAACCGCACGGTCCAAGGCCGGTCCCGACGGCTATCTGCCCAAATACGGCGCCGTGACCGTCAATGTGCCCGGCACGGTCGACGCCTGGTGGAGCGCCCACCAGCGCTACGGCAAGCTGCCGTGGAAGGACGTCCTGATCCCCGTCGCCGAGCTGTGCGAACAGGGCGTGCCCGTGCCTGAGGTCATCGCTTGGTATCTGGAACGCAACATGGCGGGTTTCGACCGCGCCAGCGCCCAGATCGAGGAAAACGACAACCGCAAGAAGGTCTGGCACCCGCACGGCCGCACGCCGAAGACGGGCGAGATCTTCGCCAACCCCGACCTGGGCCGCACCTATCGCATGATCGCCGAGGGCGGCCGCAACGCCTTTTATGACGGCGCCATCGCCGACCATGTCGAGCGCTATTTCAGGCGCATCGGCGGCTGGATGACCCGCGCCGATCTGGCGGCCCACCGCACCGAATGGGTCGAGCCGCTGATGACCACCTATCGCGGGGTCGAGGTCTATTCCCTGGGCCCGAACACTCAGGGCCTGTCGACCAACCAGATCCTGAACATCTGCGAACAGTTCGACCTGAAGGCCATGGGCTTCCAGTCCGCCGCCTCGATCCACGTTCAGGCCGAGGCCAAACGGTTGGCCTTCGAGGACCGCGCCCGCTACTTCGCCGACGAGCGCTTCGCCAAGGCCCCGACCGCCTGGCTGAACTCCAAGGAATACGCCGCCGAACGGGCGAAACTGATCAACCCGAACCGCGTCATGGACCGCGTCTTCCCCGGCGACGCCCCGACCCAGGGCGACACCACCTATTTCAGCGTGGCCGACAAGGACGGGATGATGGTCAGCTGGATCCAGTCCAACTATCGCGGCATGGGCTCGGGCCTGACGCCCGACGGCCCGGACGGCGGGACGCTCGGCTTCATGTTCCAGGATCGGGGCGAGTTGTTCGCCCTCACCGACGGCCACCCCAATGTCTATGCGCCGGGCAAGCGGCCCTTCCACACCATCATCCCCGGCTTCGCCTGCAAGGACGGGGAGCCGTGGATGGCCTACGGCGTCATGGGCGGCGGGATGCAGCCGCAGGGTCAGGCCCAGATCATCATCAACATGGTGGACTACGGCCTGGACCCGCAGCAGGCCGGCGACAGCCCGCGCTGGCAGCACTACGGCTCGTCCGAGCCGACCGGCCAGCCCGCCGGGGGCGCGGGCAAGCTGCACCTGGAATCCGGCGTGCCCGACGCCACCAAGCAGCAACTGGCGGCCATGGGCTGGGACCTCGGCCCGCCCGACGGCGGCTTCGGCGGCTATCAGAACGT
>DAIOID010000158.1:0-6492 GCA_036744355.1 Brevundimonas sp.
ACGCTGCGGGGCGGGTCCTATCTCTATCTGCTGATGGACAAGGACCGGAAGACGATCACGGGCAATATCTCGACCTCGCCGCTGGACCCCGGCGCGGCGGTGCAGGGCGGGCGCTGGGACGACTTCCGCCTGACCGACACCGACGAGGAAGGCCGGGTGCGCAAGCGTCAGGCCATCGGGGTCGAGATGCCCCTGTCGGGCGGCGAGCAGTTGTTCGTCGGCGAGGACATCGGCGACATCGAGGCCTATCTGGCGCGCCTGACCCAGGCCCTGTGGGGGGCCATGATCATGGTCCTGGTGCTGGGTATCGGCGGGGGCTTGTGGATCAGCCGCGGCGTCGAGCGGGCCATGGGCGGGCTGAACCGCGTGGTTTCCGCGGTGCAGGACGGCGATCTGAAGGTGCGCGCCCCGGTCAAGAACTCGGGCGACGAACTGGACGAGTTGGGCCAAGGGTTGAACACCATGCTGGACCGGCTGGAGGCCTCGATGGCCTCGATCCGCCACGCCGGGGACGCCATCGCCCATGACCTGCGCTCGCCGCTGACGCGGATGCGGGCCAAGCTGGAGGTGGCGCTGATCGACGCCGAGGCGGGCAAGGTGTCGGGCGTGGACGCCCTGGGCATCGCCCTGGACGAGGCCGACGCCCTGCTGAAGACCTTCAACACGGTTCTGGCCATCGCGCGATTGCAGGCGGGCGGGGCGCCCGATCCCAAGGTGTTCGACGCCGCCGAACTGGCGACCGACATGGCTGAACTCTATGAGCCTTCCGGCGAGGACAAGGGGCTGGAGTTCTCGGCGGAGATCGAGAAGGGGCTGATGGTCGAGGGCAACCAACCCTTCCTGGCCCAGGCCCTCGCCAACATCATCGACAACGCCATCAAATACACGCCCGAAGGCGGAGCGGTGAAGTTCCGGGCGCGGCGGCGCTCGTCCGGCGAGATCGAGTTTTCGGTCACCGACACCGGGCCGGGCGTGCCGGACGAGGACCGCGAGCGAGTGCTGCAGCGCTTTGTCAGGCTGGACAACAGCCGCACCGAGCCGGGCTCGGGTCTGGGCCTGTCGCTGGTGACGGCTGTGGCCGAAGCCCACGGCGGGCGGGTGCAGCTGGATGAGGGGCCGGGGGCCTATGGCGGACAGGGGCCGGGTCTGCGGGTGGCGCTGGTGCTGCCACCTGCGAGCGGGACGGCGGGCTGATGAGCAATGCCTTGGGGGCTCTGCTTAAGCCATGCGGTCCGGTGCGCCATGCGGAGGCGGCGGGGCGTATTCACGAGCGGCTGGTCGAGGCGGCCGAAGCAGGCGGCTGGCGCGCGACGCTGGACGGGGCCTGGGCGGCGCTGGAGCCGGTGTTCGCGGCCTCGCCCTATCTGGCCGGGCTGGCGCGGCGCTGGCCCGAGCGGCTGCGACAGATTCTGGAGACGCCGCCCGAGGCGCGGCTGGCTGAAATCCTGGCCGCGACCGACGCCATCGACGGCCCGGCGGACGAGGCCAGGGCGCCGCTGCGGCATCTGAAGGCCGAACTGCATCTGCTGACGGCCCTGTCCGACCTCGGCGGGGTCTGGGATCTGGAGGCGGTGACGGGCGCCCTGTCGCGGTTCGCCGATGCGGCGGCGCAGGCGGCGCTGCGTTGCGTGGCGCATGATCAACGACGGCGCGGCAAGCTGATCTCGGCGGCGGATGATCCGCGCGGGCCTGTGCCCGGCCTGTTCGTCCTGGCCATGGGCAAGGGCGGGGCGTTCGAGCTCAACTATTCCTCGGACATTGACCTGTCGCTCTTCTTCGAGCCGGAGGTGCTGGAAGGCGCGCTTGGCGAGGGGGTGGAGGCGCAGGGCTTCGTCAACCGGCTGGCCCAGGGTCTGGCCAGTCTGCTGAGCGAGCGGACGGCGGACGGCTATGTCTTCCGGGTGGACCTGAGGCTGCGGCCCGATCCGTCCTCGACCCCGCCGGTGGTCGCGGCGCCGATGGCGTTGGCCTACTACGAATCCGTCGGCCAGAACTGGGAGCGGGCGGCCTTCATCAAGGCGCGGGTCTGCGCCGGGGACGCGGCCGAGGGCGAGGACTTCCTCAAGGCCCTGGTCCCCTACATCTGGCGGCGCAGTCTGGACTATCAGGCGGTGCTCGACATCCAGTCGATCAAGAAGCAGATCCATGTCCACAAGACGGGCGAGGGGCTGGAGGCGGCGGGCGCCAATCTGAAGCTGGGGCGCGGCGGCATCCGCGAGATCGAGTTCTACGTCCAGACCCAGCAACTGATCCTGGGCGGGCGCGACAAGGGGCTGAGATCCTCGCGGACGCTGGAGGCGCTGGACGCCCTGACCGAGCGCGGCCATGTGACGCCCGAGGCGCGCGATGAACTGGCCGCCGCCTATCATGAACTGCGGGCGCTGGAGCATCGGGTGCAGATGCTGGCCGACGAGCAGAGCCACGTCCTGCCGCTTGATCCCGAGCGCCGGGCGGATGTGGCGGCGCTGGCGGGGCAGGGGGACCTGGCGGCCTTTGACGCCGGGGTCGAGGCCGTGCTGATGGGCGTCAATCAACGCTACGGCGAGCTGTTCGAGGGCGGCGAGGAGCTGTCTTCGCCTTACGGGAGTCTGGTCTTCACCGGGGTCGAGAATGATCCGGGCACGCTGGAGACCTTGAAGCGGATGGGCTTTTCCGAGCCTGCGACGGTGTCCGACACGATCCGCAGCTGGCACCACGGGCGCATTCCGGCGACAAGGACGGCGCGGGGGCGCGAGCTGTTCACCCGGCTGGCCCCTCAACTACTGACGGCGGTGGCGAAGACGGGGGCGCCGGACGCGGCGTTTCGGCGGTTCGCGGTCTTCTTCTCCGGGCTGAGCGCGGGAGTGCAGGTGCAGGCCCTGTTCCTGAACCAGCCGAAGTTGTTTGATCTGGTGGTCGGGGTCATGGCCTTTGCGCCGCGTCTGGCGCGGGCGCTGGGGCGTCAGCCGCAGGCTTTGGACGGAGTGCTGGACGCGCGCTTCATGACGGCGCTGGGCACGGACACCGGGGTGGCCGAGCAGGTGGTGCGCGAGGCGCGCGAGGCCGGGGATTTCGAAAGCGCCATGAACGCCGTGCGGCGCCTGCACCGCGAGCAGGCCTTCCGCATCGGCATGCATATCATCACCGGCCGAACCACGGCCGAGCAGGCGGGGTGGACCAACACCTCCCTGGCCGACGCCTGCATGCGGGGTCTGGCGCCGGCGGCTCTGGCCGAGGCCGAGCGGATGGGCGGGGCCTTTGAGGGGGCGGTCGCCGTCGTGGCCCTGGGCAAGGCCGGATCGCGCGAGATGACGGCGGGGTCCGATCTGGACCTGATGACGGTCTATGCGGCGGCGCCCGAGGCGACCTCGGCGGGCAAGGGCTGGAGCGCGGACCTCTTCTATGGTCGTTTCACCCAGAGGCTGATCGCCGCCCTGTCGGCCCACACCGCCGAGGGTGGGCTGTACGAGGTGGACATGCGGCTGCGGCCCACCGGGTCCAAGGGGCCGGTGTCGGTGCGGCTGGAGGCGCTGGAGGACTACTACGCCACCGAGGCCGAGACCTGGGAGTTCATGGCCCTGACGCGCGCGCGGCTGGTCTGGGCCAGCGACGAAGCCTTCGGCGCGCGGGTCGAGGCGACGCTGGAGGCGGCGCTGCGGCGGCCGCGTCCGGGCGTGGACGTGGCCCATGATGTTCGGGCGATGCGCGACCTGATGGACCGCGAGCGGCGGCCCAAGGGCTTCTGGGACCTGAAGCTGTCGGCGGGGGCGCAGGTCGACGCCGAGTTCGTCGCCCAGTACCGCCAACTGTGCGCGGCGGCGGCGGGCGAGCCGCTGACGGTGTCGACGCTGGAGGCGCTGCAGGCCGATCCCGTCCTGGCCGAGACCTGGCGGACGCATCAGCAGCTGGGTCAGTTGATGGCCTGCGCCTTTGAGGACAGGGGCGATCCCGACGCCGAACCGGCGGGCTTCCAGCAGCGGTTGGCCGAAGCGGTCGGCGCGCCGGATTTCGAGACGCTGAAGGCGCAACTGATCGATCTGCGTTTGCGGGCGCGACGGGCATTCGAGACGGCGCTGCCATCTTAGGACTCCCTTCCCCCTCGAGGGGGGAAGGGTTGGGGATGGGGGTGTGGGCGCTATGGTGTGCAATTGGTCGCATGAGGCGGGACCGTTGTGCCTCAGGAGCTTGATCGGTTGATCTCGTGGGCGCACCCCCACCCAACCCTCCCCCCTCGAGGGGGAGGGCTATCGTCGTCAGCGACGGAAACTGATCCGGGCGGCGTTTCATTTCTCGACAGGGAGTTTTTCGGGCCGCGGCCCGTGGAGACCATCGAGATGAAAAAGACCCTTGGCGGCGTGGCCGCCATCGCCCTTCTGACGGCTTTCGGCGGCGTGGCCGTCGCCCAGACCGCCGCGCCTCAGCACCCGGCGCGGGCGGCCATGGCCCAGCCGGTGACGCAGGCGGAGTTTGTGCAGCGCCGGGTGGAGCGCCTGCGCGCCGCCGACGCCAACCATGACGGCACGGTCACGGCCGAGGAAATGTGCGCCGCCGGTCAGGCCAAGCGGGCCGAGCGCCGCGCCGCCCTGTTCGAGCGTCTGGACGCGAACAAGGACGGCTCGATCAGCCGGGCCGAGTTCGACGCGCCGCGCGCGGACGGCCACGGGGCGGTTCGAGGCGAGCGCGGTCATCGCGGCGGGATGCATCGCGGGGCCGAGCGCATGGGGCGGGGCGGCGAGGGGCGCGGTCCTGTCGTCATCGCCGAGGCCGAGCGCAAGGCGACGCAGGCCTTTGCGCGTCTGGACGCTGACCGCGACGGGACGCTGACGGTCGAGGAGCGCCGTGCGGGCATGGAGGCGCGCCGCGCTGAAATGCGCCAGAAGCGCCAGGAACGGCGCCAGGCGGCCCCGGCGGCGTCGCCTTCGACGCCCGCTTCGGAGTAAGGAAGATGTCGGGGAAGGCGGTGCGACCGTCGGCCCGTTTCGTGAACGGCGAAAGAGGCTGGATTGGCGAAGACCGCCGACCCCGACGAGGAACTGGTGCGGCGCGTGGGTCAGGGCGACCCTGCGGCGATCCAGGCCATGGTCGCTCGCAAGCTGCCGCGCATGCTGACGCTGGCGCAGCGGATGCTGGGCGACGCGGCGGAGGCTGAGGACGTGGCCCAGGAAGCGATGCTGAGAGCCTGGCGACAGGCGCCGCGCTGGACGCCCGGCCAGGCCAAGTTCGACACCTGGCTGCACCGGGTGGGGCTGAACCTCTGCTACGACCAGCTGCGGCGACGGCGCGAGATCGCGACGGAGACGCCGCCGGAGCGGCCCGACGACGGCCCGGCGCCGGACCGGGGCCTGCTGGCCATGGAGACGGGGGCGCGGGTCGAGGCGGCCCTGGCCAAACTGCCCGAGCGGCAGCGCGAAGCCATCGTCCTGTGTCACTATCAGGAACTGGGTAACATCGAGGCGGCGGGGCTGATGAACGTCAGCGTCGAGGCCCTAGAGAGCCTGCTGTCGCGTGGACGGCGGGCGTTGCGGATGGCGTTGGCGGACATGGCTCCGAACGCGCCGGATGCGGCAAGAACGGCGAATGGGTAAGGCGGGGGCTGGAACCATGACGATGACGTACGAGCGTTTTGAAACTCTGGCCGACGCCTATGGCGGCGACCTGCGGCGTTGGCCTGAGGCCGAGCGCGAGGCGGCGCGCGCCCTGCTGGACAGCGACCCGCGTGCGACGGTCCTGCTGCGCGAGGCCGACGGCCTGGACGCCCTGCTGGACGCCGCGCCGCGCCCGGCGCCGTCGCACGTCCTGCGCGAGGCGGTGATCGCCGGCGCGGCTGGGGTCGGGCTGCGAGCGCGTCGGCGCGGTCCTGGGCCTCTGGCCTGGCTGTCGGGCGCCGGTTGGGCGGCGGCGGCCTGCGCCGGGGTGGTCTTCGGCATCAACCTGACCAGCCACCTGACCGCCGACGTCCAGGCCGACGCGGTGCTTTATCAAGCCAGTCTGATCAGCGCGGACGACACGGAGGTTCTGGGCGGATGACGTCGCGGAATTTGAAGATCGCCCTGGCCGTTTCGGTCGCCCTGAACGTCTTCGCCGCGGCCGCGGTCGGCGCTGTCTGGGTGGCGCGCGACAAGATCGAGCACAAGGTTGCCGAGGCGCACAAGTCGGGGCGCCGCGAGCCGGTCTGGGACGTCATCGAGCGGATGGACCCGGCCGTGCGCGATGAGGTCAAGGCGCAGCTGCGCGCCGCCGCCATGCAGGCGCGACCCGACTTTGAAGAAGCGCGGGCGGCGCGGCGCGAGGCCATCGCCCTGACCGGCGGCGAGACCTTTGATCCGGTGGCGGTGGCGGCTTTGCTGGAACGCTCGCGGGCGTCCGAGGCGCGCGGTCGCTCGCGGCTGGAGACCGGGGCGGTCGAGGTGTTGAGTCAGTTGAGCCCGACCGACCGCAAGGCTTTGGCCCCCATCCTGTCGCGCCACAAGGCGAAGCGGGATGCGCGCAAGCCCGAGAAGGCCGGGAAGGCGG
>DAIOID010000159.1:0-5207 GCA_036744355.1 Brevundimonas sp.
ATTCGATCTGGCCGCTGGGGGCGACGCGGGCGTCGTGCTCGCCCTCGCCCGGCCCCGTCACCCGGTCGTTCCACATGTCCGAATGGGTAAAGCCCGAAACCGAAGCGCTGATCCTACGCCCCTTCCGGTCGAAGGCGCGCTTGGTGCGCAGGTTGATGGTGCCGGCCAGGGCGTTGGCGTCCACGTCTGCGCTGACCGTCTTGGGGATTTCGATGGCGTCGATGCTGCTCAGCGACACCTGCTCGAAGCTGAATGAGCGCGAAGTCGAGGAGCCGGCGTTGGCGTCGGCCGCCGCCATGCTGACCCCGTTGACGGTGATCGAGGCGTATTCCGGCGGCACACCGCGCAGGCGGACATAGCGCACCGTGTCGTCGCCTTCGCCCTCGGCGTCCACGCCCGGCATATAGCGGATGAACTCTCCGACATTGCCCTCGTCAATCGAGCCAAAGGACTCCGACGACAGGCTGTTCTTGATATCCATCGCGCGGCGCTGGCTCATGATGGCGCGTGCGTCGCCGTCCCGCGACGAAGCCGTCACCACCACATCGGCCACCGCGATCGCCTCGCCTTCCGTACCCGGGCGAAAGAGCTCGAAGTCCAGACGCGCCGTCTCGCCGGAGTGAATGAGAACGCTGACGGTCTGGTCAGCGTAACCGGTGAAGCTGACGCTGGCCTGGGCCTCTCCCGCCGCCACGCCTGTCAGACGGAACTCGCCGCGCTTCCCGGCCACCACCGTGCGGCGTTCGCCCGATGCGTCGGTCACCTGGATGACGGCGTTGGGCGTGTACTGGCCCGTCGCCGGATCCAGCACCCGGCCGGCCAGGACGCCGGGCGCCCCCGCCGGCGCCGATGAACGCAGGGTCACCACCCCGCCCTGATGCGCCGCCACCCGCAGAGGCGTGCCGGCGATCAGACGCGCCAGAGCCTCGCGTACGTCCAGATCCCCGCTGACGGCCGGGGTTCGCACGCCTTCAAGATCCCTGGCGGGCGCCACCACCTGAATCTGGGCCTGACGTGCGAACTCTGGAATGGCCGAGACCGCGGCGCTTTCAGGGACGCGCCCCGGGCAATGTGTTTCTCGACCGTATTCTCCGACAGCCCCATGCGCCGGGCGATCTCCTGCTGAGACAAATCGTGGACACGCCGGAGAACCAAGGCGCGTTGCACCTGCGGCGGCAGGGCGGCGATGGCCTGGGCGAGACGCCGCAGCGCGTCCCGATCCTAAACAATGCGCTCCGGCGAGGGCCCGTCCGCGAACAGGTCACCGTCGTCGAGTTCTTCCGGCGCTTGGAAAGGGACAATCCGCGCCCGCCGCACATGAGCCGCCACAAGCGAACGCGCCGTCTGGAACAGGTAGGCCTTCGGATGACGGATATCGTCCACACGATCACGCGCCGCCAGAAGGCTGTATGCTTCCTGGATGACGTCCTCCGGCTCCAGCCCCGCCGCGCACTGACGCTTCAGCCAGGCGCGCAGCGCCGGTTCATGCGGGAGGACCTCTCGCAACATCCAGCGCGCGCGCCCTTCGTCAAAGTGGTGCGCCACGATCCAGCCCTTCCACGGAAGGTCCTGTCCCTAAAACTCAAGCTTGGCGCCAAGGTCACCGCCTTGCGACAAGACTGCGACAGACACGGCCGATCCCGCGCGGCGACCGGCCCCAGCCGACCGCTAGGCTTCCATGTGCGCCCCGAAGCCGCGCCTCGAGGGTGTCGATCAATCCAGCAACCGATAGCCGACGCCCGGCTCGGTGGCGATCAGGCGCGGCTGGGCCGGGTCCGCCTCCAGCTTCTGGCGTAGCTGGCCGATGACCACCCGCAGGTACTGGGTGTCGTCGGCGTGGGCCTTGCCCCAGACGGCGGTCAGCAGATCGCGGTGGCCCACCACCTTGCCGGCATTGCGTGCCAAATGGGCCAGGACGTCGTATTCCTTGGGCGTCAGGCGGACAGCCTCGCCCGCGCGGGAGATCAGGCGGCGCTCCAGATCGATGACCACCTGGCCCGCCGTCAGCGGCCCGGTCGCCTCGGCGCGCGGCGCGGCCTGTCGCAGGTTGGCGCGGACCCGGGCCAGCAGTTCGCCGACGCCGAAGGGCTTTTCGACATAGTCGTTGGCGCCCAGGTCCAGCGCCGCGATCTTCTCGGCCTCCTTGTCGCGCGCCGACAGGATGATGATGGGGCCGGCATAAAACTCGCGCGCGCGCGCCAGCACCTCCTTGCCGTCCATGTCGGGCAGGCCGAGGTCCAGCACCACGGCGTCGGGGCTCCACAGGGCGATGCCGCGCAGGCCCTCCTGCCCGCTGTCGGCGCGGCGCGGCTCATAGCCAGCGGCGTCCAGCGCCGGGGACAGGAAGCGGTGGATCTGGGGCTCGTCATCGATGACGAGAATCTGGGGTCGGACAGCGGCCATGCGGCGAACCCTAAAGCAGGCTGGGATGGGTGACGACGGCCTTGGGCAGGCTGATCAGGATGCGGGTGCCTTTTCCGTCCTGGATGGGGCTGGCGGCGGCGATGCGGCCGTTCATGGCCTCGACGAAGCCCTTGGCGATGGCCAGACCCAGCCCGGCGCCCTTAGTGCGGTCCGACGGCTCCTCCATGCGGCGGAACTTGTCGAAGACGCGTTCCAACTCGGCGGTCGGGATGCCCTTGCCCTCGTCCTCGATGGAGATGACCACCGCGCCGCGATCCTCATAGGCGGCCAGTTCGACGGTCGAGCCGTCGGGGCTGTAGGCGATGGCGTTTTCCAGAATGTTGACGAGCGCCTGTTCCAACAGCCCCTGATCGACCATGACGAGGCTGAGCTGAGCCGGGAAGTCGCGGGTCATCTTGCGTTGCCCCAGACGCCGCGCCACCCGCTTGCCCGCCGCGTTCAGCACGTCGCGCACATCGACCCAGTCGGCGCGGATGTTGAGACCGCCGCCCTCCAGCCGAGTCATGTCCAGCAGGTCGCCGACATAGCGGCTGAGGCGCTCGGCCTCCTCGCGGATCGACAGCAACAGGTCGGCGCGCACGGCGGGCTTCAGCTTGTCGCCCAGGTCGATCAGGGTGGTCGAGGCCCCCAGCACCGTCGACAGAGGCGTCCTCAGATCGTGGCTGACGGAGTTCATCAGCGCGCCCCGGAACCGGTCGGTGCGGCGCAGGGTCTCCGTCTCGACCGCCTGACCGGCCAGATCGGCGCGCTCGACCGCCACAGCGCCCTGATCCAGCAGAGCGAGCGCCAGTTTTTCCTCGTCCGAGCCGGGCGACAGGGCCGCCGCCTCGATCCCCGCCACGCCCGCCCGGTCACGCACGCCCTGCAGGGGCCGGAAGGTCCAGCGCACCTGCGGCAGGGTGCCGGTGCCGTGGCCGGCCGGCTCGCCCTTCTCCCAGGCCCAGCGGGCGGCAGCCATGGCCTCGGCGCCCAGTTCGGGCCTGCCCGGCGCCCCGGCGATCAGGGTCAGTTCGTCGTCGACGGGCAGCAGGACCACGGCCCCGGCCCCCGCCGCCGCCGCCGTCTGCTCGGCCAGGATGCGCGCCGCGGTCGCCCGGTCGCCGACGCCGGTCAGGCGCTGACTGGCGGCCAGCAGGGCCGACACGGCAGAGGCGCGCCGTTGCGCCGCCCTCGCCTGCTCGCGTACCCGTCCCGCCAGCACCCCGGTCGTCAGGGCCACGGCCCAGAAGACGATCAGGGTCAGGACATCGGTCGGAGAGCCGATGGCGAAGCTGAACTTCGGCTGCAGGAACAGGAAGTTGTAGGTCAGAAAGGCAAGCGTAGCCGCCGCCAGCGCCGGGCGCAGACCATAGAGCACCCCCGCCGCCAGCACCGCCGACAGGTAGATGACGCCCAGATCGACGCGCTCAAACGTCCGGTCCAGCAGCAGGGCCAGACCGGTGGCCGCCACCACGCAGGCCGCGCCGACAGCGTAGCCCCGCCAGCCGCCCGTCAGGGGCAGGCGCGGTTCGCGCAGCGTCTTCTCTTCCAGATCGGCCCCGTCGGTAATGACGTGGACCGCCACGCCGCGCGCCTGCCGCAGCAGTTCGGCCGCCAGCGACCGGCCCAGCCATTCGGACAGGCGGCTGTCGCGCCCCTTGGCCAGAACGATCTGGGTGACGTTGTTCTGATGGGCGTGATCCATGACAGCGCGCACCACGTCGTCGCCGGACAGGACCACGGTGCGTCCGCCCAGTTGCTCGGCCAGCTTCAGCGCGTCCGACAACTTGCCAGCCGAACCCACGCCGTGCCGCGCGCCCGAGGGCCGGTCGACGTGGGCCACGGTCCAGGGCGCGTCCATCATCATGTCCGACAGCCGCCGCCCGGCGCGGACCAGAGGCCCGGCCATGGCGTCGCCCGCGATCAGCACCAGAATCCGCTCGCCCGCCGCCCACGGCCCCGGCACCCCCTGCTCACGCAGTCGGGCCACCAGCTGATCATCCACCGTCTGGGCCGCCCGGCGCAGGGCCAGCTCGCGCAGGGCCGTCAGGTTCTCGACCTTGAAGAAGTTGTCCGACGCCAGCCGCGCCGTCTCGGGCACATAGACCTTGCCCTCGGCCAGCCGCTTGCGCAGCTCCTCGGGAGTGATATCGACCAGTTCGATGTCGTCGGCGCGCGACAGGGCGCTGTCCGGCACACTTTCACGTTGCCGGACGCCGGTGATCCGCAGCACCACGTCCGACAGACTTTCCAGGTGCTGGACGTTCAGCGTGGTCCAGACGTCGATCCCGGCGTCCAGGATCTCCTCCACGTCCTGCCATCGCTTGGGATGGCGCGATCCGGGCGCGTTGGAGTGGGCGTATTCGTCGACCAGCAACAGGCCGGGGCGGCGCGCCACGGCGCCGTCGAGGTCGAACTCCAGCAGGGTGCGGTCGCGATAGGCAATGGGGTTGCGGGCCATGACCTCCAGCCCGCGCAGCAGGCTCATGGTCTCCTTGCGGCCGTGGGTCTCGACCACGCCGACGACGACATCATCGCCCTCGGCTTTGCGGCGGCGCGCGGCGCGCAGCATCTCATAGGTCTTGCCGACGCCTGGCGACATGCCCAGAAAAACCTTCAGCCGCCCACGCTTTCGCGGGGCGGCCGGGGTCTTGGTCGTCGGGAGGATGGGCGGCGCCATCAGCCCTCCGCGGCGGGACGAGGGAAGCGCGCGTCCAGCGCCATATTAGTCAGCAGCACATTGACGCGCGGCTGGCCCAGCACGCCGAATGTTCGGCCTTCGACATGCTGTTCGATCACCTTGC
>DAIOID010000159.1:5307-6442 GCA_036744355.1 Brevundimonas sp.
GCGTAGAAATAGCTGACCACGCCGAAGTCCCAGTTGAAGCCGCCGAACTCGGGCCGGACCCCGGCGTAGAGGTCAATCTCGGCGTCGGTGTCGGCATCCCCGGCGAAGGAGACATTGCCGGCCCAGGCGCCGGCGTAGAACAGCCCCTGGGTCACATCGATCCCGGCTGAAATCGCCGGATCGCCTTCGGTCTGGCTGACGCCCCGGAAGACATAGTCGGAGCCGACGGCGGCGTTGAAGGCGACCTCAGGGCCGGTCCTTTGCGGGGCCGCGTCCTGGGCCTTGGCCGGTGTGCTGCACAGCCCCAGAGCGATGATGGCCACCAGGCAGGCGCCGCCGAACAGGGCGTCGTTGGCGCCCGAGACCTTCGAAGAGTTACGTTTACGCATGAGAGTTTCCTTGACGGCTCAGGGCGGGCTTCAGGCCAGGCCGAGAGCGGAGATGACGATGTCGATGAGCTTGATGCCGACGAAGGGCGCGATCAGACCGCCCAAGCCGTAGATCAGCAGATTGCGGCCCAGCAGCTTGCCGGCCCCCACGGCGCGGTACTTCACTCCGCGCAGCGCCAGCGGGATCAGGGCGATGATGACCAGGGCGTTGAAGATCACCGCCGACAGGATGGCGCTTTCCGGGCTGGACAGCTTCATCACGTTCAGCGCCGCCAGCGACGGCAGACCGACCACGAACATGGCCGGGATGATGGCGAAGTACTTGGCCACGTCGTTGGCGATGGAGAAGGTGGTCAGCGCGCCGCGCGTGATCAGCAGTTGCTTGCCGACCTCGACGATCTCGATGACCTTGGTCGGGTCGCTGTCCAGATCGACCATGTTGCCGGCCTCGCGGGCGGCCTGGGCGCCGGTCTGCATGGCCACGCCGACGTCAGCCTGAGCCAGAGCCGGGGCGTCGTTGGCCCCGTCGCCGCACATGGCGACCATGCGTCCCTTGGCCTGTTCCGCCTTGATCAGGCGCATCTTGTCCTCGGGCGTCGCCTCGGCCAGGAAGTCGTCGACCCCGGCCTCGGACGCGATGGCCGCCGCCGTCACCGGGTTGTCGCCGGTAATCATGACAGTGCGCAGACCCATGCGGCGCAGGTCGGCGAAGCGCGCCTTCACGCCCGGCTTGACCACGTCCTTCA
>DAIOID010000160.1:0-6385 GCA_036744355.1 Brevundimonas sp.
CGTGCCCGCTAGCGTCCCCACGCCCTGGATCGTCGCCGGCGCCCTTCTGGTCGAGGGGGCGATCGGGTGGCCGCGCCGCCTGACCCATCCGGTGGTCGCGGTCGGCGCTCTGATCGCGGCGCTGGAGCGTTGTTGGAACCGCGCGGAATGGTCGGCGAAAAGGCGGCGTGGGCTTGGCGTGCTGACGGTGCTGATCCTGCTGGTCGCGGCAGTCGGCGCGGGCTGGGGCCTTGAGCGCCTGGCCGCCACGGCGCCCTTCTGGCCGGGACTGGCGATCCTGATGATCTGGGGCGCGACGGGTATGGCGGCGCGCAGCCTGTTCGAGCACGTTCGCGCGGTTTCCCGTCCGCTGAGCGCGGGCGACCTGCCCGGCGCGCGGCTGGCCGTCGGCATGATCGTTGGCCGTGACGTCGAGGCGATGGACGAAGGCGAGGTGGCGGGCGCCGCTTTGGAAAGTCTGGCCGAGAGCTTCTGCGACGGCGTGGTCGCGCCCGTTTTCTGGTCCGTGGTCGGGGGCTTGCCGGGGCTGTTCGCCTACAAGGCCGTCAACACCGCCGACAGCATGATCGGCCACATGGAGCCCCGCTGGCGGGCCTTCGGCTGGGCGGCGGCGCGGACCGACGATGTGATGAACTGGATCCCGGCCCGGATCGCGGGGGCCTTGATCGCGCTTGGCGGCTGGCAGGGGTGGCGCATCATGTGGCGGGACGCCGGCAAGCACGCCTCACCCAACGCCGGCTGGACGGAAGCAGCCATGGCGGGCGCATTGCGGGTGCGGCTGGGCGGGCCGGTTCGTTATGACGGCGAGATCACCCATCGCCCCGATTTCGGCGACTGGGCGCCGCCGCGCGCCCATGACCTGAGCCGAGGTCTTCGCGTCTATGGCGTCGCCTGCGCCGCCCTGATGCTGCTTTTGATCGTGGGAGGCTTCGTATGGCCGCTTTGGCCCTGACCGACCTGTTCGCCGTGCCTGCGCTGAACCGATCGTCACAGCCCACCTTGCAGGCGGCGCTGGATGGCAAGGCCAAGCCGCCGGGCGCGCTTGGCCGGATCGAGGAACTGGCCCTGACGCTGGGCTTGATCCAGCGGGGGGTGAAGCCTGCCGTCGAGCGCCCGGTGCTGCTGGTCTTCGCCGGGGACCACGGTCTGACCCGCTCGGGCGTGGCGGCCTTTCCGTCCTGCGTCACGGTGGCCATGGTTGATGCCCTGCTGACGGGCAGGGCCAGCGCCAACGCCTTCGCCCGCGTGGTCGGGGCCGAGGTGCGGGTGATTGACGCGGGCGTGGCCGCCGACCTTTCGGACCGGACGAGTTTGATCCAGGCCAAGGTCGCTTCGGGCACGCAGGACGCTTCGCTTGAGCCCGCCATGACGTCCGCTCAGGCCGAGGTCGCTCTGCTGGCGGGCGCCCGGGTGGCCTATCAGGCCATCGCCAGCGGCGCCGACCTGATCGCTCTGGGGGAGATGGGCATAGGCAACAGCGCCTCGGCGGCCCTGCTGATGCACCGGTTGGCGCCTGCGCCGCTGGAAGATTGCGTCGGACAGGGGGCGGGTCATTCGCCGGAGGGCATGGCAAGGAAGCGCGCCGTTCTGGCCCAAGCGGCGGCCCGGTCGGATGCGGCGACGCCGTTCGAGGTGCTGACCCAGTTCGGCGGCTATGAGATTGGTATGATGGCCGGCGCCTTGCTGGCGGCGGCCAGGGCGGGGGTTCCGGTTCTGGTCGACGGCTTCATCGGCACGGCGGCGGCCTTGCTGGCCGTTCGACTGGCGCCCGCCGCCCGAGACTACTGCCTATTCGCCCACGCCTCGGCCGAGGCGGGTCACCGGCTGATGCTGGAGGCCATGAAAGCGCGACCCTTGCTGGAGCTGGACATGCGGCTGGGCGAGGGGACCGGCGCCTTGCTGGCGGTGCCGCTGGTCAAGGCTGCGTGCTCCCTGTTGTCCGAGGTCGCCGAACTGACCGACGTGATGGAGGCGGCAGGTTGATCCGGCATGAAGGACGGTTGTTCGTCTGTGCGGTGCAGTTCCTGACCCGCATTCCGACGCCGCAGCTGGCGGGTTTCCGGCCGGAATGGATCCAGCAGAGCGCGCGCTATTACCCGTTGGTGGGGCAGATCGTCGGCGGCGCAGCGGCCCTGATCCTCTATGTCGCGGCCCAGGTCTGGGGCCCGTGGATCGCAGCCCTGCTGGCCGTCGGCGCGGGCATCGCCCTGACCGGCGGCTTTCATGAGGACGGGCTGGCCGACACGGCGGACGGTCTGGGCGGCGGCCTGACCCGCGAGCGGCGGCTGGAGATCATGAAGGACAGTCGGCTTGGCTCCTATGGCGCGCTGGCGCTGGGGCTGACCTTGGCGCTGCGGGTGGCGGCGCTGGCCATGCTGACGCAGGTCTCACCGTTGTTCGCCGCCATCGCATTGCTGGCCTCGCATGGTCTGGGACGCGCGGCGGCGGTCGGGGCCATGACGATCATGCCCTATGGCGGCGATCCCGGCATGGCCAAGGAGGGCAAGCCGGAACGCGTCTCGTTCGCCGGGCTGACGCTGGCGGTTCTGATCGCCCTCTGGCCCTTGGTCTTCTTCTCGCCGGCCACGGGGGCAGGGGGCGTCGCGCTGGGCCTGCTCACCGCCGCCATTCCGGCCTGGCTGGCCTGGCGGCTGATCGGCGGGCGCACCGGAGATGTTCTGGGCGCCGTCGAACAGGCGTTCGAGGTCGGCTTCCTGCTGGCCGTCGCCGGGCTGGCAGGCGGATGAAGCTGATTGTCACGCCCCTGCACGAGGTCGCGGGGCTGGTGGCCGCGCATGACCCGTCGCATCTGATCAGTCTGGCCTCACCGGGGCATGTCGATGCGCCGCTGGCCCGCGCGCCGTCGCACCGGCTGTACCTTAGGTTCAACGACATCGCCGAACCGCGCGAGGGTCTGGTTCCGCCGACTGAGGCGGACGTCGCCGCCCTACTAGCCTTCGCCGAGGATTGGAGCGGGGCGCGGCCCTTGCTGATCCATTGCTGGGCGGGGGTCAGCCGCTCGACGGCGGCGGCCTATGCGGTCGCCTGCGGTCGTTCGGAGCCGGGCCGGGAGCAGGACTGGGCCCAGCGCCTGCGCGCTGTCGCGCCTACAGCGACGCCCAACCCCCTGATCGTGGCTCTGGCCGACCGCCAGTTGAACCGCGACGGCGCCATGACCCGCGCCATCACCGCCATAGGCCGCGGCGCCGATACTGACTGGGGCGCGCCGTTCGAACTTGACCTGTCGCCTGAAGAAGAAACACGCCAATGACCGAAGCCGATCTGAACGCCCGTCACGCTGAGAAGATGAAAAAGGTTCAGGCCGCCCGTGCCCGGATGATGGCGAGCAAGACGGTCGAGCGGGGCTTGGTCATCGTCCACACCGGCGCTGGCAAGGGCAAGTCGACGGCGGCCCTGGGCATGGTCTGCCGCATGATCGGCCACGGCATGAAGACGTCGATCATCCAGTTCATCAAGGGGGCGATGGAGACGGGCGAACAGAACCTGTTCGACGCCTTTCCCGATCTGGTCGAGATGAGGCCCATGGGCGAAGGCTTTACCTGGGACACCCAGGACCGCGCCGCCGACATCGCCAACGTCCGCCGCGCCTGGGAGGCGGCGAAAGCGCGGATCATGGACCCGGACTGGAAGATGGTCGTCTGCGACGAGCTGAACATCGCCCTGCGCTACGACTATCTGCCGGTCGAAGAGGTGTTGGCGGTGCTGACCGCCCGCCCGGCCGACACGCATGTCGTCATCACCGGCCGCAACGCCCCGCCCGAACTGATCGAGGCGGCGGATCTGGTCACCGACATGCAGATGGTGAAGCACCCGTTCCGCAGCGGCGTGAAGGCTCAAGCCGGGGTCGAGTTCTGATGACGGCGCGTCTGGTGGTCTGCACCACTTGCCGGTTCTCAAGCGAGGAGCCGGTGGACGCCGCTGGCATGTCCGGAGGCCAGAGGCTTCTGGCTGCGGTCACATCCGCCGTGGAGGTTGCGGGCGCCGACGGCCTGCGGGTTGAGGGGCAGGCTTGCCTGTGGGCCTGTTCCAGCTATTGCACGGTCTATCTGAACCAGCCCGGCAAGCCGGCCTATCTGGCTGGAGGGTTCGCGCCGACCGCGCAGGACGCGCAGGCCATTATCGCCTTCGCCCAGCACTTTGCCGACAGCCCGCAAGGCGCGGTCCCTTATCGCGACTGGCCCGAGGGGATGAAGGGGCATTTCATCGCCCGCCTGCCAGCCGCGGCGGATTTCTAGACTGCTGAGGGTTGCAGCGCTCCAAAATCCTGTACCCTTGGCGCCATTGTAGCGACGACGACGACGGGCAGGACTAATGGGCGAGACGGGGGATCGGCGGCAGGGCATTCAGTCCGTGGGCATAGGCCTGCGCGTGCTGGAGGTGCTGGCGTCGTTGAACGGGGCGGCGGCGCTGGGAGCGATCGCTCAGGCGTCGGACCTGTCGGCGTCGCAAGCACACCGCTATCTGGCCAGTCTGATCGCGGCGGGCATGGCGCGTCAAGATGCGGCGACGGGGCGGTATGAGCTGGGCTCGGGCGCCTTGCGTCTGGGGCTGGCGGCCTTGTCGCGGATGGACAGCTTCCGCGAGGCGGCGATCGCCCTGACCGACTATGTCACCGAGACCGGGCGCACGGTGCAGATGGGCGCCCTGGGGCCGACAGGGCCGATCGTGGTGCGCTGGATCATGGGCACGCCCGCCATCTCGACCTCGCTAATGGTCGGCTCGCCGCTGCCTCTGCTGAGTTCGGCGACGGGGCACGTGTTTCTGGCCTTCCGGCCAGAGGCCGCGACGCGTCAGATGGTCGAACGCGAAACCCAGCCGCAGTTCCAGCCGGTCGATGTCGAGGGTCTGCGCGCGCGGGTGCGTAGCGACGGCTATTCGGCCATCCGGGGTGATCTGATCCCCGGCTTGCGGGCCACCGCCGTGCCGATCTTCGACCTGCAGGGGGAGGCGGTCTTCACCGCCACGGTTCTGGCCACTGACGTGTTCAAGCCGGAATACGACGATCAGGCGCGCCAACGCCTGATCGAGGTCTGCGACGAGATCACCCGCGCGACGGGCGGGGTGCGCCCGGCCTGACGGATCAGGCGGCGACGGCCTTGCGCAGGTCGACGGCCGGGTCGCACGCCGTTTCCCCGATCAGGGTCTTGCCCATCAGGCGGCGCGCCGTGGCGAAGTCGCGGGGCTGATCCAGACAGACGGCGCCGACCAGCATGCCGTCGCGCATGTAGAGACGCACCGCCTCGCCGCGTGACACGACGGCGTCGCCCGCCGCCGGGTCGCCGAGAATCTGCAGGTTGTGCCCGCACTGGGCGGTCCAGAACCAGGGCGTCGGCTCGACCTCCGCGGGCAGCCCCAGAATGGCCAAGGCGGCGGAGCGAGCCGAGGTCTGGGCGTGGGCCCAGGTCTCCATACGGGCGGCGGCGCCGTCCCGGACGCGGGCGGCGAGATCACCGACAACGAAGACGCGATCGTCGGCGGGCGAGCGGTAGTCGTCGCCGACCAGAACCCCGCCCGCCACCGGCAGGCCCGCCGCCTCGGCCATCTCGGTCGAGGGGATGATGCCGATGCCGGCGACGATCAGGTCGGTTTCAATGGTCGAGCCGTCGTCCAGCCGCGCCAGAACAGCGCCGTTGGCGGCGTCTTCCAGTGATTGCAGCGACCGGCCGAGCTTCACCTCGACGCCGATGCGGGCGTGGGCGGCGGCCAGCCACTCGGCGGCTTCGGCGGGGACGTTGCGGCCCAGCAGCCGCTCGCCCGCCTCGATCACCGTGGCCGTCAGGCCCAGTCCGCGCAGGGTCGAGGCGGCCTCCAGCCCGATCACGCCGCCGCCGATCACCAGGGCGTGGGCGTCGGGCTTGGCCGCCGCCGCGATGGCGCGGGCGTCGTCGGCGGTGCGCAGATAGCGTACGGCGGCATGGTCGGGCAGGGGCAGGCGACGCACGCGACCGCCCATGGCCAGCACCAGCTTGTCGAAGGGCTCGACCGAACCGTCGGCCAGTCGAATCTGTCCCGCGTCACGGTCGATGGCGACCGCTTCGGCCCCCAGTTTTAGGGTCACGTTCAACTCGGCCCAGCGTTCCGCGGTCGCCAGCCAGACCGGATCGGCCTCGGCGCCCGACAGGTAATCCTTGGACAGGCTTGGACGTTCGTAGGGGGGGTGCAGCTCGTCGCCGACGACCAGGATCGATCCAGAAAAACCCAAGTCACGCAAAGCGATAGCGGTCGCGCCGCCGGCGTGGCCAGCCCCCAGGATGACGATGCGTTCAGCCATTTGTGATCTCCGTTCGTCATTGCGCTAGATGCAATGCATTTGACATAGATCAAAAACCACGACACCAATGCGGTCAACGGCGACATGAGATCG
>DAIOID010000161.1:0-3338 GCA_036744355.1 Brevundimonas sp.
GCGCCCTGGCCGCCAGCGTCTTCCACTCGGGCGCGATCGCGATTCCCGATCTCAAACGTTACCTGGATGCGCAAGGCGTGGAGGTGAGGATATGACGGCCATCGGTTCCCTTCTCCCCTTGTGGGAGAAGGTGGCTCGCGGAGCGAGACGGATGAGGGGGGCGTTGGCTTCCCCCTCATCATCAACCGTCGCGCGCGCGGACACAGCCCCCTCATCCGAGCGCCTCCGGCGCCCACCTTCTCCCACGAGGGGAGAAGGAAGATGACATTCGACATCACCAAGATCGATTTCGCCAAGGGCGACGGCCTGATCCCCGCCGTGGTGCAGGACGCCGACACCCTGCAGGTGCTGACCCTGGCCTATATGGACGAGGCGGCGCTGCGCGAGACGCTGGACAGCGGCCAGGCCACCTTCTTCTCGCGCTCGCGCGGCGGGCGGTGGCGCAAGGGCGAGACCTCGGGAAACTTCCTCAATGTCGTCTCGGTGACGCCCGATTGCGACGGCGACGCCGTGGTGGTGAAGGTGCGCCCGGTCGGCAACGCCTGCCACCTGAACCGGATCAGCTGCTTCGGCGACGAGGACGCGCCGGGTGTGGGCCGCATCGCGCGGCTGGAGCGCACCATCCACGTGCGGGCCCAGGCCGATCCCAATGACAGCTGGACTGCGCGCCTGATCGCCCAGGGCCCCAAGCGTGCGGCGCAGAAGGTCGGCGAGGAGGGCGTGGAGACGGCCCTGGCCGGGGCCGCGGGCGACGAGACGGAACTCGCCAGCGAGGCGGCGGATTTGATCTATCACCTGCTCGTTCTTCTCCATGCCCGTAACATGGTGTTTCAGGACGTGCTGCACGTCTTGGCGCGCCGCGCGGAACCGGCCAAGACCGATGGCTGAGCCTTAAGGCGAATATCCCGCATGTCGGGACCAGGGAGGAACAGCACGAATGGCGGCTCTGATTCTGTTCGGCGGCGGCGGCGACCTCGCCATGCGGATGCTGTTGCCTTCGCTCTATTTCCTCGACCACGACGGCCTGCTGCCTGAAGGGTTGAAGATCATCGGCGCCGCCCGCTCGACCGAAAGCGCCGAGGAATACATCGCCAAGGTCCATGAGGCGGTGAAGGCCAAGGCCGAGGCGGACGACGCCTGGGATGAAGTCAGCTGGGCGCGGATGAAGGGGCGCCTCGACTATCTGGCCGTGGACGCCACCGATCCCGAGAGCCTGGCGCCGTTGAAGGCCAAGGCGGGCGACGGCGAGGTCACGTCGTTTCTGGCGGTGTCGCCCTCCCTCTACGGCCGCATCGTCACGGCGATGAAGGCGGCGGGTCTGGCTGAAAAGAACTGCCGCATCGTGCTGGAGAAGCCGGTCGGGCGCGACCTCGAGAGCTTCCTCGAGATCGACGACGCGGTGGCCCACGCCTTTGACGAGCGTCAGGTGTTCCGCATCGACCACTATCTGGGCAAGGAGACGGTTCAGAACCTGATCGCCCTGCGCTTCGGCAACACCATCTTCGAGCCGCTGTGGAACAATCTGACGGTCGATCACGTCCAGATCACGGTGGGCGAGACGGTCGGTGTCGGCGACCGCTGGCCCTATTACGACGAATACGGCGCCCTGCGGGACATGCTGCAGAACCACATGCTTCAGTTGCTGTGCCTCGTGGCCATGGAGCCGCCCAGCGACCTGGACCCGGACTCGGTGCGCAACGAGAAGGTCAAGGTGCTGCGCAGCCTTCGCCCTATCACGCCGGAGGAGGCCGAGCGCGTCACCGTGCGCGGCCAGTATGTGGCGGGCGAGGTCGAGGGCCAGCCGGCCACGGCCTATCGTGACGAACGCGGCCAGCCGTCCGACACCGAGACATTCGTCGCCATCCGCGCCGATATCGACAACTGGCGCTGGGCCGGGGTCCCCTTCTTCATGCGCACCGGCAAGCGCCTGCCCGAAAAGCGCACCGAGATCGTCATCCAGTTCAAGCCCGTGCCCCACTCCATCTTCGGCCATGGCGAGCGCGGCGACATCTATGACAACCGCCTGGTCATCGAGCTGCAGCCCGAGGAAGACATCTCGCTGTCGGTGATGAACAAGAAGCCGGGGCTGGACCAGCGGATGCAGCTGCAGCCGATCAAGATGAGCCTGTCCTGGGGGGTGGACGGCAAGGGCGCCGCGCCGCCGCGCCGCCGCATCGCCTATGAGCGCCTGCTGCTGGACGCCATGCACGGCGACAGCACCCTGTTCGTGCGCCGCGACGAGGCCGAGCAGGCATGGAAGTGGGTCGACGAGGTCTCCGACGCCTGGGCGGGCGCCGACTTCAAGCCGCGGGCCTATGAGGCCGGAACCTGGGGCCCCGAGGCGGCGGACCTGCTGCTGTCGCGCACCGGGCGGAAGTGGAACACGCGCAATGAGTAATCATCATCCGCTCATCCCCGCGGAAGCGGGGACCCAGCCCTTTGGCTCCATCCGCATCGCCAAGCCGTTTCAATCCAAGAGTCGCGCATGCGGCTCTCACTGGGTCCCCGCCTCCGCGGGGATGAGCGGGAGGATCTGATGACCACGATCGAAACCTTCCCCGACGCCGCCGCCTGGGCCGAGGCCTGCGCGGCGCGGCTGGGCGAGACCCTGGGCGCGGCGGTGCTCGATCAGGGCCGCGCGGTCTTCGCCGGCGCGGGCGGCTCGACCCCCTCGCCTATCTACGCCGATCTGGCGCGCATCGAGTTGGACTGGTCGCGGGTCGTCGTCACCCTGGTGGACGAGCGCTATGTGCCCGAGACCTCGCCTGAATCGAACGCCGCCCTGATGAAGCGGACCCTGTTGACCGGCCCCGCGTCCGCCGCGCGTTTCCTGCCGTTGTATGCCCCGTCGGTCACCGTGGACCGCGCCGCCGCCGAGGCGTCCAAGGCTCTGGCGGCTGAGGGCGGACGCCTCGACGCCGTCCTGCTGGGCATGGGCGAGGACGGGCATATCTGTTCGATGTTTCCCGAGAGCCCGACGCTGAAGACCCTGCTGACGCCGAGCCTGAAGCCCGCCGTCTATGGCGTGCCGCCGGGTCGGGACGGGATGGCCCCGCCGCAGGAACGTCTGTCGATCAACCTGCCCTATCTGATCGGCGCCCGCCGCGTGATCCTAGCCCTGACCGGCGCGAAAAAGCGCGCCGTGTTCGAGCGCGAGGCGACGGGCGATCCCCGCATCCATCCCATCGCCGCCATGATCGCGGCGAAGGTTCCCCTCGAAGTGCTTTGGACGGAGGCTGTCTGATGGCGCTCAATCCTGTGGTGGCGGAAGTCACCGCCCGCATCGTCGAACGCAGCCGCGCCACCCGCGCCGACTATCTGCGCCGCATGGACGCCGC
>DAIOID010000161.1:3438-6291 GCA_036744355.1 Brevundimonas sp.
GGGCGCCCCGGCATGGAGCTGTCGCTGTTCAGCCGCGACGCCATCGCCATGGCGACGGGCGTGGCCCTGACCCACGACGCCTTTGACGCCGCCATGATGCTGGGCGTCTGCGACAAGATCGTGCCGGGCCTGTTCATGGGAGCCCTGGCCTTTGGCCATCTGCCGGTCGTCTTCGCCCCCGCCGGGCCGATGCCGTCGGGCATCCCCAATGCCGAGAAGGCCCGGGTCCGTGCCGAATACGCCCAAGGCCTGGTGGACCGGACCACCCTGCTGCAAAGCGAGATCGGCAGCTATCATTCGCCCGGCACCTGCACCTTCTACGGCACGGCCAACTCCAACCAGATGATGATGGAGATCGCGGGCCTGCACATGCCCTCGACCGCCTTCGTCCATCCGGAGACGGGTCTGCGGAACGCCCTGACGGCGGCGGCGGCAAAGCGCGCGGTCGAACTGGCGCGCTCGGGCCAGGGCCGCATGGCCGACGTGATCAGCGAGAAGTCGATCGTCAACATGATCGTGGCCCTGCTGGCCACCGGCGGCTCGACCAACCACGCCATCCATCTGGTAGCCATGGCGCGGGCGGCGGGGGTGCTGATCGACTGGACCGACATGGATCAGCTGTCGTCGGTGACGCCGCTGCTGGCGCGGGTCTATCCCAACGGCTCGGCCGACGTGAACGCCTTCCAGGCGGCGGGCGGCGTGGCCTTCGTCACGCGCGAACTGGCCAAGGCGGGCAACATCCACAGCGACGTCGTGACCATCATGGGTCAGGGCATCGAACCCTACTTCCAGGAGCCTTCGCTGGTGGACGGCGAACTGGTCTGGCGCGACGGGGTTTCCGAAAGCCTCGACCTCGACATCCTGCGCCCGGCCTCCGACCCGTTCGACCGCGAGGGGGGCTTACGGCTGGTGCAGGGCGACCTTGGCCGGGCGGTGATCAAGATCTCGGCGGTCAAGCCCGAGAACCGCATCGTCGAGGCCCCCGCCGCCGTGTTCGAGACCCAGGAAGACGCCCTGGCCGCCTTCAAGGCCGGAGACCTGAACCGCGACGTGGTGGTGGTGCTGCGCTTCCAGGGGCCAAAGGCCAACGGCATGCCGGAACTGCACTCCCTGTCGCCGGCGCTGGGCGTGCTGCAGGACAAGGGCTTCAAGGTCGCCTTCGTCACCGACGGCCGCATGTCGGGCGCCAGCGGCAAGACCCCCGCCGCCATCCACGTTTCGCCCGAGGCCCTGGCGGGCGGTCCTCTGGCCCACGTCAAGGACGGCGACATCATCCGCCTGGACGCCGAGGCTGGGGTGCTGACGACGGTCGGGGTGGCGGATCTGACCGCGCGCCCGCTGGCTGTCCGTTCGACCGCCAACGCCGAGGGTTCCTCCTGGGGTTATGGCCGCGAGTTGTTCGGCGCCTTCCGCCAGGTGGTGACGACGGCCGAGCAGGGCGCGACCGTCTGTTTCCCCGTCCCGCCTGGCATGGATGGCCACACGGACACTCCGCCCAATCCCAACTTCGTTGACCGAACGCTGGACGCCTGATGACCGATCTCACCCTTCTCGTCGGCGACATCGGCGGCACCAACGCCCGCTTCGCCCTGGCCCGCAGAATCGACGGCCAGATCACCCTGGAGCACCATCAGAGTTTTCCCGCCGATGAGCACCCGACCTTCCTCGGCGGGGTAAAGGCTTTCCTCGACGGCTGCGACGTCAAGCCGAGCGGCGGGGTTCTGGCCGTCGCCGGGCCGGTGACCGAGGGGGCCATCGACCTGACCAACTCGCCTTGGGCGGTGTCGGAGGCCGAGCTTCAGACCCTGGGCCTGAACCCGGTCAAACTGATCAACGACTTCGAGGCCCTGGCCTGGGGCGCCCCCATCGTGCCGGAGGCCGAGCTGGCCTCACTGGGCGGGCCAGTGGACGGCGATCCGCACGCCACGGTGGCCGTGCTCGGTCCCGGCACCGGCTTCGGCGTCTCGGCCCTGATCCGCGACGCGCATGGGCGCGAGATGGCCATGCCCAGCGAGGGCGGCCACGCCTGCTTCCCGCCCGGCGACCCCGTCGAGGACGAGATTCTGCGCATCCTGCGTCGCCGCTATGACCGGGTGTCGATCGAGCGGCTGATCTGCGGCCCCGGTCTGCTGAACATGCACCGCGCTCTCGCCGAGATCGACGGGCGCGAGACCCACATCGACGATCCCGCCGAGATCACCGAAACGGCGCTGAAGGACCCCAATACGCCGTGCGGGGCCACCCTGGCCCGGTTCTGCGCCATCCTGGGGGCCGTGGCCGGAGACATCGCCCTGACCACCGGGGCGCGCGGCGGGGTCTATATCGCCGGCGGCATCGCCCCGCGCATCCTGCCCTTCCTCAAGGCCAGCCCCTTCCGCGAGCGGTTCGAGCGCAAGGGCCGGTTCAAGGAATACATGCAGGCCATCCCGACCAAGGTGATCCTGCACAAGCAGGCCGCGCTTCTGGGCGCCGCGCGGGTGGCGTTCAGGGAGGCGGGCTGAAAAATGATCACGGCGGCGTGAACCGAATGTGAGGCCGAGGCGTTGGTCCGGTTCAATCACTTGGAGGAACACCATGCGTAAATTCGTTCTCGCCGCCGCTTCCATCGTCGCCGTCGCCGGTCTGGCCGCCTGCGGTGAAAGCGCCGCCGACAAGGCCGCCGAGCAAAAGGCTGACGCCCTGGAAGCCCAGGCCGCCGCGACCCCGAACGAAGCTCAGGAACAGGCCCTGAACGCTGAAGCCGACCGCATCGAGCAACAGGCCGGCAACGCCGACGGCGGCATGACCACCTCGAACACGCCGAACACCTCGCCGAGCACCACCCCGCCGGCCCCGGCGCCCGCCAACTAAGGC
>DAIOID010000162.1:0-6267 GCA_036744355.1 Brevundimonas sp.
TTTGACATAGATCAAAAACCACGACACCAATGCGGTCAACGGCGACATGAGATCGCTGCTTCGAATTCTTTGTCCGGGAGCTTTCAGTGAACATCCCCGTACGCCCGCCGGAGGGCGAGAACCGCCGCGCATGGCCGACCGACGTCGACGCCGCCGTGCCCTACTGGGTCTATACGGACCCCGCGATCTACGCCGAGGAACTGCAGAAGATCTGGTACGGGCCGCACTGGCTCTATGTCGGTCTGGAGTGCGAACTCACCGAGGTCGGCGACTGGAAAACCACCACGCTCGGCGAAAAGCCCTGCGTCATGGTCCGCTCGGGCGAGGACGAAATCTCGGTCGTCGAGAACCGCTGCGCCCACAAGGGCGTCAAGTTCTGCCAGACCAGGACCGGCCACTCGAAGGAACTGATCTGCCCCTATCACCAGTGGTCCTATGCGCTGAACGGCGACCTGCAGGGCGTGCCCTTCCGTCGCGGCGTTAAGCGTCAGGGCGGAATGCCGTCGGACTTCGATCCCAAGGACCACAGCCTGAACAAGCTGCGCGTCGAGGTGGTCAACGGCGTGGTCTGGGCCACCTTCTCGGACGAGACGCCGCCCTTCCGCGAATACCTCGGCGAGAAGTTCTGGAAGCACTACACCCGCGTCTATGACGGCCGGAAGCTGGAGGTGCTGGGCTACAACCGTCAGCACATCCCCGCCAACTGGAAGCAGATGCAGGAGAACATCAAGGACCCCTATCATGCGGGCCTGCTTCATGTGTTCTTCGCTACCTTCGGCCTGTTCCGCGCCGACCAGAAGTCCGCCGTCGATATCGATGACGAGGGCCGCCACGGCATCCTGATCTCGCGCAAGGGCGAGCAGGAAAAGACCGAGGCCATGGCCGACATCCGCAACTTCCAGGGCGATCTGGTGCTGGAAGACCCCCGCGTCATGGATGTGGTGCAGGAGTTCCCCGGCGAGGAAACCGTCGGGATGATCACCGTCTTCCCCAGCGTGATCCTGCAACAGCAGGTCAACAGCCTGACCACGCGCCAGATCGTGCCTAAGGGACCGGGCGGGTTCGACTTCCACTGGACCCACTGGTGCTATGCCGACGACACGCCGGAGATGCGCCTGCGACGCACGCGGCAGGCCAACCTGTTCGGCCCGGCGGGCTTCGTCTCGGCCGACGACGGCGAGGTTCTGGAAATGACCCAGCAGGGCGCCGCCGGTTCGCCGGACGAGAACATGATCCTGCAGATGGGCGGCCGCGAGATCGCCCCCACCGACCACCAGGTCACCGAGACCGCCGTGCGCGGCATGTACCGCTACTGGCGCAAGGTGATGGGCCTGTGAGCGAGACCATAACCATCGCCCGCGACGAAATCCGCGACCTGTACGACGCCTATTACGGCGTGCTGGACGACGTCGATCTGCACGCATGGCCCGACTTCTTCACCGAGGACTGCCTCTATCGGGTGATCCCGCGCGAGAACTACGAGGCCGGCTATACCCTGTGCACCATGCAGGCGGAGAGCCGCGGGATGTTGAAGGACCGGGTGACGGGCCTGACGCGGACCCAGATGTATGCGCCGCGCTACTATCGTCGCTTCCCCACCGCGCCGCGCGTGGTCGAGCAGAACGGAGAGGGCGTGCGCATCCGCCACAACCTGCTGGTGGTGCAGACCCTGGTGGACAAGCAGTCGGACATCATCCTGTCCGCCGTCTGCCACGACCGCATCGTCCGCGACGGCGACCGCCTGCGCTTTGTCGAGCGCATCGTCGTCTTCGATTCCGAAATGATCCCCAACAGTCTGGTGTATCCCGCATGACCGAAGCCGCGACCCTGTCGTGGGTGGCGACCTTGCCGCCCTCGGCCCTCAAAGAGCACGGCGTGGCCAAGGCCAGCGCCAACGGCCTGAACGTCGCCCTCTATGTCGTGGACGGCGAGTATTTCGCCACCGCCGACCTGTGCACCCACGGGCAGGCCAGCCTGTCCGACGGCTTCCTGGACGGCGAGCTGATCGAATGCCCGCTGCATCAGGGCACCTTCAATGTGAAGACCGGCGCGCCGGTCGACGCGCCTTGCTCGGTCGCCGTGCGTAGCTTCCCGGTCAAGCTGCAGGACGGCCTGCTGCACGTCGGCATGGAGGGCTGAGGCGTGACCGAGGTCCTGTCCAACGACCAGCAATCCCAGCTGAACGCCCTTTATGTGCAGATGGAGCCGGAAGGCCTCTATCCCCTGTGGGAGAAGCTGTCGGCTCTCGTTCTGCCCGAGCCGGACTCGCCGGCCAAGGTCCACAAGTGGTCCTACGACAACGCCCGCGACTACCTCATGCGGGCGGGCGACCTGATCAGCGCCAAGCAGGCCGAGCGCCGGGTGCTGATTCTGGAAAACCCCGGTCTGCCGGGCCATTCGGGCATCACGCCCAGCCTCTACGCTGGTTTGCAACTGATCCTGCCGGGCGAGATCGCCCCCGCCCACCGCCATGCCCAGTGCGCCCTGCGCTTCGTCATGGAGGGCGGCGGCGCCTATACCTCGGTGGACGGGGAGAAGGCGGTGATGCAGCCCTTCGACCTGGTGCTGACGCCGGGCGGCCAGTGGCACGACCACGGCAATCCGACCGAGACGCCGATGATCTGGCTGGACGGACTGGACATCCCGACCGTCCGCCATTTCGACGCCAGCTTCGCCGAGGGCTATTCGGAGGACCAGTTCCCCGAGCAGGCTCCGGCCGGCGACAGCCTGAACCGCTATGGCCGTAACATGCGCCCGCTGAAGGGCCATACGGCGGATCGCCGTCCCGCGCACCAGCCTCTGTTCCACTATCCCTACGCTGAGTGGCGTCCGGCGCTGGACGCCATGGCCGAGAGCGGCGCCGAGATCGACCCGCATCTGGGTCATGCGCTGGAGTTCATGAACCCGATCAACGGCGGGCCGATCATGGCCACCATCTCGGCCCATGTCCGCCTGCTGCCAGAAGGCTTTGAATCCAAGCCGCGCCGCTCGACCGACGGGACCATCTTCGTGGTCGTCGAAGGGACTGGCGAGGCGGTCATCGAGGGCGAGACCATCGCTCTGAAGCCGCGCGACATCGTGGTCGTGCCGTCGTGGAAATCGGTCGCCTTCAAGGCGGCTAGCCGACTGGTTCTGTTCGGATACTCCGACAAGGCCTGTCAGGAAAAACTGAACCTCTACAAGGAAGAGAACGCATGAGCCTGCTGTTCCAACCGCAAGCGCCCGTGCTTGCCCCGACCAACACCGGGGACGAATTCCCGGTCCGCCGCATCTTCTGCGTCGGCCGCAACTACGCCGCGCACGCCCGCGAAATGGGCCGCGACCCGGACCGCGAGCCGCCCTTCTTCTTCACCGCCTGGGCCGAGACGGTGGTGCTGGACGGAACGACCATCGCCTATCCGTCCAAGACCGAGAACTTCCACTACGAGGCCGAACTGGTCGTCGCCATCGGCAAGGGCGGTCGCAACATCGCCGTCGAGGACGCACTGGATCACGTCTGGGGCTACGCCACCGGCCTGGACATGACGCGCCGCGACTTGCAGCTGGAAGCCCGCGCCCAGGGCCGTCCGTGGGACACCGGCAAGAACGTCGAGCAGTCGTCGCCACTGGGCCTGATCCACAAGGCGGGCGAGGGCTTTGATCCCGAACACGGCAAGATCGAGCTGACCGTCAACGGCGAGGTCAAGCAGTCGGCGGACCTGGCCGACCTGATCTGGCCGGTGGCCGACATCGTCGCCTACCTGTCGGGTCTGTGGGAGATTCAGCCCGGCGACCTGATCTACACCGGCACCCCCGCCGGCGTCGGCGCCGTCGTCGAAGGCGACGCCATGGTCGTGACCATCGACGGCCTGACCCCGCTCAACATCAAGGTCGGCCCGCCCGCCGCCTGATCCCTTTTCACACGCATCATCAACACACGGAGAGGCGCGCGACAGACGCGCCCTCCGCAGGAGGACTACATCAATGGCAGCCATGGGTGAGGGGGGCGGAAACGCCGTAATCGACCGGGCCAGGTTCGGCCCGCTACAGTTTGGCGTCACGGCGCTGTGCTTCATCATCGCCATGCTCGACGGCTTCGACACCCAGTCGATCGCCTTCGTCGCGCCCAAGATCGCCGAGGACTGGGGTCTGGCCCCGTCGGCCTTCGGTCCGATCTTCGCCATCGGCCTTCTGGGTCTGACGGTCGGCGCGTTCACCCTGAGCCCGGCGGCGGACAAGTTCGGCCGCAAGACGGTCATCCTGATCTCGACCTTCATCTTCGGCCTGTTCGCCCTGCTGACGGCCTTCTCGACCTCGATGAACGAGCTGCTGATCTACCGCTTCATCACCGGCGTCGGTCTGGGCGCGGCCATGCCGAACATCATCGCCCTGACCAGCGAGTATGGTCCGGCCCGTCTGCGCGCGACCCTGGTGACGGTCATGTTCTGCGGCTTCCCGCTGGGCTCGACCATCGGCGGTCTGATCTCGACCTGGCTGATCGCGACCAGGGACTGGCATTCGGTCTTCGTCGTCGGCGGCGTCCTGCCGCTGCTGCTGCTGCCGGTGCTCTGGTTCATGCTGCCGGAATCGGTGCGTTTCCTGGTCGCCAAGTGCGCGCCGGAGCACAAGATCGCTCCCATCGTGAAGAAGATCGACGCTGGCGCCTCGGTCAGCGAATTCATCGCCGGGCTGAAGCACGAGCAGTCTTCAGCGGCCAAGGGCTTCTCGGTCTTCCAGCTGTTCCGTGAGGGCCGCACCCCGGTGACTCTGCTGCTGTGGGTCGCCTTCTTCATGAACCTGCTGGTCATGTACTTCCTGGTGAACTGGCTGCCGACCCTGCTGAAGGGCGCCGGTCTGCCGCTCAGCATGGCCATCCTGTCCACCGCCACCCTGAACCTGGGCGGCGTCGTCGGCGCCATAGTCCTGGGCCGGATGATCGACAAGATCAGCCCCTATGTCGTCTTGGGGTCGGCTTACGCCGCCTCGGCCGCCTTCATCGCCCTGCTGGCCTTCGGCGGCACCAATCTGACGGTCCTGCTGCTGGGCGCGGCCCTGTCCGGCTTCGGCGTCGTCGGCGCCCAGATCGGCTGCAACGCCCTGACCGCGGCCGTCTATCCGACCGCTATCCGCGCCACCGGCGTGGGCTGGGCCCTGGGCGTCGGCCGCATCGGCGCCATCGTTGGGCCTCTGGTCGGCGGCGTGCTGCTGGCCGCCAGCTGGACGCCGCAGTCGCTGATCCTGCTGGCCGTCATCCCCGCCGTGATCGCCTCGATCGCGGTCTTCACCCTCGGCGGCGTGCGCCGTCGCGCCGGAGTCTGACGCGATGATCCTGCACGGCTATTTCCGCTCCACGGCCTCATGGCGGGTGCGTATCGCCCTGGGCCTCAAGGGACTGGAGGCCGTGCAGGTCATCCACCACCTGCGCAAGGGCGAGCAGCGGGCGCCGGAATACCTGGCGCTCAACCCGCAGGGCCTGCTGCCGGCCTTCGTCGCCGACGACGGCGCGGTCCTGACCCAGTCGCTGGCCATCATCGAATACCTCGACGAGACCTCGCCTGCGCCATCGCTGCTGTCCGCGGATCCGGTGCAACGGGCCAGGGTTCGGGCCGTGGCCCAGGCCGTCGCCTGCGACATCCACCCGGTTCAGAACCTCAAGGTGCTGCAGCGCCTGCGCGACCTCGGTCTGGGCGAAGAGGTGGTTCAGGCCTGGGCCGCCACCGTCATCGAGGAAGGTCTCGACGCGGTCGACAAACTGCTGGCCGGCCAGCCGGGGCCCTTCGCCTTCGGCGACGCTCCGACCCTGGCCGACCTATGCATCGTGCCGCAGCTGGGCAATGCCCGTCGCTTCGGCGTCGAGGTGCGCTGGCCGCGTCTGATGGCCCTCGAAGCGGCCTGCCTCGAACTGCCTGCCTTCCAGAACGCCGTGCCGGGCCGACAGCCCGACGCCGAATAATCATCCCAATCGAACCGAGCGCGGAGCCAACCGCGCCCTTTCCCGGAGGAAACCATGACCATCGCCGCTGCGGCCGCCGCCGCATTGCTTTCGCACGCCCCCATGCCTGCAGACGCGGAGGCGCCGATCCAGACCGCGCCCGTTGCGGTTCCGGCCGCCGCGCCGCCGCCGTTCAAGCTGATCAATCACGACGAGAGCTACGGCTACTTGTCCGATCCGGCCAAGCGGACCTCGACCTGGTCGAAGTTCAAATATGTCCCGGTCGGCGGCGAAGGCAGCCCTGTCTGGGCCAGCTTCGGCGGCGAGCTGCGTTTCCGCGCCGAACACCGCGACAA
>DAIOID010000163.1:0-6165 GCA_036744355.1 Brevundimonas sp.
TCGGCCCAGGCCGTGGTGCGGATCGGCATCCGCGTCTCGAACATGAAGGCCAGGGTGTTCTCGATCTTCATCGGCTTGAGATCGGCCTTCGTCGCGCCGTTCCAGCTGGCCTGATCCGGGCCGTGGCCGCTCATGCGGTTGTGCAGGGAGGCGCCGCCGGGGGCGAAACCGCCCGCCTTGGCGTCGTACTCGCCGAAGATCAGCCCCATGAACTCGCTCATGACGTTGCGGTGGAACCACGGCGGGCGGAAGGTGTCCTCGGCCACCATCCAGCGCGGCGGGAAGATGACGAAATCGCAGTTGGCCGTGCCGGGCGTGTCCGACGGCGAGGTCAGGACGGTGAAGATCGACGGGTCGGGGTGGTCGTAAGAGACCGTGCCGATGGTGTTGAACCGCGCCGTGTCATAGCGATAGGGGGCGTAGTTGCCGTGCCAGCCGACGACGTCCAGCGGGCTGTGGTCGAAGGTCACCGCCCACAGCAGACCGCCGTATTTCTGCACGCACTCAGTCGGGCGGTCAACGTCCTCGAACCAGGCGACGGGGGTCTCGAAATCGCGCGGATTGGCCAGGCCGTTGGAGCCGATGGGGCCAAGGTCCGGCAGTCGGAAGGGCGAACCGTAGTTCTCGCAGACGTAGCCGCGCACCTCGCCGTCCACCTCGACGCGGAAGCGGACGCCGCGCGGGATGACCACCACATGACCGGGCGCGGCCTCGATCACGCCCATCTCGGTGACGAAGCGGTGGCTCCCCTGCTGGGGCACGATCAGCAGCTCGCCGTCGGCGGAGTAGAAGACCCGGTCAGCCATCGAGCGGTTGGCGACATAGAGGTGGATGCCCACGCCCGCGCCGGAATCGGCGTCGCCATTGCCGCCATAGGTGGTCAGCCCCTCGACCCAGTCGGTCGGCTGATCCGGCATGGTCAGTGGGTCCCAGCGCATGCGGTTGGGGTTGGGCGGGGTCTCGGTGAAGGGGCCGGAGCGCACGCGGCCTTGCGCGAACGGCTGATACGGCCCGTGCTGGGCCGAGGGCCGCAGGCGATAGAGCCAGCTGCGCAGATTGTGGTCGCGCGGGGCGGTGAAGGCGGCGCCCGACAGCTGCTCGGCGTAAAGGCCCAGGGCCGGGCGCTGCGGCGAGTTGCGGCCGACCGGCAGGGCGCCTTCAACAGCCTCGGTGGCGAAATGATTGGCGAAGCCGGTCTGATAGGCGGGCGCGTTGGATCGCGTCATGTGGTTTCTCCCTTGCGGGAGGTTTAGCCGGGCCGAGCCGATGCGTCACCCCGGCCCGGCTCAGCCTTGTCCTGGATCAAACGAGCGTCAGAAGCCCTGCGCCCGCGCCAGACGTTCAGCGTGGAAGCCCGCGTCGCCCAGCAGTTCGTTCAAGACGCGGACGCGCTTCATGAACAGGCCGACGTCGAACTCGTCGGTCATGCCGACGCCGCCGTGCATCTGCACCGCCTCCTGCACCGCCAGTTCGGCGACGCGGCCGGCCTTGGCCTTGGCGATCCCCGCCGCCTGTTCGGCGTCGGGGCGGCCCGCGTCGATGGCTTGCAGGGCGGCCAAGGTCGCGGCCTTGGCCAGTTCCAGCTCAGTGAACAGATGAGCGGCGCGGTGCTGCAGGGCCTGGAACTCACCGATCAGCTTGCCGAACTGCTTGCGGGTGCGCAGGTATTCCAACGTGATCTTGAAGGCCTGATCCCCCGCCCCGACCAGAGAGGCGGCGGCGCAGGCCCGGCCCAGCGCCAGCGCGGCGTCCAGCGGCCCCTGCCCCTCGCCCACGGCGCCGATCACGGCGTCGGCGTCCACCACCACATCGGTCAGGGTCACGCGGGCGGCGTTGTGAGCGTCGACCATGAGGGTGCGTTCGACGGTGACGCCGGGCGTCTGCGGATTGATCAGGAAGAGGGTCAGGCCCTCGCCGGTCTGCGCCGCGACGATCAGGGCGTCGGCGATATGGCCGTCCAGAACGAAGCCCTTGGCGCCGTTCAGCTTGAAGCCGTTCCCCGCGCGTTCGGCGCGCGTGGCGATCTTGCTCGGCGCGTGCTTGGGGCCTTCGTCGACAGCGAGGCTGAGGATGGCCTCGCCCGCCGAAGTCTTGCCCAGCCAGGCCTTCTGCGCCTCCGATCCCGCCGCCTTCAGCACGGTGGCGGCCAGCACCGACGAACCCATGAAGGGCGAGGGCGTCAGGGTGCGGCCCAGGCTCTCGGCGATGACGCCCGCCTCGACCGCGCCGAGGCCGGAGCCGCCGTCCGCTTCGTCAATGACAACGCCGGCGAAACCCATCTCGCCGAAGGCCCGCCACAGGTCGCGCGAGACGCCGTCGGGGTCGCGACTGTCGCGCAGCCGGCGCAGGTGGGCGATGGGGGCATGTTCGCTCAGGAAGCCGTCGGCGGCGTCCTGAAGCATGGTCTGCTCTTCGGTCAGGATCAGGGGCATCAATCCTACTTTCTCTTCGTCATGCTCGGACTTGATCCGAGCATCGGGCGTTGGAGCGAGCGGGCGGCGTCCAGTCCGGCGCCACCCTCGATCCTCGGGTCAAGCCCGAGGATGACGGCGGGCGAGGCGTCACGCCCCCGGCAGTTGCAGCAGGTGTTTGGCGATGATGTTCAGCTGGATTTCGCTGGTCCCGCCCTCGATGGAGTTGGCCTTGGTGCGCAACCAGTCGCGGGCGGCCTGTCCCTCCTTCGAGCGTTCGCCCTCCCATTCCAGAGCGTCCGCGCCGCCCGCCGCCATGGCCAGTTCGTGGCGGCGCTTGTTCAGCTCCGAGCCGTAGTATTTGAGAACCGAAGCGACAGCCGGATGCGCCTGCTTGGCCTTCACCTGATCCCCCACCCGCTCCATCGCCAGACGGAAGGCGGCGGCGTCGATGTCGTAGTCGGCGATGCGGGCGCGCAAGGACGGCTCGTCCAGCCGCCCGGCCTCGTCCACGCCCAGGGCATCCGTCGCGACCTGTCCCAGGGGGCGGCCGACGCCGGTGTCGCCCATGGCGCCGATCATGGTCCGCTCATGCGCCAGAAGGGCCTTGGCCACGTCCCAGCCGCGGTTCAGGGTCCCGATCAGGTTTTCCTTCTCGACCCGCACGTCGTCGAAGAAGGTCTCGCAGAAGGGCGACTTGCCCGAAATCAGGGTGATGGGGCGGGTGCTGACGCCCGGCGTCGTCATGTCGAACAGAACGAAGCTGATGCCCAGATGCTTGGGCGCCTCGGGATCGGTGCGGACCAGACAGAAGATCCAGTCGGCCTTGTCGGCGTAGGAGGTCCAGACCTTCTGGCCGTTGACGATCCAGTGGTCGCCGCGATCCTCGGCGCGGGTCTGGATGGAGGCCAGGTCGGAGCCGGAGCCGGGCTCGGAATAGCCCTGACACCAGCGAATCTCGCCGCGCACGATGGGGGGCAGGAATCGCTGCTTCTGTTCCTCGGTTCCAAACGCCAGCAGGGCCGGGCCCAGCATCCAGATGCCGAAGCTGGCCAAGGGCATCTGGGCCTTGATACGACGCATCTCCGACGCCAGCACCTTGGCCTCTTCGCGGGACAGGCCGCCGCCGCCATAGGCGCTGGGCCATTCCGGCGCGGTCCAGCCGCGTTCGGCCATGCGGTCCATCCACAACTTGTGGGCGGGCGTCTTGAACTCGGCCTTGCGGCCGCCCCAGACATAGTCCTCGTCGCCGTCGCGCGGTCCGCGCACCTCCGGCGGACAGTTGGCCTCCAGCCAGGCGCGCGTCTCGGCGCGGAACGTCTCCAGATCGGCCATCTAGCGTGCCCTTGCTGCGTTTCCCTGAAGCCACGCTAACAGCAATCCGTTGCGATTGGCTACGGTCTCTTGGATGCGGAAACACCTTGGCTGTTCGAGCGTTGCTTCAGGCCTGAGGGAGCCCGTTCCATGACCCTGTTGACCCGCATCGTCTTCGGCGGCGCCAGTCTGTTGCTGCTGCTTCTGGCGCTCGGCCTGGTCTTTCTGGGCGTCGGAGACGCTCTGCGGGCCGTGGTCAGCCCCGACCATTCGGGCGTGGACGCCCTGCTGGACGTGCTGGGCTATGTCATCGTCGCCATCGCCGTCTTCGACGTGGCCAAGTACCTGTTCGAGGAAGAGGTGCAGCGCGGCAAGGAGAAGCGCAGCGCCGCCGAGGCCCGACGCAGCCTGACCAAGTTCCTGTCGACGATCGTCATCGCCGTCTTCCTGGAAGCCCTGGTCGTGGTGTTCAAGACGGCGCGCGAGGACGTGGCCCTGCTGATCTATCCCACCGCCCTGCTGGTCGCGGCGGTCGTCGTGCTGGTGGGCCTGGGCGTCTATCAGCGCTTCTCGGCCGCCGTCGAGGAGAAGGTCGGAGCCGAGGATGAGGCGGCGGATCGCGCGGACGCCGCCGAGGACAGCGCCGACAGCCGCGCCGCGCGGCGCAAGCCGGCGGCCAGACCCGCCGGCTGATCCCTTTCGACCCGAACCGCCTACTTCTTCGAGGGCAGGAAGGGCGAGAAGGTGATGACGGTGAAGGTGTCGCGGATGTGCGGGCGGGTCTGCACCTGCTTGGTAACGAAGGTTCCGATGTCGGCGTCCTTGGGCAGCTGGAACTTGGCCAGCAGGTCGTGCTGACCCGAGGTCGAGTAAACTTCCGACACGTTTTCAACGTTGTCGACCAGATCGGCCGCGACATCGTTGGCGTAGCCCAACTCGCATTTGATGAAGACGAAAATGGCGGTCATCATGGTCGGAACCTCCCGTTCAAGCGGAGGTGCATAGCGGATGGAAACGGCATGGGTAAGGCTCCGGCGACACTGACGGCCCCTCCAGTCGATTACGAGGCGGCGTACAACAATCGAGAACGCGTGCCGGGACACCCGGCGATCCTGAAACGATGGCGAGAGGAGTCGGCCCGCGTCATCGACGCCCGGAGGCCGAAAACCGTCGAATACGGCCCCGGCGAACGCCAGAAGATGGAGTGGTTCGACGCCGGCGCGGGATCGCCGACCGCCGTCTTCATCCACGGCGGCTATTGGCAGGCGCTGGACCGGGCCTGGTTCGGCTGGGTCGCCCCTGCCCTGCTGGATCACGGGATCAGCGTGGTCATTCCCGGCTATGACCTGGCCCCGACGGTCAAGGTGGGCGCCATCATCGGCCAGATGCGGCGGGCGACGGAGCTGGTGCGCGACCGCACCGGCAAACGCCCTCTGGTCTTTGGTCATTCGGTCGGCGGGCATATGGCGGCCTGCATGCTGTCCGAGGGCCGGGCGCGGGCGGCCCTGGCGATCTCGGGCGTGTTCGACATCGAGCCGCTGATCCACACCTCGCTGAACGAGGCTCTGGGGCTGGACGTCATGACGGCGCGGGCCCTGTCGCCGATCCACTGGCCCGCGCCCAACGGCGGGGCGCCGGGCGGACGGACGCTGGACTGCTGGGTCGGCGGGGCCGAAAGCAACGAGTTCATCCGCCAGAGCCGCCACATGGCCGCCGAGTGGGGCGGCAAGGGCGCCGACACCCATGTCGAGGTGCTGGACGGGCTGGACCACTTCACCATGCTGGACCCGCTGGCCGACAAGGACAGCGGCATGGTTCGGCGGCTGGTGACCCTGGCGACCGCCGAATAGGCGACCGGTTACCGGGATTGATCCCGGTTACCCTTGACGCAGGGGCCGCCAACCGTCGATCTGCGGGCTGCAAGGCCTGAAGGAGACCCCATGCGCCACGACCGCCTCAGCGTGCTGACCGCCCTCGAAACCCAGGGCGTCGTCCCGGTCTTCTATCACGCCGACCCGGAGGTCTGCGCCGAGGTGATCCGCGCCTGCGCCCGCGGCGGGGCCAAGGCCGTCGAGTTCACCAACCGCGGCGACTTCGCCTGGGAAACCTTCACCGCCCTGTCGAAGCAGTTCGCCCAGACCGATCCCGACATCATCATGGGCGTGGGCTCGATCCTGGATGCGCCGACGGCGGCGCTGTACCTGGCCTCGGGCGCGCGTTTCGTCATCAGCCCCTGCCTGGTTCCCGAGGTGGCCCAGGTCTGCAACCGGCGTCAGGTCGCCTATTCGCCGGGCTGCGGTTCGGTGCGCGACATCTCGGAAGCTCAGGCTCTGGGCTGCGAGATCGTCAAGCTCTTCCCCGGCGCCTCGGTCGGCGGACCGGACTTCGTCAAGGCGGTGCTGGGCCCCATGCCCTGGACCAAGATCATGCCGACCGGCGG
>DAIOID010000164.1:0-5996 GCA_036744355.1 Brevundimonas sp.
CACGGCGAAGGGCAGGGCGTCGGCGCAGGCTTGCAGCATGGGGTCCAGCCAGGGCTTGTCGGCCTTGTGGAAGTCGCCCAGGACATGGGCGTGGACCAGTTGCGGCTCGCCGGGATGGCCGATGCCCATGCGGGCGCGGCGGAAGTCCGCGCCCAGATGGCTGATCAGGCTGCGTACGCCGTTCTGGCCCGCGGCGCCGCCGCCCTTCTTCATGCGGAAACGACCGGGGGCCAGGTCGATCTCATCGTGGAAGACGATGACGTGCTCGGGCTTCACCTTGTAGAAGCGCGCCGCCTCGCCGACGGCCCGGCCGCTCTCGTTCATGAAGGTTTGGGGCTTCATCAGCAGGACCCTGGTCCCCTCGACCTCGCCTTCGCTGACGATCGACTGGAACTTGGCCCGCTCGGGACCGAAGCGCCAGCGACGCGCGATCTCGTCCACGGCCATGAAGCCGATGTTGTGGCGGTTCTTCTCGTATTTGGCGCCCGGATTGCCGAGCCCTGCGATGATGATCATGCGGCCCTCATGCCCTGTGCTCCGGGCAAAGAAAAGCCCCGCGCCGGCGAACCGGGCGGGGCTGAAATCTTCCGAAGAAGAAGCCTATCAGGCTTCGGCTTCAGCGGTGGTGTCACCGGCGTCCGACTGCGAAGCAGCCGAGTTCTTGATCGTGGCGATCACGAAGTCGCGGTCGGTGATGGTGGCCGAAGCGCCCTTCGGCAGGGCGATGTCCGACATGCGGATGGTTTCGCCGATTTCGCGGCCCTTCAGGTCCACGACCAGCTCTTCCGGGATTTGGTCGGCGGCGACCAGGATCTCGACCGAGTGACGGACGACTTCCAGCATGCCGCCGGCGCGCGTGTAGGGGGCTTCGTCAGCGTTCTTGAAGTGAACGTTGATCTCGATCTTGATCGGAGCCTTGGCGTCGACGCGCATCAGGTCGAAGTGCAGCGGACGGTCGGTGACCGGGTCGAAGTCAACGGTCTTGGCGATGACCGGCTGGGTCTCTTCGCCGTACTTCAGGGTCACCAGGTGGCCCAGCAGCTTGCCGGTGTAGAGCGACTTGCGGAAGTCCTTCTCGTTCACCGAGATGGCGACGGGGGCCTTGTCGCCGCCGTACAGGATGCCGGGCACGGCGCCCGAGCGACGGACAGCACGTGCGCTGCCGGTACCCACGCCTTCACGGACGTCAACGTTCAGAATGATCTCGGCCATCGGGCTCGCCTCAACAACAACAGTAACGCCGCGCCAACTTAAGGGCCCGCGCGGCGGGGTCATGAACCCTCGAATTCAAGAGGGCGGGCTATTACACGGAACAGGGGGGCGACGCAACCGCCCCGGTCGTTTCAGCCCGCCTTGGCGTCACATCGCGCCGCTTCCCGGGGTGGGATTGGTCTCGGCGATGGTCACCGTCGGCGTCGCCGGCGTCGGCATGGGGCCGGTGTACTGGGCCGTGCAGGTCGCCAGGTCGCGCACGATATGGCGGCCGGTGCAGAACATGTCCTCATAGCTGGGGCGCGCCGCCGCCAGGCACTGGAACAGCATCAGCTTCGACATGCTGGTGCAGAACTCGTTGTTCGATTCGGTCGTCAGCGCGTCCGTATTGATCCGGGCGTCGTCGCCGGCGGCCCCCAGGGCGGCCAGGGCGGCGATGGCGAGCGAGTTGACCATGGCCGGGGTGAAGGGCGCGCCGCGTTGCGCGGGGGGCAGGTTCAGGCCCGAACCGCTGTTGGCGGCGGCGAAGAGACGGGCGCTTTCCTCGGCGGACGGCAGCTGGGCGGAAGAGCGGGTCTTGGCGCCTTCAAGGCGGCCGACCCGGTCGGCAACGGGCTGGACGGCCCAGCGGCGACGCGGGTCGCGGCGCTCCTGGATGGCATAGGCGTCGCCTTCCACCGCTTCGGCGATGGCGGTCAGGGCGGCGATGTCCTTGCCCATGGTCGAGGTGATCAGGCCCGCCGCCGCGTCCGCGCCGGGCAGGGTGGCGGCATAGGCAGGATCGGCGATGATGCGCGCGATCATTTCCTGCCGCAGGGCCGGGGTCGAGGCGAACTGGCGCACGCCGGCGACATATTCGGGCGACTGCAGAGCAAGGATGGAGCCGTAGGCGATCATGCCGCGCGACAGCTGCGCCGCGTCGGAAGCGGCGCCCTTGCGGATGGCGGCCTGGATGGATTCAGCGTCGGGGAAGCCGGCCTGGATGGTGCCGACCTCGCGCACGAAGGCGACATAGACCGAGGCGGCCTGGGCCACGCTCTCGTTCAGGCTGACGGCCGGCAGGGGCGGCGGCGGAAGAGGCGGGGGCGCTTCCGGTTCAGGCGTCGAGCAGCTGGCCAGCAGGGCCGCGGCGGCGATGGCTGCGACGGACAGGCCGCGGCGCAGGAAGGCCTGGGACATCGAATTTCCCTCGTAATCGGACGCGGGACGCGCAAACGCTCGCCCCCGGAACTGAAGCATCTAATATCGTCGAGGGAATGGTTATTCGAAGGTTAATCGAACAGCTTCGAGACCGATTCCTCGTTGGCGATGCGGCGGATAGCTTCGCCGATCAGAGGGGCCACGGAAACCGTGCGAATCTTCGAGCACTTCAAAACTTCGTCAGGTTGCTCGATGGAATCGGTGATCACCAGCTCCTTCAGCGGGCCGTTGGTGACGCGCTGGACGGCCGGGCCCGACAGGACCCCGTGGCTGATGTAGGCCGAGACCTCGGTCGCGCCGCGGTCGATCAGGGCCTGGGCGGCGTTCACCAGGGTGCCGCCCGAATCGACGATGTCGTCGAACAGGATGCAGCGGCGGCCTTCGACGTCGCCGATGATGTTCATGACCTCGCTCTCGCCCGCCTTGGGGCGACGCTTGTCGACGATGGCCAGATCGGCGTCGAGGCGCTTGGCCAGCGAGCGGGCGCGCACCACGCCGCCGACGTCGGGCGAGACGATCATCAGGTCGTCGCCGCGCGGATAATGTTCCTTGATGTCCTGGGCCAGGACCGGCGTGGCGACCAGGTTGTCGGTCGGAATGTCGAAGAAGCCCTGAATCTGGCCGGCGTGCAGGTCCATGGTCAGGACGCGGTCGGCGCCGGCGCGGGTGATCAGGTTGGCCACCAGCTTGGCCGAGATTGGCGTGCGGCCGCCGGTCTTCCGGTCCTGACGGGCGTAGCCGAAGTAGGGCATGACGGCCGTGATCCGTCGCGCCGACGCCCGCACCAGGGCGTCCGTCATGATCAGCAGCTCCATCAGGTTGTCGTTGGCCGGATAGGAGGTCGACTGGATGACGAAGACGTCTTCGCCGCGCACGTTCTCTTCGATGACCGCAAAGACCTCGTTGTCGGCGAATCGCTTCACCTGGGCCTTGGTCAGCGGCATGTCGAGATGGGTGGCGATGGCCTGGGACAGAGTCCGGTTCGAATTGCCAGAGAGCAGCTTCATGACCGGTCATCCTTTTGCCGTCTTCGCTGCGCCAATGAGCGCAGTCGTTTCTGGACGCGCTCTTTAGCAGGGGATCGCCCTGCATCAACCCGTCATGACGGATTTCGCTGCATTGGCATGGTCGCTGTCGCTGCTATAGAGATCGCCGTAACGACAGCGGCGCACCGGGGGTGCGCTGCAGCCAAGGCATCTTGAGAGGTCGCCCTTGCCCGCTTCGAAGTTCCGTTCCGGTCTGACCCTGATGACGGTCGCCGTCGCCGCCCTGACGGTTTCCGCCTGCGCCGGGAGCAAGCCGCGTCAGAAGCTGGCCTATGAAGAACGCCCGGTCGAGGCTCTCTACAACACCGGCTATCAGCGCCTGCAGTCCAAGCGCTGGACCGACGCGGTGGACTATTTCCAGGAAGTGGAGCGCCAGCACCCCTATTCGGAATGGTCGCGCCGGGCGATCCTGATGCAGGTCTACGCCTATTATCAGAACAACAACTACCAGGACGCGATCGCGGCGGCTGACCGCTTCATCGCCCTGTTCCCGGGCAACCCGTCGGCGGCCTACGCCTTCTACATGCGCGCCATCTGCAACTTCGAGCAGATCGTCGACGTCGGCCGCGATCAGGCCTACGCCGAGGCGGCCCTGGTCGGTCTGCGCGACGTGGTGCGCCGTTATCCGAATACGCCCTATGCGACCGACGCCCGGGTCAAGATCGACATGGTCAACGACCAGCTGGCCGGCAAGGAAATGGCCGTGGGCCGCTTCTATCAGCGCGCCAACCAGCCTCTGGCGGCCCTGAACCGCTACAAGACGGTCATCAACAACGAGGCCTTCCAGCGCAGCTCGCATACGCCCGAGGCCCTGTATCGTCTGGTCGAGGTCAACGTCGCCCTGGGCCTGACCGAAGAGGCCACGCGCAACGCCGCCGTCCTGGGTCACAACTATCCGGGCAGCCCCTGGTACGCCGAGGCCTACGCCCTGCTGACCGAGCGCGGCGAACGCCCGGACGTCCAGCCCGAGGCCAAACGCGAAAGCTGGTTGCAGCGGATCATCCCCGGCGGGGCCTGATGCTTCAGGGGAACGTATGCGGAAAGACGCTGCGTTCCCTTTCTGTTTCCGGCTACAGTGGGCTGTAAAGTCGAATCAAGCTGGCCCATGCTGACCACACTCTCGATCCGTGACGTCGTCCTCGTCGACGCCCTCGACCTGGAGGTCGGCGAAGGGCTGACCGTGCTGACCGGCGAGACCGGGGCCGGCAAATCCATCATTCTCGACGCCTTGGGCTTGGCGCTCGGCGCGCGCGGCGACGCGGGCCTGGTGCGTTCCGGCGCCAAGCAGGCGGTCGCCACCGCCGTCTTCACCGCCCCCGATGACGAGACCCTGATCGCCCTGTTGGCCGAGCGCGGCTTCGAGGTCGCGCCGGGCGAGGAGCTGATCCTGCGCCGTGTCGTCTCGGCCGACGGCCGCAGCCGCGCCTACGTCAACGACCAGCCGGCGGGCGTCACCGCCCTGCGCGAAATCGGCGCCCTGCTGGTCGAGGTGCATGGCCAGCACGAAACTGTCGGCCTGCTGGACTGGAAGACCCACCGCGCCCTGCTCGACAACTACGGCGGCCTGCAGCCCCAACTGTCGGGCGTGGCTGGCGCCGCCGACCGGCTGAAGGCCGCGCAGGGGCGTCTGGACGAGCTTGAGACCTCCGCCGCCGAGGCCGCCGCCAAGGCGGAGGAGATCGCCCTCAACCTGGCCGACCTCGACGCCCTGGACCCGCAGCCCGACGAAGAAACCGAACTCGCGGGTGAGCGCGCCATCCTGGGCGCGGCGGAAAAGGCCGTGGCCGATCTGGCCGACGCCCGCAACCTGCTGGGCGGCGACAAGCTGAGCCAGCGTCTGGCCTCGGCCTTGCGCGCTGTCGAACACGCCCGCCAGCGCGCCGTTCAGGCGGGGGCTGAGGGCGACAATCCCATCATCGTCAAGCTGGCCCTGGCCGCCGAGGCCGTGGACCGCGCCCTGGTCGAGGCGACAGAAGCCGTCGCCGCTGTGGACGCCGCCGCCGACGCCTTCGACTTCGAGCCGGGCCGTCTGGACAAGGCCGAGGAGCGCCTGTTCGCCCTGCGCGCCGCCGCCCGCAAGCTGAACACCACGGTCGACGCCCTGCCGGCGCTGCGGGTGCGCCTGCGCGAACAACTGCGCCTGATCGAGGACGGGGCCGAGGCCCTGACCAATGCGCGCCGCGACGTGGCCGTGGCGATCGAGGCCTATGACGTGGCCGCCATGCTGCTGACCTCGGCGCGCGAGGCGGCGGGTGATCGTCTGGTCGCCGCCGTCATGGCCGAGCTGGGCCCGCTCAAGCTGGAGCGCGCTCGGTTCCGCGTGACGCTGGACCCGATCGAGGGCCGTCGCGGGCCGCTGGGCGTCGAGACCGTGCGTTTCGAGGTCGCCACCAACGCCGGCACGCCCTTCGGCCCGCTGGACACCGTGGCCTCGGGCGGCGAACTGGCCCGTTTTGCTCTGGCCATGAAGGCGGCCTTGGCCAGCCGTGAGGACCAGCGCCAGCCGGTCATGATCTTCGACGAGGTCGATCAGGGCGT
>DAIOID010000165.1:0-5972 GCA_036744355.1 Brevundimonas sp.
ACGCCGCCGATCTCTTCCAGCGGCGACGAGCGCGGCTTGGCGAACTGACCGGCGATGCGGCCGACCTTCACCACCGGCTTGCGCCCGGCGAAGGTCAGGACCACCGCCATCTGCAGGATCAGGCGGAAGGTGTCGCGAATATTGTCGGTCGAGAACTCCTTGAAGCTCTCGGCGCAGTCGCCGCCCTGAAGCAGGAAGGCGTTGCCCGCCTCCACCTGTGCGAGATGCTGGGTCAGTTTGCGGGCCTCGCCGGCAAACACCAGGGGCGGCATGGCCCGCAGCTCGTCTTCGACACGGGCCAGTTCGGCCATGTCAGGATAGTCCGTCGGCATATGCACGACGGGCTTGTTTCTCCAGGATTCAGGGGTCCAGCGCTTACTCATGCCGCCTAGATAGCCCTACGGGCGTTCCGGAACAACAAATGTTGCGCCGCAGCGACCTTTTCAGAGCGGCGACCAGGCCTCGTCAGCGGCCAAAGGCGCAAACAGGGCGTCCAGCGTCGCGTCGCTGACTCTCGAAAGCTCAGCGGGCGACCACTGCGGCGCATTGTCCTTGTCGACGATGACGGCGCGGACGCCTTCCTGAAAGTCGTGGGTCTGCACCACCCGACCGCCCAACGCATATTCCATCGCCATGTTCTCAGCGAAGGAGGCCAGCGTCGCGCCGGTGCGGATCTGGCGCAGGCTGACCTTCAGCGACTGCGGCGACTTGGTCTTCAGCGTCTCAAGCTGCTTCAACGCCCAGTCCGAACCGTCGGCTTCCAGAGCGGCGAAGATTTCCTCGACCGTGTCATAGGCGAACAGCCGGTCGATGGCCTCGCGGTGCGCGTCCAGCGGCGCAGGGCCTGCGTCGCCCGCCACGCGGTCAGCCACGGCCTTGGGATCAGACGGATTGGCGAGAAGTTCGTCCTTCAAGGCCGCCGTCGCCCCGCTCTCGACGAAATGGCTGTGGATGCCCAGGGCCACCGTATCCGCCGCCTTCAGCCGCGCCCCCGTCAGCGCCAGCCAGACCCCCGTCTGCCCCGGCAGCCGCGGCAGGAACCAGCCCCCGCCCACATCGGGGAACAGGCCGATGCCCGTCTCGGGCATGGCGTAGGTGGTGCGCTCGGTGGCGATGCGGACGTCCGCCGGTTCGCTGATGCCCACGCCGCCGCCCATGACGATGCCGTCGACGACAGCCGTGATCGGCTTCGGATAGGCAAAAAGTAGATGGTTCAGCTGATACTCGGTCCTGAAGAAGGCCTTGGCCTCCGACGCATCCCCTGCCCCGCTCTCGGCGATCATGCGGATGTCGCCCCCGGCGCAGAAGCCGCGCTCGCCCGCATGGTCGATCAGCACCGACGTCACGGCGGCGTCGTCGCGCCAGGCCAGCAGCGCCTCGATCATCGCCTCGCACATGACCCGGTTCAGCGCATGGATCGCCTTGGGCCGGTTCAGGGTGATGCGGCCGACGCCGCCTTCGACGCGGGTGATGACTTCGGCGTCGCTCATCGGGCCAACTCCCGCGCGATGATGACGCGCATGATCTCGTTGGTGCCTTCCAGGATGCGGTGCACCCGCAGGTCGCGCACGATCCGTTCCAGCGGATAGTCCTTCAGGTAGCCGTAGCCGCCGTGCAGTTGCAGCGCTTCGTCGGCCAGCTGGAAGCAGGCGTCGGTGGCCAGACGCTTGGCCATGGCGCACCACTTGGTCTTTTCCGGGTGGTTGTTGTCGATGGCCCAGGCCCCGCGCTGCACCATCAGGCGCGCGGCTTCCAGGTCCGTCGCCATGTCGGCCAGACGGAACTGCAGGGCCTGGAACTGGCCGATGGCCTGACCGAACTGCTTGCGCGTGGCGACGTATTCCTGCGCCGTCTCCAGCGCCAGCCGCGCCCCGCCCAGCGAACAGGCGGCGATGTTCAGGCGCCCGCCGTCCAGACCCGCCATGGCGTATTTGAAGCCCGCGCCCTCCTCGCCCACCAGATTGGCGACCGGCACGCGGCAGTCGTCAAAGCTGACCACGGCGGTCGGCTGGGCGTTCCAGCCCATCTTCTTCTCATCGGCGCCGAACGACAGGCCGGGCGTGTCCTTCTCGACCACGATGGTCGAGACGCCCTTCGCCCCTTCGCCGCCGGTGCGGACCATGACGACATAGACGTCCGACACGCCCGCGCCGGAAATGAAGGCCTTGGATCCGTTCAGCACATAGTGGTCGCCGTCCCGCACTGCCGTGGTCCGCAGCGCCGCCGCATCCGACCCCGAGCCCGGCTCGGTCAGGCAGTAGCTGGCCATCTGGTCCATCGCCACCAGCGACGGGACCAGGCGCGACCGCAGGTCGTCAGACCCGAACTTGTCGATCATCCAGGTGGCCATGTTGTGGATCGAGATGAAGGCCGCCGTCGCCACGTCCCCGCGCGACAACTCCTCGAAGATCACCGCCGCCTCGACGCGGCCCAAGGCCATGCCGCCGTGCTCCTCGCCGGTATAGATGCCGCAGAAACCCATCTCGGCCGCCGACTTCAGAACCTCAACGGGGAAGTGCTTGTCCTCGTCCCACTGGGCCGAGTGCGGCGCCAGCTCGGCGTCGGCAAAGGCCCGCGCCGCGTCCTGAATGGCGCGTTGATCGTCGTTGAGGGCGAAATCCATGATCTATACTCCCGACTCTGCCCTCTGACGGGGCGTTCATGCGGCTTTTATCCAAGCGCTTGGGATACGTCACCCCGCCAGCGCCCTACGCCGCATCTTGTGTCCGCCAATGACGCAGTCACGCGCTAGTCTCTGCCTCTCGACGCCGCGATTTCAGACGATTCAGACGAATTGGACTCTGTTTTTTCTCCGCCGGGGTCCGATATGCGACCGCCAAGGCCGTTTCCCTGCCCCGCCTACCGGACTATGAGCCCTGCATGACCATGCCGTTCCAGCCCGCCGCCTTCCCCTATGCCCGCCCGCGTCGCCTGCGTTCGCAGCCCTGGGTGCGCCGTCTGGTCGCCGAGACGACCCTGACGCCCGCCGACCTGATCTGGCCGATCATCGTTCATGACGGTTCCGAGGACCGCGTGCCGGTCGCCTCCATGCCGGACGTCTTCCGCCTGTCGCCCAAGGAGGCAGCCAAGGCCGCCGTCGAGGCCCGCGATCTGGGCATCCCCATGATCGCGCTCTTCCCCAACGTGAATGACAATCTGAAGGACAGCGTCGGCGCCGCCGCCAGCGACCCGGACGGCCTGATCCCCGACTGCATCAAGGCCATCAAGGACGCCGCGCCCGAGATCGGCGTCATGACCGACGTGGCGCTGGACTGCTACACCGACCACGGCCACGACGGGGTTCTGGAGAACGGTCGCATCGTCAACGACCCGACGCTGGAGCGCCTAGCCGAACAGGCCTTCATCCACGCCCACGCCGGCGCCGACGCCGTGGCTCCCTCCGACATGATGGACGGCCGCGTTCAGGCCATCCGCGAGGCGCTGGAAGCCAACGGCCTGTCGGACACCCTGATCATCAGCTATGCGGCGAAATACGCCTCGGCCTTCTACGGCCCCTATCGCGACGCCGTGGGCTCGTCCAAGTCGCTGACCGGCGACAAGAAGACCTATCAGATGGACTACGCCAACGCCGACGAGGCGCTGCGCGAGGTGGCGATGGACATTTCCGAAGGCGCCGACGCCCTGATCGTCAAGCCGGGCTTGCCCTATCTCGACATCGTCAAGCTGGTCTCGGACACCTTCAAGATCCCGACCTTCGCCTATCAGGTGTCCGGCGAGTACGCGATGATGCAGGCCTCGATCGCCAACGGCTGGCTGGAGGAAGACCGCGCCATCCTGGAAACCCTGCACGCCTTCAAGCGCGCAGGCGCCTCGGGCGTCCTCAGCTACTTCGCGCCCAAGGCGGCGCGGCTGCTGGGCTAACATCCCAGATCCTCCCCCGCTTCGCAGGGGAGGATCGAGAAGGCCTCAAGCCGTCGGATCGACGGCCTGTCCGTACTTGCCCCGAAAATAGGTCAGGGCGTCGCCGGGATAGGTCTCGAAAGCGCCAACGCGCCCGACGATGACCAGGTGATCCCCCATGACGATGCGGTCATGGGTCGCGCAATCCAGCCGCGTCACGGCGTTGCGCAGACGCGGGGGCGCAGGGTCCCCAACCTCGAACTCGTCGTTCGACAGGGTGCAGACGCCCCAGGCGAAACGATCCGACATGGCTTGGTCCTCGACCGGCAACATGTGAACGGCGAAGCGCTCGGCTCCGGCGAAGGCGTCATGGCGGTCCGACTTGACGTCCAGGCACCACAGCACCAGCGGCGGGTCCAGCGACACCGAGGTGAAGCTGTTGACCGTAATGCCCAGCGGCCCCTCGGCCGTGTGAGCCGTCACCACGCAGACGCCGGTGGCGAAGCCGCCCAGCGCCTTGCGATAGGCCTTGGCGTCGAATTCGGAAGGAGATGAGGTCACGGTCACAGGCCTGACCTAAGCCGTGGGTCGCCGCGCGGCAAGGTCGCACCCGGAAACGCCCGCACCGCAACCGCTTCTTAACGGGCGGCGTGGGATTCACGTCTAACAGACGACGTCAAGATTGGCCTGCCCATGTCCGCGAGCGATCGCCCGATCCTCATCAAGAAGGTGAAGAAGGTGACCGCCGGCGGTCACCACGGCGGCGCGTGGAAAGTCGCCTACGCCGACTTCGTCACGGCCATGATGGCCTTCTTCCTGCTGATGTGGCTGATCAACACGACCGACCCGGAGCAGAAGCGCGGCATCGCCGAATACTTCGCCCCGGCCAACGTCTCGGCCTCGACCTCCGGTTCGGGCGGCATCCTGGGCGGCACCGCCCTGGGCGACGACGGGGCCAAGAGCTCCGGCTCCATGGCCATGGTCGAGCAACTGGCCCCCGAAGCGCCGGAATCTCCCGAGGAAGCGGGTCAGAGCACTAACCTGTCCGCCGCCAGCGAGTCCGCCCTGCGCGCCGAGATCGCCCGCCGCGAGGCCGCCGACTTCGCCAGCGCCGCCGAATCCCTGCGTCAGGCCATGCAGGCCATGCCCGAACTGGCCGAACTGTCGAAACAGCTGATCATCGACCAGACGCCCGAGGGTCTGCGCATCCAGCTGGTCGACCAGGAAGGCCGCTCGATGTTCGAGAATGGCTCCTCGCGCCCCAACCCGCGCGCCCAGCTGCTGTTGCGGGCCATCGCCAAGGTCATCAACCAGCTCCCCAACCGCATCTCCATCACCGGCCACACCAGCGCCGTCGCCGGCTCCAGCCGCGCCAGCGGCGCGGGCGACTGGTCGCTGTCGTCCGCCCGCGCCGACGCCTCGCGCCTGACGCTGCAGGGCGCGGGCGTGAACGCCGACCGGGTCTATTCGGTCGCGGGCAAGGCGGGATCCGACCCCCTCTATCCCGACGATCCGTCGCTGGCCGGCAACCGCCGCATCGCCATCGTCCTGTTGCGCGAAGCGCCCGTCCTACCCACGGACACCAGCCTGTGACCGGAAGCGCCGCACTCACGGCGCTTGCGAAATCTCTCGGTTGCGCGCCAAATCGGGCCATGACGACCCGCGCACAAACCTGCCGAAGCGATTGGAAACGGACCTAAGGCCGTGACCCAGCACTTCCCGACCCGGCAACTGCGGTTCTTCATGACCGCCAACGCGCCCTGCCCCTATCTGCCCGGCCAGTTCGAGCGCAAGGTCTTCGCCAACCTGCCCTTCAGCGATGGGGCCGACGTCAACGACGCCCTGACCCAGGCCGGCTTCCGCCGCAGCCAGAACATCGCCTACCGCCCGGCCTGCGAGGCCTGCGCGGCTTGCGTCTCGGTGCGTATCCCCGTGGGCGAGTTCGTCTTCTCGCGTTCGCAACGCAAGATCCTGAACCGCAACGCCGACCTGTCGCGTGATCTGGTCGAGGCTGAGGCGACGATGGAGCAGTTCGACCTGCTGCGCCGCTACCTGACCGCCCGCCATCCGGGCGGCGGCATGAGCGACATGGGCTGGTCCGACTATGTGTC
>DAIOID010000166.1:0-1467 GCA_036744355.1 Brevundimonas sp.
GTCGCCTTGCGGGCGCGGTCGCGGAAGGCGGGGTCTTCCTTGGCCTTGCCCGCCGCCAGCGGATAGAGGCGGTCCAGGTCGGCCAGCGTTACCGGCGTCTCGGCCGGGAAGGGGCCGTCGCCCTCGGCCATGAAGGCGTCGGCCAGACCTTCGTCGCCGCAGGCGGTGATCAGCAGGCCCATCTGGAAGCCCCAGTCGCCGAAGTGGGCGTCGCCGACGACTTCGTCGCCGCGCAGGCGGAACAGTCGCTTCAGGCTCTCGCCGATGATGGCGCTGCGCAGGTGGCCGACGTGCATGGGCTTGGCCACGTTCGGGCCGCCGTAGTCGATGACCACCTTGCGCGGCTCGACGCGCGAGGCGCCGGCCAGTTCCTCGTCCGCCGCGACCTCGGCCGCGCGCTGGGCCAGGGTCGCGTTCGACAGCTTCATGTTGATGAAGCCGGGGCCGGCGACCTCGACCGAGGCCAGGCGCGGATCGGCGGCCAGACGTTCGGCCACTTTGGCGGCCAGTTCGCGCGGATTGGCCTTCAGCGCCTTGGCGGCGGCCAGGGCGCCGTTGGACTGGAAGTCGGCCAGGTCGGGACGGTCGGAGGCGACGACGCGCGCCAGGGCCTTGTCCACGCCTTCGGCGGCGAAGGCGGCACCGACCGCTTCGCTGAGAGAGGTCTTGAGATCAGTCATGATTCTTAGGGATTCGGTTGGGTCTGGCCGGCGGTGACGCGGAAACGGCTGCCCGAGCGGTTGAACTCGGCCATTTCCGGCGTGACGTCGAAGCCGATCAGGACCTCGAAATTATTGCCGCTGGTGGTGGCGTCGGCGCGCGGGATGACGATGGACTGTTCCTGCTGGACCGAGGCCGTGGTCTGGCCCTCGAAATTGACCGGCAGGTCGAAATATTCCTTGGCCAGTACAGCGCTGTTCCGCTCGGTCACCGCCACCCAGTAGCGGTAGGTGCGGGCGTCGCCGCTGGCCTGCGGGCCCTTGCCGAGGTTGAACAGGACGTTGAAGTCCAGACGAATCGGATCCGCTTCGCGATAGACGCAGTCGGCGGTCACGCCCTCGATCTCGCCGGTAAAGCCGACGCCGGCGACCGCGGGGCGCGTATAATCGGCCAACTCGACATAGCGGGCGGCGTCGTACAGCACCTTCACATAGGGGCAGGGACCGGCGTTGGCGCGGCGGCTCAGGGGGGCGATGCGCATCGGGCGCGCTTGCGGCGCTTCCTGCTGTTGTTGCCCCTGTCCTCGCTGACCGCCGCTCATCTGGGCGGTCGCGGCGGTAGGAACGAGCGCGGCTGTCAGCGACAGGGCGGCCAGGGCAGTGAAGACGCGACGCATCAATTTCATTTCCGGCAAGCGAAAGGGAGCGCGCAAGAGTCGGCGCCGACCGGTGCACGCTTGATGCTGATAGCGGCTAAAGCGAGGCGCGGCAAACGCGACCATGCAGGCGGTGGCGGTAAGGGCCGCGA
>DAIOID010000166.1:1567-5914 GCA_036744355.1 Brevundimonas sp.
CAGATCGTCGAGCGCGCCATCGAGAAGTTCGGCGCCCCCGTCTATGTGCGCCACGAGATTGTTCACAACCGCCACGTCGTCGAGCGGCTGAAGGGCATGGGGGCGATCTTCGTCAAGGAGCTGAACGAATGCCCCGACGATCGGCCGGTGGTCTTCTCGGCCCACGGCGTGCCCAAGTCGGTGCCGGCGACGGCGCGGTCGCGTGAGATGCTGTTCCTCGACGCCACCTGCCCTCTGGTGTCGAAGGTCCATGTCGAGGCCGAGCGCCATCATGCGGCGGGGCGGCACATCATCCTGATCGGCCACGCCGGTCACCCGGAGGTGGTCGGCACCATGGGCCAGCTGCCGCCGGGCGCCATCAGCCTGGTCGAGACCGTGGCGGACGCAGAAGCCTTTGAACGGCCCGGCGATCAGCCTCTGGCCTACGCCACCCAGACCACGCTGTCGGTGGACGACACGGCGGACATCCTGGCGGCGCTGAAGCGGCGCTTCCCGGAACTGCCGGATCCGCACAAGGAAGATATCTGCTACGCCACCACCAACCGTCAGGAGGCGGTCAAGCGGCTGGGCGAGGGCTGTCAGCTGGTGCTGGTGGTGGGCTCGAAAAACTCGTCCAACTCGGCGCGTCTGGTCGACGTGGCGCTGAAGGCCGGGGCGGGCGACGCGCGTTTGGTCGATGACGCCGGCGACGTAGACTGGTCGTGGTTCGACGGCGTGACCACGGTCGGGGTCACCGCCGGCGCCTCGGCGCCCGAACCGCTGATCGAGGCCCTGATCGACGCCATCCGCGCCCGATTCGACGCGGTCGTGACCGAGGACGACGGCGCGCGCGAGACCGTCTCGTTCAAGCTGCCGCGTGTCCTGACGGCCTGAGGAACGGACTTCTGTTTTCCTCCCCATGAATGGGGAGGAATGAGGCGGCCTTGCCCCAAAACGAAAAGGGCGCGTCCGTCAAAACGAACGCGCCCTGATGCTCTGGCCTTGAGGCCCTGTCTTACAGGCCCGGCAGCTTGAAGCGGCTGTCGCGACGCGTCGTGATGGCGATGCCTTCGCGGCCGCCAGTCAGGGCCTGCAGGCGGGCGTGTTCGGTGCTGGCGTCGATGGTGCGCGAGCCCTGAGCGCCCTGGCTGACCGTCGGGGCCTGGGTCGCGGGGTCGTTCTTGCGCCAGAACATGACGCGGTTGGCCCAGCTTTCTTCCTTGTGGGCCAGATCGCCGAATTCGTCGTCGACGACGTAGCGGGCCAGGGGGTCGGCGCGGTCAGCGCCGGCCTGGGTGACCAGGGCCTGTTCGCCGCCCGTGCGGGTCACAGCCTGGCGTTGGCCCAGCAGGATTTGACGGGCGGCGCTCTCGGGCGCCAGTTCCTGCGGGCGCGGTTGACCCGGCGACGGCGGGGTCAGGCCGTATTCCGGCGGCACGGACAGCGGAGCGCTGGCCACGGTGACGAACTCGTCCGGCACGACCTTGGCCAGGCCGATGCTCTGTTTCATGCTCTGGCAGGCCGTGAGGCCGAGGGCGGTGGTGGCGAGAAGGGCCACGGTAAGGGCGCTACGGATACGCATAGGGTCAGCTCGGCTCCGGGAGGCGCGCCGTGCGGCGCTGGCTCGGGACGATAGTGAAGAGGGGGTGATTACGACTTTTCGTTGGCCGCGCCAACCGCCGGACGACGTTCGGAGAGGAAGCTGTCCAGAATCAGCAGGGCGACGCCGACGGTGATGCCGGCGTCAGCCACGTTGAAGATCCACGGAAACAGGCCCGAGCCCGAGAAGTCGAGGAAGTCCACGACCCCGCCGAAGCGGATGCGGTCGAAGACGTTGCCCAGGGCGCCGCCCATGACCAGGCCGATGGCCGCGACCATCAGCTTGCGATCCGAACGCGTCGCCCACCAGGCCAGGGCCGCCGCGACCAGCACCGAGAAGGCGCTCAGGATCCAGCGCCCGGCGCCGCCGCCGAACAGGCCGAAGCTGACGCCGGTGTTCAGCACATAGGTCAGGTTGAAGATCGGCGGGGCGACCTCGGCGATGCGATAGCCGTCGGGAATCTGCGAGATGTGGGCCGCGTCGATGGCGCCCAGGACCCACGCCTTGGTCAGCTGGTCCAGCACGATGACGACGAGGGCGATGCCGTAGGCGGTATAGGCGAGGCGAGAAATTTTCATGCTGAAAGCCGGTTAGCAGGAAGCAGGGCGAGGGCGAAGAGGGAAAGCGAAAGAGGCGTCGGCCGGTCGCGGCCTTCCCCCCGGCGCGGCGGCGGCTATAACCAGCCCATGACCCTGCCTCACGCCTTGCCCCGCCTGTCCGCCGTCGCCGACGATTACGACATCCTGCTGTGCGACGTATGGGGCGTGATTCACAACGGCCGCGAAAGCTGGCCGACCGCCTGCGAGGCCCTGACGAAGTTCAACGAAACGGGCGGCCATGTCGTCCTGATCTCCAACTCTCCGCGCCCCTCGTCGGACGTGGTGGCGCAACTGGACGCCCTGGGCGTGCCGCGCAGCGCCTGGAAGGCCTTCGTCACGTCGGGCGACGCCACTCGCGCCGAACTGGCCCGCCGCGCGCCGGGTCCGGCCTGGATCATCGGCCCCGACCGCGATTTCGTTCTCTATGAAGGTCTGAACCTCGACAGCGCCCACGACGCGTCGGACGCCGCCTTCATCTCGGTCACCGGCCCGTACAACGACGCGACCGAGACGCCCGAGGACTATCGCGAGCGCCTTATCCTCGCCGTCGAGCGTGATCTGGAGCTGATCTGCGCCAACCCCGACCGCATCGTGCAGAAGGGCGACAGCATCATCTACTGCGGCGGCGCCATCGCCGACCTCTACGAATCCATGGGCGGCCGCGTGGTCATGGCCGGCAAGCCCTTCGGCCCCATCTACGAACTGGCGTTGCGCGAGGCCCAGGCCCTTACGGGCCGTGCCGTCGACCGTTCGCGCGTCCTGTGCATCGGCGACGGCGTCATCACGGACGTTCTGGGCGCCGCAGAGCAGGCGCTGGACTGCCTGTTCATCGCCCAGGGCATCCACGGCGACGCGGCCAAGGGGCCGGACGGGACGCTGGATCCGGCTCGCGCGGCCGATTTGCTCCGGGCCGAGACGACCTTCGCACGCTACGCCGCGCTCGAACTGGCGTGGTGAGGCTCGCCATTTCGTCGCACCTGCCGTAAAGGCCGCTGATGGTCGAATACGTCACACAGCATCCGTCGGGCGGTTACATCCTCGACGAACTCCATGTCGGCATGGCCGCCGAGAAGACGGTCCACGTCACAGAGGACCGTATTCGTCTGTTCGCCGAGGCCTCGGACGACTTCAATCCGGTCCATCTGGACGAGGAATTCGCGTCCAAGACCGCCTATCGCGGCCGAATCGCTCACGGCCTGCTCAGCGCGGCCTTCGGCTCGGCGGTGGTCGGCACCATCCTGCCGGGCGCGGGCTCCATCTATATTTCGCAGACCCTGGCCTTCCACTTCCCGGTCCGCATCGGCGATTCGGTCCGCATCGTCATCACCGTGATCGAGCTGGATCAGGAGGGCGCCCGCGCCCAGCTGAAGTGCGAAGGCTTTGTCGGCGACAAGCTGATCATGGACGGGGTGGCCGTCGTGCGCGTGCCGCGCCGTCGCAAGCCCTCGGCCCGCTGAGTTCAGGCATGGTCGAGGTCATTCGCGGCTGGCGCGACCTGCCGGCCTCGCAGCGCGGGGCGGCGGTGGCCGTCGGCGCCTTCGACGGGGTGCATCGGGGCCATCAGGCGGTGATCGCCTCGGCCCGCGCCGCCGCCGAGCGTCTGGGCGTGCCGCTAGGCGTCGTCAGCTTCGACCCGCATCCGCGCCGCCTGTTCCAGCCCGAGGCCGCGCCGTTTCGCCTGATGACGGCGGACCAGATGGCCCGTGCCCTGGCGCCGCTGGGCGTCGATCGTCTGTACCTGATCCCCTTTGACGCCGAGATGGCGGGGATGAGCGACGAAGAGTTCGCCCGTCGCGTCCTGTCCGAAGGTCTGGGCGTGGCCCACGCCGCCGTGGGCTTCGACTTCACCTTCGGCAAGGGCCGCTCCGGTTCGCCCGAGGCGCTGCGGACCTATGGCGAAACCCTGGGCTTCACCGTTTCCGTCACCGACCGCATCGACGACGCCTCGGGTCTGAAGCTGTCGTCGTCCGCCGTGCGCGAGGCGCTGAAGGCCGGCGACATGGACCGCGCCGCCGCCATCCTGGGCCGCCCCTTCGCCATCCAGGGCGAGGTGATCCACGGCGACAAGCGCGGCCGCACCATCGGCGTGCCGACCGCCAATATCGCCATGGGCGACTACATGCGCCCGGCCTACGGAGTTTACGCCACCCGCACCCGCCTGCCGGACGG
>DAIOID010000167.1:0-5897 GCA_036744355.1 Brevundimonas sp.
GACTGCTTGATCCCGCCGAAGGGCGCGACCTCGGTGGAGATCAGGCCGGTGTTGATGCCGATCATGCCGGTCTCCAGCGCCTCGGCCACCCGCCAGACGCGGCTCAGGTCGCGCGCGTAGAAGTAGGCGGCCAGGCCGAAGATGGTGTCGTTGGCCAGGGCGATCCCTTCTTCTTCCGTCTCGAAACGGACCACGCCGGAGACGGGACCGAAGGTCTCCTCGCGGCACATCTTCATGTCCTGGGTCACGCCCGACAGGACGGTGGGCTGGAAGAAGGTCATGCCCAGGGCGTGACGCTGGCCGCCGGTCAGCAGGGTCGCGCCCTTGGCCAGGGCGTCGGCGACGTGTTCCTCGACCTTCCTGACCGCCTTCTCGTCGATCAGGGGGCCGATCTGGACGCCCTCGTCCAGGCCGTTTCCGACCTTCAGCGCCTGGGTCGCCTTCACCAGTTTCTCGACGAATTCGTCGTGGACCCCGGCCTGGACGTAGAAGCGGTTGGTGCAGACGCAGGTCTGGCCCGCGTTGCGGTACTTGGAGGCGACGGCGCCGGCCACGGCCGCGTCCACATCGGCGTCGTCGAAGACCAGGAAGGGGGCGTTGCCGCCCAGCTCCAGACTCATCTTCTTGATGGTGTCCGACGACTGCTTCATCAGCAGACGGCCGATCTCGGTCGAGCCGGTGAAGCTGATCTTTCGCACCGCCTCATTGGACGTCAGCTCGCCGCCGATGGCCGAGGCCGAGCCGGTGACGACGTTTAACAGGCCGGGCGGCAGACCGGCCTCCTCGGCCAGCACCGCCAGGGCCAGGGCCGACAGCGGCGTCTGGCTGGCCGGTTTCAGCACCACGGCGCAGCCGGCGGCCAGGGCAGGGCCGACCTTGCGGGTGATCATGGCGGCGGGGAAGTTCCACGGGGTGACGGCCCCCACCACCCCGACCGGCTGGCGCAGGGTCATCAGCCGCTTGCCGGCGTCATAGGTCGGGATGACCTCGCCGTAGGTGCGTTTGCCCTCCTCGGCGAACCATTCGATGAAGCTGGCGGCATAGGCGATCTCGCCTTTGGCTTCGGTCAGGCTCTTGCCCTGTTCGCGGGTCAGCAACCGGCCGAGGGCGTCCTGCTCGCTCATCATCAGATCGAACCAGCGGCGAAGGATGCGCGCCCGCTCGCCCGCCGTCTTCGCGGCCCAGGGCTTCATCGCGGCCTCGGCGGCGGCGACGGCGCGCCGGGTCTCGGCGGCGCCCATGTCGGGCACGCTGGCCAGCACCTCGCCCGTCGCCGGGTTGGTCACCTCGAAGGACGCGCCGTCGTCGGCGTCGATCCACCGGCCGTCGACATAGGTTTGATGACGAAGCAGGCGGGCGGGATCGGACATGGGCGGCTCCTGACGCATGGGGAGCCGTCATAACGCGCCGCAAAGCCTGCGGCTGCAAGACGGCGAAACGCCTAGCCTAGCGCCAACCCCATGCGGACCAGGGCCGACAGGCTGTCGGCCTCCATCTTGGTCATGACCTTGGCGCGGAAGACCTCGACCGTGCGCGGGCTGATGTCCAGGTCCAGGGCGATGGCCTTGTTGGACTGGCCCTGGATCAGGGCGTCAAAGACCTGACGCTCGCGCGGGGTCAGGCGGGTCAGGCGCTGTTCGGCGGCGGCGCGGGCGGCCTGCTCGTGGCCGACGTCGTTCAGCCGGGCCAGGCAGCCGCGCACGGTCTCGATCAGGCGGCGCGGGTCGAAGGGCTTTTCGATGAAGTCGACGATGCCGGCCTTCATCATTCGCACCGCCATCGGCACGTCGGCGTGGCCGGTGATGACGATGACGGGCCAGGCGGGACCGCGCAACTGGGCAAGTCGGGCGACGACCTCGTCGCCGTCCATGTCGGGCATGCGCACGTCGGTGATGACGCAGGCGGTCGCGTCTTCGGGCAGGTTCCTGAAGAAGTCGACGCCGCTGGCGAAGCCACGCGCGCGGATGCCTTCGCCGCGCAGCAGCATCAGCAGGGAGTCGCGGACGGCGGGATCGTCGTCGATGATGAAGACGGAGTGGAGGCTCATGGGTTCTCGACGCCCGGTTCTCGTTTGAGGGTGAACGAGAAGGCCGCGCCCCCCAGCGCGCTTCTCGAGACTAACAGTCGTCCGCCGTGGCTTTCGACGATGGTGCGGGTGACGGACAGGCCCAGGCCCATGCCCCCGGTCTTGGTGGTGGTCAGCGGCTGGAAGATCCGCTCGATCTGGTCGTCGGCGATGCCGGGGCCGTTGTCCTCGACGCTGATCCGGTAATGGATCTCGGAGATCGGCTGCCCGACGATGACCACCTCGGGCGCTGCGTGATCGTCGAAGGCCTCGACGGCGTTGCGGACCAGATTGACCAGGGCCTGCTGGAACTGGATGCGCTCGGCCTGCACCCGGTCGTCGCCGGTCGTCAGGTTTATGCGGATGGCGACGCCCTTGCTGGACCCGATCATCGTCAGGATGGGGCCCAGGTCCTCGACCATGGACGAGGCGCGCTCGCTGTTCAGGCGGCGGGCCTCGGGCGACAGGAGCTCGCGCATCCGCCGGATGATCTGGCCGGCCCGCAGCAACTGGCCCTTGGCCAGGGCGGTGGTGCGCAGGGCGCTGTCGCCCAGGGGGCCGGCCTTCTCCATGTCCACCTGACTGGCGTGCAGATAGGTGGCGGCGGCGCTGAGCGGCTGGTTCAGCTCATGGGCCAGGGTGGCGGCCATCTCGCCCAGGGAGTTGAGGCGCCAGACCTTGTTCAACTGGGCGTGCAGGTCGCGGGCCTGGGCGTCGGCGGCGTGCCAGCGGCTCAGGTCGGTCAGGCACAGGACGATCTGTTCGCCGCCGGACGCGCCCGGCACGATGCCGTATTGGATACTGAGCGGGAAGGCTGCGCCGTCCGGGCGCAGGCCGGTCCAGTGGTTCTCTCTGGGTTCCAGCGGGCCGCCGGGCGCGCCGGTGCGGGCGATGGCGGTCACATCGAAGCCCGGCGCCAGTTCGGCGAAGGCGCGGCCGCGCGCGCCGTCGTCGGTCAGGTCGAACAGGGCGGCGGCGGCGGGATTCAGTCGTCGGATCGCGCCGTCGGCCTCAAGCGTCACGACCGGCACCGAGGCCAGGACGGTGTTGAGCATGGCCTCCTTAGCGGCCAGTCGCCGGGTCAGGTCGCGGGTCTGGCTGTCCAGCATCCTCAGCCCCCAGCAGATCTCGGCCAGAAGCCAGGTGACCCCCGCGAACAGGGCGGCGTTGGTCAGGGCGTCGGTCAGACTTTCGCGGGGCACCAGAGTGAGGTTGACGGCGATGGACAGAGCGATGGCCAGGGCCGTGGCCGGGCGGCGCGCCAGCATGGCGGTGACCACCACGGCGGGCACCATCGGCAGATAATAGAACTGGCCCAGACCTTCGAGCAGGCTGCGGAAAGCGACGGCGCCGACCACGGCGGCGATCGCCAGAAGCACGCCGCTCCAGCGCCGACGCGAAATCGCGCTCGCAAAAGACAGGATGCTCTGCATCGCCGATGGGATGGGAAGTCTCCTCACGCTCCTGGGTGGCCTGCCGGTGAAGCTGTGGAAGAGAAATCTACAGAATCGTGCCGCGACGCGCCTTCTATACACGGGTCGAGATTTCCGCAATTGCGGCTGTAACCTTGAGGTTTTACGACCTTGGTGGAGATTGCGGTGATGTCGCTTGTTTGTATAGAGGCAAAAAAATGACCATTACTGTAAAGATGGTTTCCGGTCATTAACGATGAAATCCCGCCCTTGAGGGCGTCGGGACGAAGGCTTGGTGCCGGGAGCGGCATCTAGCGCAAAACTGATCGAGTGCGGAGTTCTACGTAGTCCCGGATTTACAAAAATCTACGCTTGTTCGGCCAGATAGACCTCATAGTCACTGAGGTAGAAATGCTCGAACTGAGTACCCTGAAGCGCCAGAACGGCGCGACCTTCATTCCGCTCCTCGCCGGCGTCGCCGCGCTGATGAGCGCCGGCGCCGTTCAGGCGCACGCCATTGCGGCTCCCGATTTCAGCGCCCAGGTCGGCGTCGCCAGCGAATATGTCGGCAAGGGTCTGGGCAAGAGCGCCGGGGATCCCAGCGTCAACGGCTCGGTCGAAGTCTCCACCGGCGCCTTCTACGCCAACGTCTTCGTCTCCACCGCCAAGCTGTCGCAAGGCTCGGACGCCGAGATCGTCAGCGCCATCGGCTGGCGTCCCGAGGCAGCCGGCTACAAGTTCGACCTGTCGGTGGTGAACCGCGACCTGCCGGGCACGCGCGCCGGCGTCGACGCCAACTACTGGGAATATCAGGCCGAGGCCTCGCGCAAGATCGGCCCGGTCAGCACCCGCCTGCGTGTCAACTATACGCCCGACGGCTTCGCCGCGACCAAAGAAGCTTGGTGGGTTGAACTGCAGGGCACGGTTTCGGTCGGCCCGAAGACCAAGGCCTCGGCCGCCATCGCCGACCGCACCGCCGACGGCGGGGCCGAATACGCCGCCTGGAATGTCGGCGTGAAACACAAGTTGACCGAGAAGCTGGCGCTGGACCTGCGCTGGTACGACACCGACAGCCACGCCTTGGGCGAGAACTACGACGGCCGCCTGGTGGGCGCGCTGACGTTCGCGCTCTGAGCCGATTGAACAGAAATCCGGGGGGAGAAGATCAATGAGCATGCTGAGCGATCTCAAGATCGAACGGAAACTGATGGCGGCCTTCGCGGTCGTCATCGCCGCCATCGCCATCATGGGCGTGACGGTCTTCGTGCAGGTCAACGCCATGGAGAAGGCGCGCATGGACCGCGCCCGCGCCTCGGCGGTGCAGCGCGAGGCTGAGACCGCGCAGTTCTATCTGGCGCGTCAGGAAAGCAGCTATCGCGGCTTCCTGCTGTCGCATGACGCCTATTATCTGGAGCGCCTGACGGCGCACCGCGAGAACTTCAACAAGAGCCTGGACCGGATCGCCCAGCTGGATCGCGCCAGCGACGAGGAAGTCCGCGCCGCCCGCACCGCCGCTGACCAATGGGCCAAGAACGTCGTGGAGGCCGGCCGGGTGCTGGCGGCTGATCCGGCGACCCAGGCCCAGGCCGTCGCCATGGTCGGTCGTGAAGGCTCGGCGGACAAGTACATCAGCCCGGCCGAGGACGCCCTGGGTTCGCTGATCACCGAGAAGACCGAACAGGGCCGCGTGTTCGGCGACGTTCAGGTCCAGGTGGCCAAGTCGGCCCGCATGGTCCTGATCGGCGGCGTCATCGTCGCCCTGATCATCGCCGGCGCCATGGCCTTCCTGCTGAGCAACCTGCTCGGCAAGCCCCTGCTGTCGATGACCTCGGCCATGCGTCGTCTGGCGAGCGGGGACACCTCGATCATCGTTCCGGCCATGGGCCGCAAGGACGAGGTCGGCCAGATGGCTTCGGCCGTGACCGCCTTCAAGGACGCCGCCATCGCCAACGCCCGCCTGGAAGCCGAGGCCGTGGCCCAGCGCCAGGCCGCCGAGGACGAGCGCGCTCGCGTTGAGGCCGAGAAGGCCAAGTCGGCCGAGGAAGACCGCATCGCCATCACGGCGCTGGGCGAAGGCCTGAACGCCATGGCCAACGGCGACCTGACCCATCGCATGACGGTTCAGGTCGCGCCCAAGGCCGAGCAGCTGAAGGCTGACTTCAACGCCGCCATTTCGCAGCTGGAACAGGCCGTGGCCGTGGTGGTGACCAACGTCGCCGCCATCCGCTCGGGCTCCAGCGAGATTTCGCAGGCCTCCGACGACCTGTCTCGCCGCACCGAGCAGCAGGCCGCCTCGCTGGAGGAAACCGCCGCCGCCCTGGACGAGATCACCGCCACGGTGAACCGCACCGCCGACGGCGCCCGTCAGGCCTCCAGCGTGGTTCAGTCCGCGCGCGGCGACGCCGAGAAGAGCGGCGTCA
>DAIOID010000168.1:0-5861 GCA_036744355.1 Brevundimonas sp.
GTCGCCGGCACGACCAGGCTGAGCCGAACCGACAGCCAGATCAGCAGGCCGATGATCGCCAGCGACAGCAGAACCACGACCAGCCACAGCGCCGGCATGGCCATGGCGGCCCCCATCGCCATGCCGACGATCATAAATCCGATGAACGACACCGCGCACATCATCAGGGACACGATCAGGCTGGCGCCCAGCACCCGCAACTCGTCCTTGCCGACACGCAGATAGCCGAACTTGCGGTCTTCGGGCCGGATGACCGACCGGGCGATGGCGGTGCTGATAACGGCGCTGAACAGCAGCCCCAACGGCATGGCCCAGACAAGGATGAAGCCATAGGCCTGCGCGAGCCGTTCCATGACTTCCGGCGAAGGTTCGGTCTGGCCCTGCGCCTGCATCTCGGTGATCACCGACATGACGGTCACAAAATGCGGTCCGACCAGAAGGAACAGCAGGCCGAAGAAGACGGCATAGACCGCCGCCCAGGACAGGACGGCGACAGGCGCGCGTCGCGTCAGGCGAAAGCCTTCAAAGGCGCAGTCGGTGGCGGGAAAAGTCATGCGGGCTCCTCGATTCCCGCTCAGCCTAGCGCAACCGGACGCGCTTCGTCCTGCGGCGCTTGCGCCAGCAGGGACCGGCAGGCCTCGGCATAGGGCGCCATCGTCACCGTGCTCAGGAAGCCTTGCAGCCAGGACAGGGGCACGAAGGCCGCCAGCGCCCAGGGGATCAGCACGCCCCAGTTCACCGTCGGCGGCGCGCCGCTCTCCAGCATCGCAGCCAGGCTGAAGACATTGAGCCCCGCGACCAGGAACAGAACGACGGCGACGATCGCCAGCAGGGCCAGTTCGATCGCCAGCACGACTGCGATGATCGCCAGGCTCAGCCCCAGCAGCCGCAGCACCTGCCCCTTGGACAGCCTCCAGCCCTGAACAAAGGCGAAGTCGCCCAGGGCCACGCTGGCGGGCATGATCAGACAGGCCCGCAGGATGACGCACCAGACGGCCAGCCCCGCCGCCAGCGCCACCAGCAGGCCCACGGTCACCGCCGCCGCTTCCGACACGAACCACAACCCTACGCCGACGGCGAAGGCGATCAGGGCGATCACGATGGCCGCCGCGTAGAAGCCGACAATCAGGGCCAGGCCGACGACGGCGATCCTCACCTCGTCCATGCCGATCCTCAGCCCCGCGAACGGCGTCTGCCGCTCGGGGAACAGCACGGCGCGGAAGATCGCGGCCGTCACCACGACCCAGATCAGCGCCTGCAGGATGTTGGCCAGCCCCGACAGGGCCTGAAACTGGATCATCTGCGCAATCATGGCCGCCGAGGGCTCGTCGGAGCCCGTGCCCTCAAGCGTCATCGCCCCGAACAGTCGCAGCATCAGCGCCCCGACCAGCAGCGACGGCGCGACCGACACGACGCCCCAGGCCCAGACCTGCAGCGGCCTGCGCTTCGTCAATCTGAAGCCGGAGGCCAGGGCCTCGCCGGTGGAAAACGCCGTGGTCATGATGGGCTCCTCTTAAGCTTCGTCATACGCCAGACAGCGGCTGCTTCGCCACCCCGCCGCAATGACAGGCTGACGGAAGACGCGCAGCCCGCTAGAAGGCCGCCATGTCGAACGCAGCTTCATCTCCCAAACCCGTCCCAGCCCCGGTGCACGTCATCGGCGGCGGCCTCGCCGGCTCCGAAGCCGCCTGGCAGATCGCCCAGGCGGGTGTCCCCGTCATCCTGCATGAAATGCGCGGCGTACCGGGCATCAAGACCGACGCGCACCAGACGGACGGTCTGGCCGAGCTGGTCTGCTCCAACTCGTTCCGCTCGGACGACTGGGAATACAACGCCGTCGGCCTGCTGCACGCCGAAATGCGGGCGCTCGGCTCGATCATCATGGAATGCGGCGACGCCCATCAGGTCCCGGCGGGCGGCGCCCTGGCCGTCGACCGCGACGGCTTTTCCCAGGCCGTGACGGCCAAACTGGAAGCCCACCCGCTGGTGACCGTCGTGCGCGAGGAAATCGCCGGTCTTCCCCCGGAAGAATGGGACAACGTCATCGTCGCCACCGGCCCGCTGACCTCCCCCGCCCTGGCCGACGCCATCCTGAAGATGACCGGCGAGGAAAGCCTCAGCTTCTTTGACGCCATCGCCCCGATCATCCACGCCGACAGCATCGACTTCGACATCGCCTGGCGTCAGTCGCGCTACGACAAGGAAGGCCCGGGCGGCGACGCCGCCGCCTACGTCAACTGCCCGATGGACAAGGAACAGTACGACGCCTTCATCGACGCCCTGCTGAGCGGCCCCAAGGCCGAGTTCAAGGACTGGGAGAACGTTCCCTATTTCGACGGCTGTCTGCCCATCGAGGTCATGGCCGAGCGCGGTCGCGAGACGCTGCGCCACGGCCCGATGAAGCCCGTCGGCCTGACCAATCCGCGCAATCCGACGGTCAAGCCCCACGCCATCGTCCAGCTGCGTCAGGACAATGCCCTCGGCACCCTGTTCAACATGGTCGGCTTCCAGACCAAGCTGAAGCACGGGGCGCAGGCCGAAACCTTCCGCATGATTCCGGGGCTGCAGAACGCCCAGTTCGCGCGCCTAGGCGGCCTGCACCGCAACACCTACCTGAACAGCCCGCAACTGCTGGACAAGCAACTGCGCATGAAGGCCATGCCGCGTCTGCGCTTCGCCGGTCAGGTGACGGGCGTCGAGGGCTATGTCGAAAGCGCCGCCATGGGCCTGCTGACCGGCCGTCTGGCCGCGGCGCAAGCTCTCGGCCGCGACCTGTCGGCCCCGCCGCCGGAAACCGCCATGGGCGCCCTGGTCGAACACATCACCGGCGGCCACCTGGAAGGCTCCAAGTTCCAGCCGATGAACATCAACTACGGCCTGCTACCCCCGCTGGAGGCCCCCAAGGTCGACGAGGACGGCAAGCGCATCCATCCCAAGGAACGCGGCCGCGCCAAGAAGCGCCTGCAGAGCATCCGCGCCATGGACGCCCTGAAGGCCTGGCGCGACGCCTAATAGATCAGGCCGAGTCGCCTCAGCGCAGCTTGGGCAGGCCCGGCCGGAAGCCCAGGGTCATCACGCCCAGAACCGCCACGCCGACGCCCATGAGAATCCAGGCCCCCGTCAGGTCGGCCATGTGGTCGCGCAGCAGGCCGGCTGCCAGGGGCGACAGGCTGGCGATGATGTAGCCGCCGCCCTGAACGAAGGCGAGCAGGTCGCCGGACCGGCTCGGATCGTCGATCTGATCCATGGCCAGGATCAGGGTCAGCGGGAAAATGGCCCCGATCCCCAGACCCATGACCACCACGACCGGAACCGCCATGGTCACCGGCGCGACCACCAGCCCCGCCAGACCGATCAGGGCCAGCACCAGCGCCGTCAGGATCGGCACGCGCCGGTCAGGAAAGCGCGCGATGACCATCGAGACGATGATCCCCGCCGCCACCTCGGCCCCGGTCATGCCGCTGAGCAGATAGCCCGCCGTCGCCCTCGCCTGCCCCAGATCGACGTAGAAGGGCGGCAGCCAGGCCAGCACCAGGGTATAGGCCGAGGTCCCCAGCCCCATGATCAGGATAAGGCTCAACGCCCGGCCCTGACGCCAGAAGGGCGTCTCGGGATGGACCATCTCGACGACAGCGCTCCGGTCCGGCTCCTCCGCCGCCGGATCGCGCGCGGCGATCAGCCAGACGACCGCCGCGACGAAGGCGGGCGCGCTCCACACCGCCAGCGTCCAGGCCCAGCCGACCGCCTCGGCCAGCCCCGCCGCCGTGGCCGCCGCTATGGCCGCCCCGCCCATGATGCCCGTGGTGTAAACGGCCATCACCGTGCCGAACCGCGTCGGGAAGGCTCGCTTGATCACGACCGGCGCCAAGGCCTGGGTCAGGGCCACGCCAACGCCGACAACCGCCGCACTGGCGATCAGGCCCGCCGTATCCTTCAGCACCGCCCGCGCCAGACAGGCCGCGCCGATCAGCAGAGCCCCTAACAGAATCCCGCGCCGTTCTCCCAGCCGCCGCCGCAAAGGACGGATCGACAGGGCGCCGAGACCGATCATCGCCACTGGCAGGGTGGTCAACAGGCTGGCGGCGGTGGAATCCATCCCCGTCGCGCCCTCGATCAGGTCCAGCAGAGGTCCTACCGCCGCCATCGCCGGGCGCAGGTTCAGCGCCAGGGCGAAGATGGCCGCCAGCAGCAACAGGGACGCGCCGCGCACCGGCTCGGCTTCGGACCGTGCGGTCATCGGACGGGACTCCACTTGAAAATCGCGCTAGTCTCTCGACCTCAAGTATCTCGATGTCAAGATAAACCATGCCCGACAGAGCCTCTCGCGCCGCCGCCCAATGGGCCGTCCAGCGTCCCGACATGGACATGCTGCCGATGGAGGCGCTGGGCCGCCTGCACGAGGCCTCCATCCTGGTCGCTCGGGAACGCCAGGCGCCCCTCTACGCCCGCTACGGCCTGCAACAGGGCGAGTTCGACGCCTTGGCCACCCTACGCCGCTCGGGCGCGCCCGAGGGCCTCACCCCGACCGCCCTGTTCGAGGCGGCGATGATGTCGTCTGGCGGCATGACGGCCCGCATCGACAGGCTGGAGAAAGCCGGGCTGGTCGAGCGCCGCCCCCACCCGACCGACCGCCGCGCCACCCAGGTGCGCCTGACTGACAAGGGCTTCGACCTGATCGAAACCATCATGCCGGAACACGAAGAAGCGGCGCGAGACATCCTCGCGCCGCTGTCGTTCGATGAGCAGAAGACGCTGAACGCCTTTCTGGCCCGCCTGATCGGCAGCCTCTGCGACTGAGATCAGCCGCCGGTGATGGCCTTGAACGCCACATAGACGGCGACGATCAGGATCAGGCCGGCGAACAGCCGGCGACCTAGAGCGGCGTTGGCACCCAGCCGTTTCGACAGGGGCAGGCCCGCCATCGTGCCGGCCGCGCCGCCGACCGCCATGGCCGCGACCACGCCCCAGTCGACCAGGCCAGACAGGCTGTAGTTCACCGCCGTGCTGGCCCCGAAGGCCGCGACGCTGAGCAGGGAGGTCGCCTGCGCCGCCGCCAGGGTCATGCCCGTGGCCCACATCAGGCCCGGCACGATCAGGAAGCCGCCCCCGATACCGAAGAAGCCCGCCGCCACGCCGACCCCCGCGCCGGACAGCGCCACATGCGGGGCCATGCCGCGATGCAGGCGCACGCTAGGATCGCCCTCGTTCTTCTTGGGCCGCAGCATGGCCAGACCCACCGCCGCCATGGCAACGGCGAAGGCCAGAAGCAACTGGTGGCCGTCGATGGCCTTGGCCGCCGACGACCCGATCCATGCCGCCGCCGATCCGATGACGGCGAACAGAACGGCGCAGGGCCAGCGCACCCGCCCCGCCTTGGCCTGGCCGGCCAGGGCGGTCAGGGCGTTCAGCGACACCCCGGCCGCCGAGGCGCCGATTGCCATGTGCGGATCGCGCACGCCGACGACATAGAGCAGCAGCGGCACGGCCAGAACCGACCCGCCGCCGCCGAACACCGTCAGCAGCAGGGCGACGACGCCGCCGCTGAGAGCGGCCAGAAGAAGCTGGATCGGCTCCATGACATCAGACCCGCTTCATGTTCCGGTTCCAGGGCATGACCGCCAGCAGGCGCGCCATGCCGCAAAAGCCCGTCGCCCCGGCCACGAACAGGCCGGCGCCGACAAACGCGCTGAGGCCCCAGAAGGCGGGGTGAACCAGGGTCCCCAGCAGGGCGCCGACCAGGATCAGACCGCCGGCCGCCATCTGCACCTGACGCATCAGCTCCAGGGGCTGCTTCGTGTCGGTCTTAACCGGCAGGCCGGCCTTCTTCCAGGCGTCCAGGCCGCCGGCCAGCACATGCGCCG
>DAIOID010000169.1:0-2085 GCA_036744355.1 Brevundimonas sp.
ATCCAGTGCTCCAAGCTGCTGTCGATCAAGACCGGCGGCTGCCCCGAGGACTGCTCCTATTGCTCGCAGTCGGCGCGCTATGACTCAGAACTGTCGGCGTCCAAGATGATGGAGGTCCAGAAGGTCCTCGACGAGGCGCGCAAGGCCAAGGCGGCGGGCGCCACACGTTACTGCATGGGCGCCGCCTGGCGCTCGCCCAAGGACCGCGACATGCCGGGCGTCCTGGCCATGGTCCGGGGCGTCAAGGAGATGGGTCTGGAGACCTGCATGACCCTGGGCATGCTCACCGACGATCAGGCGGCCCAGCTGCGCGAGGCGGGCCTCGACTACTACAACCACAACATCGACACCTCGGAGCGCTACTACGCCGAGGTCATCACCAGCCGCACCTTCGCCGACCGGCTGGACACGCTGGATCGCGTTCGCGCGGCGGGGATCAACGTCTGTTCTGGCGGCATCGTCGGCATGGGCGAGACCGCCGACGACCGCATCGACATGCTGCGCACCCTGGCCGCGCTGGAAGAGCCGCCGCAATCCGTGCCGATCAACATGCTGATGCCCATGAAGGGCACGCCGATGGCCGACATGGCGCCGCTGGACCCGATCGAGATGGTCCGCACCATCGCCACGGCCCGCATCCTGATGCCGCGCGCCTATGTCCGCCTGTCGGCCGGGCGTTCGGAGATGAGCGATGAGCTTCAGGCGATGTGCTTCTTCGCCGGCGCCAACTCGATCTTCGTCGGCGACACCCTGCTGACCGCCGACAACCCCGGTGAGGACAAGGACGCCCTGCTGTTCAACAAGCTGAACCTGCGCGCCGAGACCGCCCCGGTCTGCTCCAAGCCCGCCCAGGAGCAGCGCCAAGAGCAGGCCGCGTGATCTCCCACCCGCGCCATCGCGCCGGCCTGGACGCCCTGGCCGCGCGCGATCGGCTGCGGGCGCGAGCGCCGGCGGTCGGGCTCGACTTCGCCTCCAACGACTATCTGGGGCTGGCCGGGTCCGACCTGCTGAAACAGGCCGCCCTCGACGCCCTGAACCGGGGCGTGCCGGTGGGCTCGTCGGGGTCGCGGCTGCTGCGCGGCAACCACCCCGAACACGAAGCCCTCGAGCGCGAAGCCGCCGCCTTCTTCGGCGCCGAGGCCGCCCTGTTCCTCGGCGGCGGCTTTCAAGGCAATCACGCCCTCTTCTCGGCCCTGCCCATGCAGGGCGATCTGGTCCTGTACGACGCCCTGATCCACGCCAGCGCCCATGACGGGATGCGGCTGGGGCGAGCCGAGACCCGCCCCTTCGCCCACAACGACGTCGCCGCCGCCGAGGCCGAGATCCTGTCCTGGCGTGCCGGGGGCGGATCGGGCCGCGTCTGGCTGGCGGTCGAAAGCCTCTATTCCATGGAGGGCGACCTCGCCCCGCTGGATCAGCTTGCGGCGCTGGCCCGTCGCCACGAGGCCGTCCTGGTGGTGGACGAAGCCCACGCCACCGGCCTGTTCGGTCCCATGGGCGCGGGCCGCGCGTTGAGCCAGCCGCATGACCCGAACCTGCTGACCCTGCACACCTGCGGCAAGGGGCTGGGGGCGTTCGGTGCCCTGATCTGCGGCGAGGCGGTGCTGATCGAGACTCTGGTCAACAAGGCCCGCCCCTTCATCTTCGCCACCGCCCCCTCGCCGCTGGACGCCGCCATCGTGCGCGCCGCACTGGCCGCCCTGCGCGACCGCCCCGACATCCGCGAGCGCGCCTGGTCGCGCATCGCCCACGCCCACGCCGAGGCCCACCGCTTGTGCGGTCTGGACGGCTTTGAAAGCCAGATCCTCCCGATCCCTGTCGGCGCGGACGGCGAGGCCGTCGCCCTGGCCCGCACGCTGCAATCACGCGGCTATGACGTGCGCGCCGTCCGCCCCCCGACCGTGCCCAAGGGCACGGCTCGCCTGCGCATCTCGCTCACCGGCGCCGCGGATCAGGCCGCCGTCACCGGCCTGTTTGAAACCCTGTCAGACGTCGGATCCGCCTACCTATGAGCACTGTCATCGTCACCGGAACCGATACCGGCATCGGAAAGACCGTCTTCAGCGCCGGCCTGACCCGCGCGCT
>DAIOID010000169.1:2185-5775 GCA_036744355.1 Brevundimonas sp.
CTGACGCGGCAGCACCTCTTCCTTGACGTCATCGCTGGCTGGAAGGCCCCCGTGGTTCTGGTGGCGCGCACCAGCCTGGGCGCCATCAACCACAGCCTGCTGTCGCTGACCGCCCTGCGCGCCATGGGCTGTACGGTGGCGGGCGTCGCCTTTGTCGGCGAGGACATGCCCGACACCCGCCGCACCATCACCGAGATGGGCCAGACGCGCGATCTGGGGCGGCTACCCTTCCTCTCCGACCTGACGCCCCACAGTCTGGCGAGCGCCTTCGCCGCCATCGACCTCGCCGCCATCCGCGAGACCCTGTGATGGACGCGCTTCAGTTCGACCGTCGCCACCTGTGGCGCCCTTATGCCGGGATGCGCGAGCCCGGCCCGGTCCATCACGTGGTCGAGGCCGAGGGCGCCTGGCTGACCCTGGCCGACGGCACGCGGATGATCGACGCCATGTCCTCCTGGTGGTGCGCGGCCCACGGCCATCGCCATCCGCAGATCGTCGCCGCCATGACGGCCCAGCTCAATCGTATGCCACACGTCATGTTCGGCGGCCTGACCCACGACCCGGCCATCGATCTGGGACGGCGGCTGGTCTCCCTGCTGCCCGAGAGGCTGAACCGCATCTTCTATTCCGACAGCGGTTCGGTCGCCGTCGAGGTGGCGCTGAAGATGGCGCTGCAGGCCCAGGTCGCGCGCGGTTTCCCCGCCCGCACCGCCTTCGCCACCGTGCGCGGCGGCTATCACGGCGACACCTGGAAGGCGATGAGCCTGTGCGACCCCGACACCGGGATGCACGGCCAGTACGGTCGCGCTCTGCAGATCGAGCATTTCGTCGCCGCCCCGCCCATCCCCTTCGACGCCAACTGGGACGAGGCCCCCAGCCGAAACGGCCTGTCCGAGGTGGCGCAACTGTTTCAGGACCACGGCGACCGGATCGCCGCCTTCATCCTTGAGCCCGTGGTTCAGGGCGCGGGCGGGATGCGCTTCTACCACCCCGCCTATCTGATCGGGCTGCGCGCCCTGTGCGACGCGCACGGCGTCCTGCTGATCTTCGACGAGATCGCCACCGGCTTTGGCCGCACCGGCCAGATGTTCGCCATGGATTTCGTCGGCGTCGTCCCCGACATCCTCTGCCTCGGCAAGGCCCTGACCGGCGGCCACATCACCTTCGCCGCCACGGTCGCGCACGAAGCGGTGGCCGAGGCCATCTCGTCCGGATCGCCCGGCGTGCTGATGCACGGCCCCACCTTCATGGCCAATCCTCTGGCCTGCTCCGCCGCCGGGGCCAGCCTCGACCTGCTGCAAGGCGACGGCTGGCGAGACAAGGTCCGTCGCATCGAGGCTCAGCTTAAGTCCGAACTGGCCCCGGCCCGGTCATTGGCCGGCGTTCAGGATGTCCGCGTCCTCGGCGCCATCGGCGTGATCGAGATGAAGACCCCGCTCGACACGGCCCGCGTCCACGCCTTCGCCAACACCTCAGGCGTCTTCCTGCGCCCCTTCGGTCGGCTGCTCTACGCCATGCCGCCTTACGTGACCCGCCCCGATGAACTGACGCGCATCACCACCGCCATGCTGGAAATCGCCGGGTGGAGCGCATGAAGAGCCGGTGGTTGCAACGGAACGGCGCCGAAGACCTGATCGTCGTCTTCAGCGGCTGGGCCCTGGGCGCCGCGCCCTTCGCCCACCTCAGCGGAGATGCCGAAGTCTTGCTGCTCAGCGACTACCGCACCCTGGATTTCGACGCCGAGCCGCTCGCCGCCTACGCCCGACGCAGCCTGATCGCCTACTCCTTCGGCGTCGCCGCGGCGGGCCATGCCCTGGCCTCGACGGAACTGAAGTTCGACCGCAAGGTCGCCGTCTGCGGTTCCCTCCACCCCAGCGACGAGCAGCTCGGCATCCCGCCCGAGCGGGTGCGCCAGACCGCCGACCAGTTGACCGAGGCCAGCCTGCGCCAGTTCGCCCGCCGCGCCGGCGGCTCCGCGCCCGAAGCCTCCGACATCCCGGCCCTGAGAGACGAACTCCTCGCCGTCATCGCACGCGGCTCCGCCCCCGATCCCGGCTTTGATCGCCTCTGGCTGGCCCGAGCCGACCGCATTTTCCCGCCCGAGAACCTCGAGGCCGCCTGGCGCGATCAGGCCGAGCGGGTGCGCTGGCTCGAGACCGGCCACAACCCCTTCCCCGCCTTCACCGACTGGCGCGACCTCCTGGCATGAGCGCCGCCGCTCGCGTTCAGCGCAGCTTCCGTCGCGGCTTCGCCACCTATGACGACAGCGCCCTGGTCCAGAAGCTGATCGCCCGAGGCCTGACCCGCCGCCTGCTGCATCACGCCGACGCCGCCCGCCTCGCCCGCGTCTTCGAAGCCGGATACGGCACGGGCCAGCTGACCCGCCTCCTGCTGCAGCGCCTGCCCGTCCAGACCCTTCACCTGAATGATCTGGCGGCGGCGCCCCTGTCCTTCGCGCCCCAGGCCGACTATCGCCCCGGCGACATCGAGACCCTGCCCCTGCCCGGCGAGCTCGACCTGGCGATCTCCGCCTCGATGATCCAGTGGGTTGCCGACCCGCGGGCCCTGATCCAGCGCCTGTGCGACGCGGTACGGCCCGGCGGCTGGCTGGCCCTGTCCGGCTTCGGCCCCGATCACTTTCCCGAGCTTCAGGTCCTGGGCAGTCAGGCCGCCGCGCCCTCACTATTGTCCGCGTCCGCCATGGCCGACCTGCTGCCGTCCGGCTGGACCGTCCACGAGGCAGATTCGCGCAGCCGCGCCCTGTGGTTCGGCTCGCCGCACGCGGTCCTGCGCCACCTGCGGGACACCGGCGTCAACGGCCGCGCCAGCCGTCCGTGGACCCGGCGCGATCTCGACGCCTTCTGCCGTGACTACGAGGCCAGGTTCGGCAAGGCGGGCCGGGTACCCCTGACCTATCAGCCCACTTGGCTGATCGCCCGCTCGGCCTAGACCGCCCGCCCCAGATGGCGTTCGGCCGTGGCCACCGCCGCCTGGACGTCGCGGGCGCGGATCGCCGCCATCAAGGCGTGGTGGTCCGGGTCGGGCCGCGGCTTCCACCGCTCCCTGTACTGCACCAGCATATGCCGCGAGCCATGCAGTTGCAGATTGCCCACCTCTTCCAGCAAACGCGGCATGCCGCAGGCGGCCATGGTCCCCAGGTGGAAGGCGCGATTGGCCGCCTCCCAGTCATAAATATCAGCCGCCGCATCGCAGGCCAGGCGCAGGGCCTCCAGCCGCCCGATGTCGTCCTGGGTCAGGTTGGGCACCGAATGCAGCAGAGCCAGCGGCTCCAGCGCCGCGCGCATCAGCTTGACCTCGCGCTGCGCCGCCTGATCCAGCGGCGCGACCCGCACCCCCACATGCGGCCTGCTTACCGCCAGCCCCCGGGCCACCAGACGCAGGAAGGCCTCGCGCACCGGCACATGGCTGACCTTGAACTCTTCGGCGACGTGGTCCTGACGCAGCTTGGCTTCGGGCGCGAGTTCGCCCCGCACGATCCGAGCCGTCAGCTCGTCGGCGATGCCGTCAGATGAGACGCTGGACCTGGCGATCGCTACACCACCTTCAGGGACGGACGCCATCTCTGGCAA
>DAIOID010000170.1:0-3447 GCA_036744355.1 Brevundimonas sp.
GGCCAGGCCATGGCGAAGGCCAGCAGGATCGGCCCGCTCCACCACCCCGACCGCCCGCGATCGTGCAGACGCTGCGACAGCAGGCAGGCGGCGCTGTAGAGCAGGGCCGCCGCGACGAGCCATCCCGCGAGGTCGCGCGCCTTCAGCGGCGCTAGCAGGTCGAACGCCGCCCAGATCGCCAGCACGACGCCCGCGCCCAGGATGAAGGTGATGCGGCCGATGCGGCCGCTGGACGTCAGGAACAGGTCTGAGAAGCGGTGCATCCGGCTTCGGCTCTGGCAGGGAGGAAAGAGCCTCGCTTAGGGCCCTGATCAGCCTGAGTAAACCGGCGCGGGCGAGGGCAAGCGTGACGGTCAATTCGTCGCGGGGCTTTAACGGGGGCCTTTCTTGGGTTTAAACACGGCGAAACCGCGTTTCGACGGCCCTCTGGGAGTATCCTCCATGCAACGTCTGCTCACCGCTTCGGCGGCTGTTCTCGCCCTGGCCTTCGCGGCCGGCAACGCCTCGGCCCAGAACTTCAGCGACCTCGCGCGTCAGGACCTTCAGGCCACGCACGACGCCCTGAAGGCCAACCACCCCGCCGCCGTGGTGCCGGGCGCCGCCAGCGAGGCCTTCCGCAACTGGATCGACGCCGGTCTGCAGCAGGCGATGGCCAAGGCCGGTCAGGTCAACAGCGGCGAAAGCCACGCCTACCTTCTGCGCTACTACGCCAACGGCTTCCGCGACTCCAACATCGCCACCAGCCCGACCTTCGAAGGGGCGAGCCCCTTCTTCGCCACCGGCTGGCCCGGCGTGGCCACCGCCTGGCGCAACGGCGAATACGTCGTGTCCTACGTCCAGCCGGGCGTGCGCGGCGCGCCGCCGGTCGGCGCCGTGGTCAAGACCTGCAACCTTCAGCCCATCGCCGACTTCGCCAAGGCCAAGCTGGACGGCTTCGAAGGCGACCTGACGACCGAGGCCGCCCGGGTTCGCACCGCGCCCTATCTGCTGTGGAACCGCAACAACCCCATGGCCGGCGGCGTGCCTTCGACCTGCGAATTCCAGGTCGGCCGTCGCTCGCGCGACTATACGCTGAGCCCCCAACCGGCGACCGCCGCCAATCTGGAAGCCGCCTACCGCGCTTCGGTCTTCACGCCCGGCGCGACCAAGCTGTCGATCGAACAGGTCGACGGTCGTCCGTGGGTTCACGTCAACTCGCTGAAAGACAACGCCGGCTGGGACGCCTTCTTCGCCCAGGTGGAAGCCCAGGTCGGCGCCCTGCGCGGCGCTCAGGGCCTGGTCATCGATCTGCGCGGCGCCGAGGGCGACTCGGTCAACGCCACCTCGCGCGGCTACGGCCTGGCCAACCGCATCTGGACGCCGGAGTTCACCGTCAGCCGCCAGCCGGAAGCCGGTCAGATCACCTATCGCGCCACGCCCGCCAACCGCCAGTGGTTCGCCGATACGCTGAACCGCATGCAGTCGGACCCGCGCTTCGTGCAGGAATCGGCGCCGGTCATCGAACAGACTCAGGCCATCGTCGCGGCCTTCGACGCAGCTCTGGCGGCTGGTCAGCCGACCTTCGTCATGCCGGGCCGTCCGTCGGTCGCCGACACCGGCGCCGCCAACCCGGTGCAAGGCAAGGTCGTGGTTCTGGTCGACGGCGGCTGCACCAACGGCTGCCTGGACACCCTGGACCTGCTGACCCGCCTGCCGAACGTGCAGCTGGCCGGTTCGGCCACCGCCGTGGACTCGATCTTCATCGAACCGACGGTGCAGCGCCTGCCTTCGAACTATTCGGACCTCAGCTACGGTCACAAGGCCTGGACCACGCGTCAGCGCGGCAACAACCAGGGCTATGTCCCGGCTCAGGGCCTGACCTACACGGGCAACCCGACCGACGAAGCCGCCGTGCGCGCCTGGGTCGGAACGCTTTTCTAGGGGGCCTACCGCCCTTCGGGTTCATTTCATGAGTGGGCCTACCGCGCTTCGCGCTACTTGAGGCCCGAGGAGGCGATTTGAACTAGTGGGGCCGGACGGTGGAAACATCGTCCGGCCCTTCCTATTTTGGGCACATGACCCAGACCGAATCCCCCACGCCGCTGCGTTCGCCTTCGGGCTTTGACCTGACGCCGCCGAGCGAGAACCAGCGCGTGGCGCTGGAGGCCGATCTGTCGCCCGAGGAAAAGCGCGTCCTTCTGGCCCACGGCACCGAGGCGCCTTTCTGCGGCACCCTGCTGGGCGAGAAGCGGGCGGGGGTCTTCTGCTGCCGCGAATGCGGTCTGCCGCTGTTCCGCTCGGCGACCAAGTTCGAGAGCGGCACGGGCTGGCCCAGCTTCAGCGTGCCGGTGGACGAGGCCCACGTGCGCGCCGTCCGCGACGACAGCTACGGCATGGTGCGCGTCGAGACCCGCTGCGCCCGCTGCGACAGCCATCAGGGCCACGTCTTCCCCGACGGCCCGCCGCCGTCCGGTCTGCGTTACTGCATCAACTCGGTGGCCCTCAGCTTCGTGCCGGAAGGCGAGGCCCTGCCGGACCCCCTGGGCCGCGGCGACGGCGTCGCCTGAGCGAATAGTCGTTTTGGGGCCGCAATTGCGGTTAGGGTGGGGATGAACGGGAGCACGGGCGCATGATGATCGAACTGGCCGCCGCCGCGATGATGCTGGCGAACATGGACCCCGAGGGCGTGGTCGCGACCGCGCCGCGGGGCGATCAGACTGTGCCGACCGCGACGGCCGCCATGCTGGCCCAATCCACCAGCGACGCCTCGCCCAGCACCACGGTGCAGAGCGCCGCCCCGCATGGCCTGACCACTGACCAGCAGATCGCGCGCTGGATCGGCGAACGCACCACCGGGTCAGCCTCGACCTCGGTGGATCCCTGGGCGGAAGCGGACGCCGGGCCGCGCAAGATGCACGGGCAGGTCAGCGTCGGCGTGGGCACCGGCGGCTATCGCGATTACGCGGCCGCCGTTTCGATACCGCTGGGGGAAAACGGCACGTTGAACCTCAGCGTCAGCCAGACCAAGAACAGCCCCTGGCGCTATGGCTATGGTTACGGCTCGCCCTGGGGCTATCCCTATGCTGGCCGCCCGTTCGGCATGGTCGAGCCTTTCGGCTATGAGGGTTCAGACTATCGTGGCCGGGCGATGTCCTCTTTCCGCGCCCGCTCGGAGATGGAGCGCGAGACGACCAATTCCGCCGGCGTTTCGCTCGAAATCGGCCGCTAAAGACCTCTAGACCGCCGATCGGGACTGAGGCGTTCGCGCCACGGCGCGGACTGTTTTCGTCGGGGCGTCCCATCGCCGCATTCCCTTGGGGCGGCGATCTCCCATATGCGTCGGGAGAAGAGGACCAGTATGGATAGCTTGCTTAGTTCGGCCGCCGATTTCATCGCCAGACATCATGTCTGGGCCGGGGTCGTTCTAGGGGCTGTCACCTTCTTCGAGTCTCTGGTGGTCATCGGCGC
>DAIOID010000170.1:3547-5738 GCA_036744355.1 Brevundimonas sp.
CTGGCCGCCAAGGGTCTGGCGCAGCTGGAGTTCATGAGCGAGGCCCACGGCCCGACCCTGATGCTGATCGCTTTTGGGGCGGTGGTCGTGGTCGCGGTGGTCGCCATGCGCTGGCTAAAGGGCCGGGCGGCCAAGCGGTCGGCCCTGCTGGCCGCGACGGTCGAGTAGGCTTTTTCATAGCGCGCATGAAAAAGGGCCCGACCGGATGGTCGGGCCCTCTTCGTATCGAGACTATGAAACGTCAGTCGTGGCCGTGGCTGTGACCGTGCGCGTCGGCCTCGGCCGAGGCGGCGCCGGCGCTCCAGGCCTGACCGTCGGCGGTCTGGTGCCAGAAGGGCTGACGCGGAGGCTGACCGACCTCGTTCATCTGATTGTCGAAGATACGGCCGTTGATCATCGTGTAGCCGATCCTGACCGTATTGCGCAGGTTCTCCAGCGGGTTGGCGTCCAGCACGACCAGGTCCGCCAGCTTGCCGGTTTCCAGCGAGCCGATGTCCTTGTCCATGCCCAGGGCCGCGGCGCCGTTCAGGGTGCCGACGCGCAGGGCTTCGTGCGGGGTCATGCCGCCCTGTTCGAACATCCACAGCTCCCAGTGGGCGCCGAGGCCTTCGCGTTGGCCGTGGGCGCCGATCTGCACCGACACGCCTTCGTCCGACAGGCGCTTGGCCTCGCGGGCGATGGATATGTGGTTCAGCTCGTCCGGCTGCACATGGACCGGGCGACGGGCGCGGCTGTCCAGGATGCGGCGGGGCACATACTTCGTCAGGATCGGGTCGTTCCACACGTCCGTGGCCTGATACCAGTAGTTCTCGCCCCAGTTGCCGCCATAGGCCACGATCAGGGTGGGGGTGTAGGCCACCTTGGTCTGGCGCCACAGCTGGTGCACGTCGGCATAGAGACGGGCCAGCGGGATCGAGTGCTCGATCGTGGTGTGGCCGTCCACCACCATGCTCATGTTGTGCTGATACAGCGAGCCGCCCTCGGGCACGACCATCATGCCCAGTTCGCGGGCGGCCTCCAGGATTTGCTGACGCTGGTCGCGGCGGGGCTGGTTGTAGCTCTTGACGCTCCAGGCTCCGACCGCCTGCATCCGGCGCAGGTTGGACAGGGCGTCGTCCAGATCATTGACCTGGGCCGTGAAGGGCGTGGCGGCGCCGTACAGGATGGTGCCGGTCGAGAAGATGCGCGGCGCCACGACGCGCCCGGCCTTGGCCAGTTCGCTGTGGGCGAAGATCTCGCTCGAATCATTGGACGGGTCGTGGATGGTGGTCACGCCGAAGGCCAGCGCGGCGTAGTTGACCCAGGACTGCTGCGGGATAATCTCGTCCGAGCCCATTGAGCCGTGCCAGTGGGCGTCCACCAGACCGGGGATGATGGTCTTGCCGGCCATGTCCATGACGCGGGCGTCGGCGGGAACCGTGACCGAGCCGCGTGGACCGATGGCCTCGATGCGGTTGCCGTTGATGACGACCACGCCGTCCTCGATGACCTCGTCGCCCTTCATGGTGATCAGGCGGGCGCCGCTCAGGACCACGCGGCCGGTCGGCTTGGCGTAGTCGGCGCTGAAGCCGATCTTGATTCCATGCTCGGCGGGCTTGGGCAGTTCGGCGGGCGCCCCCTCGGCGAAGGCGAAGCTTTCGCTCAGCGGACGCGAGAACAGCTCCGGTCCCATCGACCATTGCAGGCGGCTGGAATCGCCCGACCAGTGCAGCCATTCGCCGGCGTCGCGGGTGACGCGGGTCTGGGGCAGGGCCTTGGTGTCGGCGCCGACCGTGACGGCGCGGCCCGTCGAGACGAAGGGCGTCACATAGGCGTTGAAGCGCTCGGTCCAGGCCACCCAGTGCTCGTCCGGCGAGACCGAGAACTCGGCCGCCCATTCGCTGCTCAGGTGGGTGCGCTCGTCGTCGCCCGACAGGTTGACCGATTTCAGCACGCGCTTGTCGCCGTCACGGGCGGTCAGGAAGACGCGGTCGTTGCGGGCGCCGAACTGCGGGTTGGAGCCCTCGTCGGTGATCAGGGTCGGCTCGCCGCCGCGCACCGAGGTGCGATAGACGCCCGGCTCGCGGCTCCACAGGGCGGTGCGCAGGAAGCCGTCGCTGGAGGTGCGATAGACGACGGTCTGACCGTCCGGCGAGAACTGCGGCTCCAGGTAGTGACCCGGATGGGCGCTAATGACGCGGCTTTCGCCGCC
>DAIOID010000171.1:0-5725 GCA_036744355.1 Brevundimonas sp.
CCGATCCACAGATCCGGCGCCGCCGGGCGCGGCCAGATCAGCACAGCCGCCGCCAAGGGCAGACCCAGCCAGCGCAACCGCCCGCGCCAGAGACATATGAAAAGGATGCCGAGGAAGGCGACCGGCAGGGCCGCCGCCGGCGCGCTGGCTATGGTCCGCACCGCCCCCGGCAACCCCGCCGTCCAGTGGCCGATGGCGAGCATCAGATCGACGCCCTTGCCCGCCAGCCACAGAAAGGGTGCGCCCAGCCCCAAGGGCTCCAGCGCCGCGCCCAGCGCCAGCGTCGGCATCAGGATAAAGTCCGCGATCGGCGCCGTGCCCAGGTTGGCGACCAGACCGTACATGGCGGTGCGGTTGAAATGCTGCATGGCGAAGGGGCCGGTCGCCATACCCGCCACCAGACTGGCGGTGCAGGCGACCAGCAGCCAACTGCCCAACCGTTGCGCCGCCACAATGGGCCAGGGCGCCGAAATCTCCTTGATCCGGCGCGGCCAGACTTCGACCAGAGCCACCAGAGCCGCCGTCGCCGCGAACGACATCTGGAACCCCGGCGTGACTATGGCCTCGGGCTGCAGTAACAGCACCGCGAAGGCCGCGACCGCCAGGGCGTGCATGGTCACCGCCTGACGATCCAGTAGGATGGCGACAAAGGCGATGGAGGCCGTGATCGCCGCCCGCTCCGCCGGTGGCGGTGCGCCGGACACCACCAGATAGGTCCCGACCGCGATCAGCCCCGCGACCGACGCCACCTTCTTGCCCGACACCCGCAGCGCCAGCCACGGCCAGGCCGCCACCCCCAGTCGCACGGCGAAGAAGACGAAGCCCCCGACGATAGCCATGTGCAAACCCGAGATCGACAGAATGTGCGCCAGCACGGAATCGCGCATCGCGTCCAGATCCTCGCGCCCGATCCAGGTCTCATGTCCCGTGGTCATGGCGGCGGCGATCCCGCCGGTCCGCTCGCCCAGCCGCGCCACGATCCGCTGCGCCAGGGCATAGCGCGCCGAATTGATCTTCATCGCCAGCCGCACCCGCCACGGCGGCTCTGGCAGTGCGGTCGGCCGCGTTTGGCCCAGGGCGAACAGCGTGCCGCCCATGCCCTGGAAATAGGCGTTGCGGCCAAAGTCATAGGCCCCCGGACTGGCCGGCGACGGCGGCGGGTTCAGAATGCCAAACAGCCGCACCGCCTCGCCCGGCGCCGGCGGCTCGCCGCGCACCGTGGCCCGCAGCCGCATCGGCGTCGCCTCGGGCGCCAGCCCCCTGATCCGCACCGGCGCCACGACGATTCGCGCGCCGCGCTCGCCGGCACTGTCGACGTCCATGACCCAGGCCTCGACGACGGTCGACTCGGCCAGGGCCGGCGTGATCGGCCCGCTGACCGCCTCGGTCCGCAGCTTGGCCACCGCCGCCCCGCCGCACAGACAGGCCAGCATCAGCAGGATCAACGTCCAGCGCCGCGCCAGCCCGAACCGCCGCGCTGCCAGCCAAGCCCCACCGGTCAGCACAGTCGCGACCATCAACGGCCACCCCGCCGGTTCGCTCCTCAAAGTGAAATAGGCCGCGCAGCCGCCGCCGAAGAAGACCGGCGCCCACAACCGCCACCGATCCGTCTGATCCGCGACTTCATCGCGCAGGGCCTCAAGAACCCTTGCGGCAAGGCTTCGCTTTGGCGCGCGCGGGCGTATAAGGGCCTCCGCAACGGACCCTTCCTGAATGACCTCCCCTTCCTCGACTGTCGTCACCCGCTTCGCCCCCTCGCCCACAGGCTACCTGCATATCGGCGGGGCGAGAACCGCGTTATTCAACTGGCTCTACGCCAGGAGCCGGGGCGGGAAATTCCTGATCCGCGTCGAGGACACGGACCGCGAGCGTTCGACCGACGACGCTGTAAAAGCCATCTTCGACGGTCTGTCCTGGCTGGAGCTGTTCGGCGACGAGGAGCCCGTCTTCCAGTTCGCCCGCGCCGACCGTCACCGCGAGGTCGCCGAGCAGCTGCTGGCCTCGGGCCATGCCTATCGCGACTTCCTGACCGCCGACGAAACCAACGCCCTGCGTGACGCCGCCAAGGCCGAGGGCCGCGACTTCGTCTCGCCCTGGCGCGACCGCGAGCCGACCGTCGACGACCTGGCCAAGCCCTCCACCATCCGCTTCCGCCGCCCCCTGGATCAGGCGGTGACCGTCGATGACGCGGTGCAAGGCAGCGTGCGCTGGGAATCCTCGTCGCTGGACGATCTGGTCATCGTCCGCTCGGACGGCGCCCCGACCTACAATCTGGCCGTGGTGGTGGACGACCACGACATGGGCGTGACCCATGTCATTCGCGGTGACGACCATCTGAACAACGCTGCCCGTCAGAGCCTGATCTATGACGCGCTTGGCTGGACCCGACCGACCTTCGCTCACATCCCGCTGATCCACGGCCCCGACGGCGCCAAGCTGTCGAAGCGCCACGGCGCCCAGGCGGTGCACGAGTACGCCGAGATGGGCTACCTGCCCGAGGCCATGCGCAACTATCTGGCGCGTCTGGGCTGGGCCCACGGCGATCACGAGCTGTTCAGCGACGAGCAGGCCATCGAATGGTTCGACCTGCCCGGCATCGGCAAGGCGCCCGCCCGCCTCGACTTCGACAAGCTGGCCCACGTCAACGCCCACTGGATCCGCCTGGCCGACGATGATCGCCTGGCCAAGCTGACGCTGGACGCCCACCTGGCCGCCGGCCGCGCCCTGCAACCCGACGACGAGGCCCGCCTGTTGCGCGCCATGCCCTTCGTCAAGGACCGGGCCAAGACCATCGTGGAACTGGTCGCCCAGACCGAATTCGTGCTGAAGGCGCGACCGCTCGCGCTCGACGAGAAAACCCGCGGCCTGCTGACCGGCGACGGCGGCGAGCGTATTTCACGACTCCGTGAACGGCTCCGGCTTTTCCAGAGCTGGGACGTTTTCGCCCTTGAAGCTGAACTTAAGGCTTTTGCTGAGGAAGAAGGCGTAGGCTTCGGAAAAATTGGACCTTCCATGCGTGGCGCTCTGACCGGCGGTTCCGTATCGCCCGATATCGCGCGGATTCTTGCAGCGCTGGGACGCGACGAAGGTCTGGGGCGCTTGGATGATGCGCTGCAACAGACTAAGTGAACACCCATAACCACGCAGGCCGACGCCTCCCCGCGCCCGGTCGAAGGAAAACAAAAGGGGCTTAGATGACTGAACAAGCGAAACCCGCCGGCACGGCGACCTTCACCTACGGCGACAAGAACGTCGAACTTCCCGTCCTCGCGGGCTCGACCGGACCGGACGTCATCGACATCCGCAAGCTGTACGGCGCGACCGGCGCCTTCACCTTCGACCCGGGCTTCACCTCGACGGCCTCGTGCGAATCGGCCCTGACCTACATCGACGGCGACGCCGGCGTGCTGCTGCACCGCGGCTATCCGATCGACCAGCTGGCCGAAAAGTCCAACTTCATCGAGGTCTGCCACCTGCTGCTGCACGGCGAACTGCCGACCGCCGCCCAGTACGAGAAGTTCGAGCAGAGCGTCACGCGGCACACCATGCTGCACGCCCAATTCGACCGCTTCTTCGAAGGCTTCCGCCGCGACGCCCACCCCATGTCGATCATGGTCGGCACCGTCGGCGCCCTGTCGGCCTTCTATCACGACAGCCTGGACATCCATGATCCGGTGCAGCGCGACATCTCGGCCATCCGCCTGATCGCCAAGATGCCGACCATCGCTGCGCGCGCCTACAAGTACCACGTCGGCCAGCCCTTCATCTCGCCGCGCAACGACCTGTCGTACGCCGAGAACTTCTTGCGCATGTGCTTCGCCGTTCCGGCCGAGGACTATGTGGTCGACCCGGCCCTGGTTCGCGCCATGGACCGCATCTTCACCCTGCACGCCGACCACGAGCAGAACGCGTCGACCTCGACCGTCCGTCTGGCCGGTTCGTCGGGCGCCAACCCGTTCGCCTGTATCGCCGCCGGCATCGCCTGCCTGTGGGGCCCGTCGCACGGCGGCGCCAACGAAGAAGCGCTGAACATGCTCAAGGAAATCGGTACGCCGGACCGTATTCCCGAGTTCATTCAGGGCGTTAAGGACCGTAAGTACAAGCTGATGGGCTTCGGTCACCGCGTGTACAAGAACTACGATCCGCGCGCCAAGGTCATGCAGCAGTCGGCCTACGAAGTGCTGGCCGCCACCGGCCGCGAGAATGACCCGCTGTTCCAGGTCGCCAAGGAACTGGAACGCGTCGCCCTGTCGGACGAGTACTTCACCTCGCGCAAGCTGTTCCCGAACGTCGACTTCTATTCGGGCATCACCCTGTCGGCGATGGGCTTCCCGACCACCATGTTCACCGTCCTGTTCGCCCTGGCGCGCACCGTCGGCTGGATCTCGCAGTGGCAGGAAATGATGTCGGACCCGACCCAGAAGATCGGTCGCCCGCGTCAGCTCTACACCGGCCCGACGCAACGCGATTACGTGCCGATCGAACAGCGCGGCTGATCAACGGCTACAAGCTGAAAGGGAAACGCGGGGGCGAAAGCTCCGGCGTTTTTCTTTGCCTATTTTCGTGGAAAAACGCGGATCATGATCCGCTCGCGTTCGCCCTCGTGGCGCTCGACCAGCAGCCGCGCCACCTGGCTGTCGTCGTGGAACAGATAGCCCTTGATGGTGTCCAGCAGGGCCTTGGCCAGGTTGTCGAGGTCCATCCACGGCGCGTCGCCGACATGCTCCATGGTGATCTCGACGACGTAGTCGCCCCAGGCTGGGCGCGCCGTCCATTCCTTGCGGAAGAATTCATAGGCCAGCGGCTTGTAGTATTTGGCCTGGGTGGTCAGGCCGTCGATGGTGATTTCCACCGTGTCGCCGACCTCGCGCCCGCGCACCTTTCCCGTACCGATCCAGCCTTCCACGCGCGCCTCGTTCTCTTAGCCAATGGTCGGGCCGCCTTGCCCCGCCGTGTCTGCGTGCTACACCGCCCGGCATCTTCCCGCCACGTCTGAGAACGAGCCCGCGATGAGCAACGTCCGCATTGAAACCGACACCTTCGGCCCCATCGAGGTCGCCGCTGATCGCTATTGGGGCGCACAGGCCCAGCGCTCGCTCGGCAACTTCAAGATCGGCTGGGAAAAGCAGCCCCTGCCCGTTGTCCGCGCCCTGGGCATCGTCAAGCGCGCCGCCGCAGAGACTAACCGGGACCTGGGCAAGCTGGACGCCAAGCTGGCCGAGGCCATCATCGCCGCCGCCAATGAGGTGATCGAAGGCAAGCTGAACGACCACTTCCCCCTGGTCGTCTGGCAGACGGGTTCGGGCACCCAGTCGAACATGAACGCCAACGAGGTGATCTCGAACCGCGCCATCGAGATGCTGGGCGGCGAGATGGGATCCAAGAAGCCGGTCCACCCCAACGACCACGTCAACATGAGCCAGTCGTCGAACGACACCTATCCCACGGCCATGCACGTCGCCTGCGCCGAGCAGGTGGTCAATGACTTGCTGCCGGCGCTGAAGCACCTGCACGCCGCCCTGGACGCCAAGTCCAAGGCCTGGGCCCACATCATCAAGATCGGCCGCACCCACACCCAGGATGCCACCCCCCTGACGCTGGGTCAGGAGTTCGGCGGCTATGCCCAACAGGTTGCCAATGGCATCGAGCGCATCGAGCAGACCCTGCCCAAGCTGATGGAACTGGCCCAGGGCGGCACCGCCGTCGGCACCGGCCTGAACGCCCC
>DAIOID010000172.1:0-5647 GCA_036744355.1 Brevundimonas sp.
GCGTGTTCCAGGTTCATGCAGACGGCGCCGGCGGACAGCTGCTGCTCCCAGACCGGGACCTTGTGGCCCTGGATCGGCGTCGAGACGACCATGATGGTCAGGGGGGGATTGGCCAGCTTGGCGAGGACGGCCAGGTCCTTGTCGGCGCGGCCCTGGCTCTCGGCCAGGACGGCGAGGGCTTCGGACAGTTCGGTGCGGCTCTGCGGACCCAGCACCACGAAGCGCCAGGGGAAGAGCTTGCCGTGGTCGGGGGTGCGGGCGCCCAGGTGCAGGATCTGCTCGATCTCGGCCTCGGACGGGCCGGGGGCGGCGAGCAACTGGGCCGAGGCCGAGCGGCGGGCGGCCAGACGGGCCAGAACTTCGTCCGAACGGACAGGCAGGGGCAGGGCGGCGCTGAGATCGGTCATGCCGTCTAGCTAGGATTTCGCAGCGCCCGGCGCCATAGCGGAGGGATGCACGATATTCCCGACATCAAGCCGCGCTGGGCGGAGCAACTGCCCGAGACGCCGAAATGGGTCAGTCAGGGCGAGACGGTCCTGATCGACACGCCGTGGATGACCGTGACGCGGCACCCGGCCACGGCGCCGACCGGGGCGGTCGCCGACTATACCGTCATGCGGCCCAGGAACGTCGGGACGGGGGTCCTGCCGCTGCATGAGGACGGGACGGTGACCCTGGTGGGGCAGCACCGCTTCACCCTGATGCGCTATTCTTGGGAGATGCCGGAAGGCGGGGCGCCGATGGACGAGGACCCGTTCGACGCCGTGCGTCGCGAACTGGCCGAGGAGGCGGGGCTGGCGGCGGAGCACTGGCGCGCGGCGCTGGATCTGGACCTGTCCAACTCGATCACCGACGAGCGGGCCATGACCTGGGTGGCCTGGGGGCTGAGCGCGGTTCCAGTGGACCCTGACCCGACCGAGGTGATCGTGGTGGCGCGGGCGCCTTTCCGCGAGCTGTTGCGCGAAATCGAGCGCGGTGCGGTGCGCGACGGGCTGACGGTGGCGACGGCCTACAAGGCCTACCATATGGCCTGCGAAGGCGAGCTGCCCGCCGCGCTGGCGCAGGCCATGCTGGGGGCGTAGAATCGCCGCCAGAGAACGGAGGGCCGATGGCCAAGCTGGAAATCGTGCCGCAACAGCCCGACCTGTGGTCGCAACTGCGCGTCGCAGCCGAGGACGCCGCGCGCGAGGAGCCGCGCCTGGCCTCGCAGATGAATGCGGTGGTGCTGGCGCATGACGATCTGGCGGGCGCGCTGAGCTTCCAGATCGCGCGCAAGCTGGGCGATGCGGAGCTGGGGGCCATGACGCTGCGCGAGGTGGCCCTGTCCGCCTTCGCCGCTGATCCCGGCATTGTGGCGGCGGCCGAGGTCGATCTGAAAGCGGTGCAGGACCGCGACCCGGCGATCCGGTCGCTGTTGCAGCCCTTCATGTATTTCAAGGGGTTCCAGGCGCTGCAGGCGTGGCGCGTGGCGCACTGGCTGTGGGGGCAGGGGCGCGACACCCTGGCCTTCCACTTCCAGAGCCGGATTTCGGAACTGTTCCAGATGGACATCCACCCGGCGGCGCGGATCGGCTCGGGCGTCTTCATCGACCACGGCACCGGCATCGTCATCGGCGAGACGGCGGTGGTCGGCGACGAGGTGTCCATGTTGCACGCCGTGACCCTGGGCGGGACCGGGGCCGAGCGCGGCGACCGTCACCCCAAGATCGGGCGCGGCGTCCTGCTGGGGGCCGGGGCCAAGGTCCTGGGCAATATCCAGGTCGGCGACTACGCCAAGGTGGCCTCGGGCTCGGTGGTGCTGAAGCCGGTTCCAGCCGGCTGCACCGTGGCCGGGGTGCCGGCGAAGGTGGTGGCCTGTCCGACCGACGCGGCGCCCGCGCGGACGATGGATCATACGCTCGCCGACATCGCCTATGACTATGTGATCTGAGGTTGCTGCCTGTGGACGCCCGATACGCGGGCTTCCCATCAGGGGGCGGCTTCTCTAGGTTCCGCCGTCAACGACACCAACGAGGCTACCCCGTGAAAGAATCTGATCTGAAGCGCGTCGAGACGCACCTGAAGCGCACCTTCAACCACGGCGGCATCAAGGTGAAGGCCCGCAAGGTCGCCGACTCCGCCGAAGTCTATGTCGATGACGAGTTCATCGGCGTGGTGTTCGAGGACGAGGACGAGGCCGGCTCGTTCATGTTCGAGATGGCGATCCTCGCCGAAGACCTGCCGCAGGACTAAGGCTGAGCTTCCAGGGATTTCTCTGGAAAGCACGCACGAAAAAGGCCGGAGGGGCGAACCCTCCGGCCTTTTGTCGTTTCAGGCGATCACCAGCCGAACAGGCGAGCGAAGAAGCCCTTTTTCTTTTCGGGCTGAGGCGCAGCGGCGGCGGGCGCCGGCTGCGGAGCGGGCGCGGGCTTGGGCGCTTCGGCCGGTGCGGGAGCGGCGGCGGCCGGAGCGGGCGTCGGATCCGGGGCGGGAGCAGCCGGAGCGGCGGCCACGGGAGCGACGGCGGGCTTGGGCGCCTCGACCGGCTTTGCGGCGGCCTTCGGAGCCGCGGCCTTCTTCGGCGCGGCGGGCTTGGCGGCGGCCTTCGGAGCGGCCTTGGGCGCTGCAGCCTTTGTCGCCGGTTTTGCAGCGGCCTTTACAGTCGGAGCCTTGGCGGCGGGTTTCGCCGCAGCCTTCGGAGCGGCTGTCTTGGCGGCAGCGGGCTTGGCGGCGGTCGCCTTGGGCGCGGCGGTTTTCGGCGCGGCCTTCGGTTTTGCAGCGGCCTTGGGCGCCGCAGCGCTCGACTTTGCCGCCGGTTTCGGCTTGGAAGCGGCAGGCGCCGCTTTCGGTGCAGCAGATTTCGACTCAGACGGTGCTTTAGCCATGGATACCCCGACCCCTAGATGGACACGGGCATTCCGTACGCCCGCACGCGTTGCGATTCGTCATAATAACGGTGTTTGAGAAATGTCCGAGTCCGCAGTTCAGGTGATCGCACGCGGCGATCGCGCCCCGGCCGAAGCCGCCGCCGCCTTGATCGACGCCAACCCCATGCTGGAAAACGCGACCTACTCGATCCTGGAAGAGGATGAGGACAAGGCAATCTGGCGCATCGACGCCTTCCCGACGACCGACGATGAGGCCGAAGGCATCGCCGAGATCCTGCGCGCGACGCCGGGTCTGGAGGTCGTCGTCGAGAAGCTGGCCGACGCCGACTGGCTGGCCATGAGCCTGTCGGGTCTGCCGCCGGTCGAGGCGGGACGCTTCTTCGTCTACGGCGCGCACGACCAGGGCAAGATCCCCGAGGGCCGGGTCAATCTGAAGATCGACGCGGGCGCCGCCTTCGGCACCGGCCACCACGGAACGACGGTCGGCTGCCTGGAAGCCTTCGACAATCTGCTGGCGACCGAGCGCTTCGAGAAGGTGCTGGACGTCGGCTGCGGCACGGGCGTGCTGGCCATTGCGGCGGCCAAGACGGGTTCGCCCATCGCCGTCGGCACCGACATCGACGAGCCCTCGGCCCGCATCGCCAACGAGAACGCCCAGATCAACGACGCCAGGTGCGAGTTCTATTTCGCCGACGGTTTGAGCGATGCGCGCATCGCCCAGCATGCGCCCTATGATCTGGTCTTCGCCAACATCCTGGCCGCGCCCCTGGTGTTTCTGGCGCCCGAGATCGCGGCTGCACTGAAGACGGGCGGAGTCGCCATCCTGTCGGGTCTGCTGCGCACGCAGGAAGAGCGGATTCTGGAGGCCTATCTGCCGCTGGGCTTCGTGGTCGAGCAGACGATCCATCATGACGCGTGGAGCGCGCTGCAACTGCGCAAGAAGTAGGCGGCGCAAAATTCTCCCTCCTCTTTCTGGGGAGGGTGACCGAGCAGACAGGCGAGGTCGGGTGGGGCGCTTCGGCTGATCAAGCGTCACGCCCGGCATCGCCTGGCCCTCCCCACCCGGTCGCTGCGCGACCACCCTCCCCATGAAGGGGAGGGAGATGATACGGATGCTTTCATGCGCCAGACATTCGACGAAACCACCGATCCGTCCTTCGGGGCCAGGCACCTGCCTCTGCTGCGCGCCGAGATGGCCAAGCAGGGCCTCGACGGCCTGCTGGTCCCGCACGAGGACGAGCATCAGAACGAATACCTGCCCGACGCCAGCGAGCGTCTGGCCTGGGTCAGCGGCTTCACCGGCTCGGCCGGGGCGGGCGTGGTGCTGATGGACCGTGCGGCGGTCTTCGTCGACGGCCGCTATACGGTGCAGGCCAAGGCCCAGACGGATGCGGCCCTGTTCGAGCGGGTCGAACTGAACAAGCTGGCCGCCTGGCTGGAGACCCTCAGCGCCGGTTCGGTCGTCGGCTATGATCCGCGCCTGCACAGCCCCGACGCCCTGGCGACCCTGCGCGCGGCGGTCGAGAAGGCCGGGGCGACCCTGAAGGCGGTCGAGCCCAACCCCATCGATCTGGCCTGGGGCGACGCCCGCCCGGCCCAGCCGCAGGCGCCGGTGGTTCCGCACGAGGACCGCTATACCGGCGAGAACGCCGCCTCCAAGCGCGCCCGCATCGGTCAGGCCATCGCCGCCAAGGGCGCGGACGTCGCCGTGCTGACTTCGCCGTCATCTCTGGCCTGGCTGTTCAACATTCGCGGCGGCGACGTGATCCGCACGCCCCTGCCGCTGGGACAGGCGGTGGTGAAGGCCGACGGCACGGCCAAGGTCTTCCTCGATCCCGCCAAGGTCACCAACGAACTGCCTGGCTGGCTGGGCGACGCCGTGACGCTGGAGGCGCCCGAGGCGCTGCCCGTGGCCTTGGACGCCCTGTCGGGGCACAAGGTGCTGATCGATCCGGCGGTGTCCTCGGCCTGGTATTTCGACCGTCTGGAGCAGGCGGGCGCCAGCATCGTGCGCGGCATGGACCCCTGCGCCCTGCCGCGGGCCCAGAAGAACGACGTCGAGATCGAGGGCAGCCGTCAGGCGCATATCCGCGACGGCGCGGCCCTGACCCGCTTCCTGCATTGGGTTGATACGGTGGCCCAGAAGGAGCTGCCGGACGAACGGGCGGTGGTCGAGGCGCTGGAGGGCTTCCGCGAGGCCACCGGGATGCTGAAGGACCTGTCCTTCGACACCATCGCCGGCGTCGGGCCGAACGGCGCCCTGCCGCACTACAAGCCTGTCGGGGCCAAGATTCGGCCGATGGAGGCGGGTTCGCTGCTGCTGGTGGACGGCGGCGGTCAGTATCTGGACGGGACCACGGACGTGACCCGCACCATGGCCATCGGCGAGGGCACGGCGGATCAGCGCCGCATGTTCACCCTGGTCCTGAAGGGCCACATCGCCATGGCGGTGATCCGCTTCCCCGCCGGGACGACGGGGCATCAGCTGGACGCCGTGGCGCGCCAGCCTTTGTGGAACGCGGGCTTTGACTTCGATCACGGCACCGGCCACGGCGTCGGCTCCTATCTGGGCGTGCATGAGGGGCCGCAGCGCATCGCCCCCTACGTCAACACCCAGCCGTTGCTGACCGGCATGATCCTGTCGAACGAGCCGGGCTATTACCGCGAGGGCGAGTGGGGTATCCGCATCGAGACCCTGCAGGTCGTGACCGCCCCGACGCCGGTGCCGGGCGGCGAGCGGCCGATGCACGGCTTCGAGCAACTGACCCTGGCGCCGCTGG
>DAIOID010000173.1:0-5567 GCA_036744355.1 Brevundimonas sp.
ACCGTGTCGGCGTGGGCGCGCAAGGCCGTCCAGTAGCGCGCCTCGCCCACCGGCTCGACCCGCTGGCCGGCGCGCAACAGCTCGGTGTGGAACCGGGTGACGAACAGCCGTCCGCCCAGACAGGCCCGTGCGGTCATCAGGCGCGCCGGCTTGACCGGCAGGCCGTCACGGCCACGCATCGGCGGAGTCACCGCGTAAAAGGCCGTGCCGTCCGGCGAGGCCTGGACCGGCGCCGCCAGACGGCCGAAACGCTCGGGCTCCGAGGCGATCACGTCCATCTGCCCCTGCTGGCTCAGGTCCCCGTCGATCAGCCACACGGGCTTGCGACCGCGTACGGCGGCCAGGCGAGCGCACTCACGCGCCACCGTCGACACCCCGTCGCCGGTCGTGGCCGAGGCGAACTGGATGACGCGGCCGCGATGGGCCGGCGCCGGTCCCAGCGCCGCCCACAGTCCCGCCATTTCCGTCGTCAGATCGACCATCGAATCGGTTACGCGCTCATCATTGAAGCGCCAGCCTAGCATGGCCCGACGCATTCAACCGGGTCAGCCCGCCTTCATCGGCGCTACGGCCAGCACCGGCATCTGCAGCGTGCGGCTAGCGGTCGACGGCAGAGCGAAGCCGCGTCGCAGGAAGACCCGCAGCAGACCCACGCACAGGGCCGTGAAGCCGGCGAACAGGAAGGCCGCGATCATCAGCGGCGCCTTCAGGCTCTTGCCCTTGGACGGCGGCTGGGCGCGCTCGATCACCGTGACGTTGTCGGCGCCCGCCTTGACCAGTTCGTTGTCGGCGCGGCTCTGGGTCTCGCGCTGCTGGAATTCGCGGATCGAGGCGGTCAGCACCTCGCGATTGCCGGCCAGGGTGGCGTTGCGCGACTCCAGCTCGGTCAGGCGGGCCTGACGCGCCCGCAGATCCGTCACCTGGCGATCCAGCACCGCCAGACGGGCCGCCAGGGCGTCGCGCTCGGCCTGGGCGTTGATCCGCGTCGTCTCCAGCTCGACCCAGACGGGGTTCGGCCCGGTGCGGACCTCCTTGGCGCCGACCGCCGTGCCGGTGCCGACATAGGCCTGCAGCTGGGCGATACGGGTCTCGATCTCGCGCACCGGCTGGGCGTCGGCCTGATAGCGGCTCAGCAGGTCCTCGCGCTGGGTGCGCAGCTGCAAAATCTGATCCTGCGCCGAGATGTTCAGGTCCTGCTGCAAGGCGATCTCTGCCGGAGTGCGCGTCTGTTGACCCGCCAGGGTCGTCAGGCGCTGCGCCGCCTGGTTCAGCTGGGCCTGCACCGCCATCCGCTCGGCGAAGATCGACTGATAGGTGGCGGCCAGGGTCGCCTTGGCCGTGGCGAAGTCGCCGATGTTGTTGGTCCGCAAGAACTCTTCATAGGCCTGGTCCGCCGTGGCCAGCTCGTCCTCAAAGGCCCGCCGCTGGCTCTGGATGGCCGGGGTGGCCTTGTCCTGGAAGACTTCGCGGCGATAGGTCAGATACTGCTCGATGACCGTGTTCAGCACCGCCGCCGACAGCTTGGGATCATCGCTTTCATAGCGCAGGCCGATCACCGGGCTCAGCGGCGTCACCACCACCTCCAGGCCGCCGCTGACGGCGCGGACCGCGCTCTCTTCCTGCTTGGCCGGGCTGGCCGTGGACGGTTTGCCGTCCTGGAAGCTCTCGACGCCCATGGCCCGAACCACGCGGCGCTTGACCTCGCCGCTGTTCAGGATGGCCGCTTCCGACTGCGCCACTTCGGCTGCGGTCGGCGGGGCGGACCGCTCGGTCGCTCCCACGCGCGGTTGATAGACGTATTCCTGGCCCACGCCGACGAACAGGCTGGCCCCGGCGGTATAGGTCTTCTTCAGCGTCAGCACCGCCGCCGCGCCGAGAGCGAACAGGACGGCGAAGACCGCCAGCATGACCCAGAACTCACGGAACAGCAGCGCCACGACGTCGAGGACGCCGTAACGGGGACGGGCAGCTGCACGAGACGCCAGACGCATGAGCCGAGGAAATCCATTCCAGGAAACTGTTCAGCGCTACCCTTGAAGGACCCGCGTTAACCGTGCGTTACCCATAAGGGTCCAGCTTCACCTTCATTCGAAAACCGATTGCTGTCCGCCGCGCCCATGACCCCTGACCGCCGCCTTATCCTGATGGGCCTGGCCGCCGGCCTGGCGGGCTGCGCCAGCGGCCGCGGCGACGCGCCCCCGCCCGGCGCCGCCCTGCCCGCCGATCTGACCTTCGCGCCGTGGACGGACGTCGCCCCCGAATACCTGCTCTTCCCCGGCGACGAGATCGAGGTCGCCCTGCCCACCGCGACCGAGCTGACCCGTCAGCTCAAGATCGGCCCCGACGGCCGCGTCTCCCTGCCCCTGCTGGGCCATGTCATGGCGGCGGACCGCACCCTGGCTGAGCTGGAGGCCGACATCGCCGAAGGCTACACCGCCCAGCTGCGCCGCCCCGAGGTCGAGGTCACCCTGCGCCTGGCCGGCCCGCTCAAGGTCTGGGTCGACGGCGAGGTGCGCAATCCGGGCGTGTTCGACATGCCGGGCGACATCGACGCCTATCAGGCCGTCATCATGGCTGGCGGCTTCCTGCCCTCGGCCAGATCGAGCCAGGCCGCGCTGATCCGCCGCGGCCCCGGCGGCGTTCGCATGATGCGCCCCATCGACCTGCGCCCGCGCCGGGCCGAGGTCGTGACCCTGCACCGCGGCGACATCATCTTCGTGCCGCGCTCGACCCTGGGCGAACTGGCCGCCTTCTTCACCCTTTTCCGCGCCGCCCTGCCCATCGGCTTCAGCTACGCCCTGAACGGCGGTTACGCCTCGACCTGACGCCTTATTTCCGCCGCATGGCGGAACTTCCGATCTTGGCCCGACGTTGCGTCAGCGGGACCGTCCACGGTCGAGGGCCGGGCAGAGGACAGACGTATGCGCATACGCCCTGGAGCCGTGGTCCTCTTTGCAGGTCTTGCCTTGACCGCTTCACCCGCGCTGGCCGCTCAGGAAGGCGGTCAGAGCGCCGCCAGCGACGACCGCATGATCCTCTACGACAAGGACGGAACCACCCTGCGGGCGCACCTGCAGGCTGGCGGCAATCTGGTCGCCGAACACAACCTCTTTTGGCGCTTCTCGGAGACCGTGGCCGGTGTCACGGATTTCGACCCCAACGCCGAATGGTTCGAGGCCTATGTAAAGCCCGGCCTGACCTTCGAACACCGCGCGGGCGCGCGCACGACCTTTTATGGCGGCCTGTCGGCCGTGAGCTCGATGACCGTCGGCACCGACGCGTTCGACGCCGGGGACACCGGGCGGGTGACGCTGGAGGAAGGCTACCTCGGCTGGCGCTACAAGGCCGATGAAACCACCGTCGACGTCTCCGTCGGCCCGCGCGCCTTCAAGGCCGGCACGGGCATGCTGATCGAGTCCGGCGGCTCCAGCGGCTTCTCGCGCGGCGCCCTGAAGCTAGGGCCGCGCAAGGCCTGGGCCTTCGCCGCCCTGGGCGAAGTCAGCCACGGCGGTTTCAAGGGCACGGCCTTCTATCTGGACCCCAATGAATCGCCGGACAACGACAGCCACAACCGGCTAGCGGGCGTGGACTTCCGCTACGACTCCAATCCCAACGCCGTCATCGGCCTGACGGCGGGCAAGGTGCTCGAATCCGAAGCCCCCTATCCCAAGGCCCCGCCTGGCGGGGTCGGCATCCCCAGCATCATTCCCGGCGCCCGCGACGGGCTGCAGTTCGCCAACCTCTATATCCGCTCGCCGCTCATGGGCGCGCCCAACGCCTTCATGGCGGCGGACCTGGCGTATGAGCGGAACGACCGGATCAATATGCGCGCCTGGGCCGGCCGCGCCCAGGTCGGCTATACCTTCGCCGAGCACCGCTGGAAGCCGACCTTCACCCTCGGCTATCAGACCTTCTCCGGCGACGATCCCGACACCGACCGGCTGGAGCGCTTCGACCCGCTCTATTACGAGGGCAACCCCTCGGCCTGGTCGACCGGCACCAAGTCGTCGATGGTCTTCATCAACTCCAATGTGAACTCCTGGCAGGTCGCCGCCAGCATCACGCCGACCCCGGTCGACACCTTCACGGTCCGGATCCACCGCATCGAAGCCGACCAGTTGCGCAGCCCGATCCAGTTTGGCCAAGCGACCCGCGTCGAGGGCGACGACGTCGACAACCCCATCACCGGAGTTACACGCCACCACCTCTCGGACGACCTCTATTTTGAATATTTTCGCGTCGTGTCGCCGAACCTGTACCTGACCACGGGCTTTTCGGTCTCGAACCCTCAGGTCGGTATGAAATCCATCGTGGCCGATCCGCCCATCTGGACCGGCGCCTACATCAATCTGATCGCCAACTACTAAGCTGAATGAGGCGTCCATGACCCTGCTCGTCCCCCCGACCAGCCGCCGCACCCTTCTGGCCGGCGCAGGCGCTCTCGCCGGCGCTTCCCTCATCGGAGGCCGCAGCATGGCCCAGACCGCGCGTGACGCCTCGGCGACCGTCTTCACCGGCGGCTCCATCCTGACCATCGACGACGCCATGCCGGCCGCCGAGGCCGTGGCGGTGCGCAACGGCGTCATCGTCGCCGTGGGTTCGCTGGACGCCGCCCGCGCGGCGGCGGGGCGCGGCGCCCGCACCGTGAACCTCGATGGCCGCACCTTGTTGCCGGGCTTCTTCGATCCCCACGGCCACGTCTCCATGGTCGGACTGCAGGCGCGCTACGCTAACCTACTGCCCGCGCCCGACGGCCAGGGCGACGACATCCCGGCCCTGCAACGCATCACGCGCAACTGGATGAACGCCCACGAACAGCTGGTTCGCGACACCCGGCTGGTCATCGGCTTCGGCTATGACGACTCCCAGCTGAAGGAGCATCGCCATCCGACGCGGATCGAACTGGACGCCATATCAGACAGCGTGCCGATCCTGTTCATGCACCAGTCCGGCCATCTGGGCGTGGCCAACAGCGCAGCCTTGGCGGCGGCGGGCGTAACGGCCTCGACGCCCGATCCTGACGGCGGCGCCTTCCGTCGCGAAGACGGCTCGCAGCAGCCCAACGGGGTCATGGAGGAAACCGCCCTCTTCACGGTCATGGGCGCCCTGTTCACCCGCCTGGACCTTCAGGCCAACCTCGAGATGATCCGCGAGGGCGCGCGCTTCTACTCCAGCTTCGGCTACACGACGGCCCAGGACGGGCGTTCCTCGACCGACACCTGCCGCATGATGGCCATGCTGGCCGAGCGTGGCGAGCTGCCCATCGACATCCTGTCCTTTCCCGACATCCTGACCTCGACCGACGTCATGGCGACGCCGCTGTATCGCAAGAATTACGTCGGCAAATACCGCATCGGCGGGGTCAAGCTGACCATTGACGGCTCGCCCCAGGGCAAGACCGCCTGGCTGTCGCAGCCCTACTACATCCCGCCCGAGGGCAAGCCCGCCTCCTATCGGGGCTATCCGGCGGTGACCGAGCAACAGGCCCTGGACGCCGTCGAGCTGGCCTTCAGGAACGACTGGCAGATCGAGGTCCACGCCAACGGCGACGCCGCCATCGACCTGCT
>DAIOID010000174.1:0-5467 GCA_036744355.1 Brevundimonas sp.
CCGACCGGCTCATAGCTGATCACCCGCCCGCCATAGGGCGTCTCCGCCTCCACCGCCCGCACCAGGCCCGCGATCACCTTCACAGCCGCACCACGCGATAGGGCGCGATCCACCCCTCAACCGGCGCCATGCTCATCTCGCCCTCGCCGCGCTCATAGGCCCGCAACACCAGCATCATCACCGCCAGCCGCAGCGGCGCCGCGGAGGTCGAGGTCAGGCTCACCTCCCCCTCCACCCGCGCCCGTGCGGCGTCGATCAGGGTCTGGATCAGCCCGTCCTCCGCCTCATGCTCGACGCGCAGGAACAGCTTCGCCTCCGTGAGGCTCACGGGTGCGCTCATGCTAAAATCTCCTGTTTCCCTCTTCCTTCTCCCCTTGTGGGAGAAGGTGGCCCCCCAAAGGGGGTCGGATGAGGGGTCTTGCCGCCCGTGCAACCCCTCACCCTCCCGCCGCTCACGCGGCGGGCCCCTCCCTCTCCCGCAAGGGGAGAGGGGTCAGTTCATTCAGCTCGCCGCGAACTTCATCAGCTTGATCGCGTCGAAGTTCTGCACCCCGCCGCCCACGCGCTTGGTCGTGTAGAACAGCACATAGGGCTTGGCCGAATAGGGATCGCGCAGCACCCGCACCCCCGCCCGATCCACGATCAGATAGCCGCGCGCAAAGTCGCCGAACGCGATCGACAGGCTGTTGGCCGCCACATCCGGCATGGTCTCGATCTCGGTGACCGGATAGCCCAGCAGGCTGGCCGTCTCGCCCGGCCGCGTCGCCGGCGACCAGATGTAGTTCCCGTCCGCGTCCTTGAACTTCCTCACGGCCGAAACCGTGCGCCGGTTCATGACAAAGCGCCCGTTCGGACGATACTGGGCCTTGGGCGCATAGATCAGGTCGATCAGCTTGTCCGCCGGATTGCTGCTGGCGAAAGCGCCCGCCGCACCCGAGGCCACCGTGCCGATCTGGCCCCAGGTCTGCGTCCCTTCGCTCGCCGTCGCATAGGCCAGGAAGCCCTTGGGCTTGTTGACCCCGTCGCCGCTGACGAAGGCCGCCGTCTCCTGCGCCGCAAAGGCGTCCTCGACCTCGGCCGCCAGCCATTCGTCCAGGTCGATCAGGGCGTCGTCCAGCAGGCTCTGCGTCGCCGCCGGACAGGCGTAGAGATCCGCAGAAGAGAACTCGAGCAGCGCCAGGGTGGCCGGATCCGTCTCGGGTCGGGCCGCCGTCTCGGCCACCCAGCCCGCGGTCACCCCCGCCGTCGAGACCGGCTTGCGGAACACGCCCGAACCGACCGTGCGCACCGTGGCGATCTCGCGCATCGGGCTGCCCGCCATCAGACGGCGCTCAATGGCCCGCTCCGTCTCCGGCGGCACGACATAGCCCGCCGAGTTCGACGCCGACGAAAGCCCCGCCTTCAGCTCCAGACCATACGACTGACCCGACTTCATATAGCCGTCCCACGCCGCCTTGGCCTCCGGCGCCGCCACGACCGCCGGCGGCTCACCGCCCAACATCGGACGACGGCTCTCGCTCAGCGCGCGATCCAGACGCGCCTGCGCCCCGGCCACCGCCTGATCGATGCGCGCCACCTTCTCCTCCAGCAGCGCATCCGCCGACGCCTTCTTCTCGATCTCGTCCAGACGGGCGTCATTGGCCCCTTTGAACGCCTCGAACGCCGCCATCATCTCATGCAGGGCGGCGCGCGCCTCGGGCGAAGCCGAGGCGGTCTTGGTCTCTTTCATGCTCTCTCCGGGTTGGGCGACCAGGTGTCGCCGGTCGAGTTCGCAGCGCAGTGCGCGGCGAACGGCTTCAAGCGTCGCAGCGCTGAAGATTGATTGGATCTGAAATCCGCCTGCCTTCGAGCAGGCACTAATGCGTGGGGAAACTTCCCACATTCCCATTCAGACAAACGCTGATATGTCTGAAAAGCGAAACCCCGCGAGGGCCTTTCGGCTGTCGCGGGGCTCTATCAGTCCGGAATCGTATGCCAACGGCAGTGACGGGTTCCGGCTCACTTGGATGTCTATACGCACAGTGACGAACGTAGTTCAACAAAGTCTTATCGACCAACTACGGCCCGTCGTGTCCGATGAACGTATCGGCACCTACCTAACCGCTGCTGGCTTTGACGTTGAGCGAGCCTTACGGCTTTACATATGGAATGCCTTGATCGGCGAAGCATTTCATCTACCAATTCAATCTGTTGAAGTGGGTTTGAGAAATCGAATTAATGCGCTTCTGATCAAGCTCTACGGTGAAGAATGGTGGCAAGAGCCAGCCTTCCTAAAGGTAGTTGGCGCGGGCCCAGAGAAGGACATCGAGCTCGCACTGAAGCGAATTCGCAACAGGCGGTTAGCTCTCACCACAGGCCAGGTAGTCGCAACGCTTTCCTTCGGCTTTTGGGCTGGACTGCTTCACAAGCGATTCAATCCTTCCATCTGGGGCGGACGGCTTCACTCGGCGTTTCCGGCATTTCCTGCCGAAAAATCGCGTGCCGACCTAGCTCATAGCGTTAAGCGGATCGCCGACTTCCGGAACCGGGTCTGGCACCATGAGCCAATTGTCAAATGTGACCTGCTGGCGGAGTACTCCGTAGCATTAGAGCTTCTGGGATGGATTTGCCCCGTCAAAGCCTCCTGGGTGAGACCTCACTGTCGCGTTCCCGCACTTATGCGAGAAAAGCCCTAAAGACCCGCCAGCCTGAACCGCGCACCCGGCAGCATCGGAAACGTCACCAGCGACACCTCCCACAGCTCCACCGCGCCCAGCACCCGCAAGCGCCCGTCGCGCCGCGCCTTGGCCGCGCGAAACCCGATGGACAGCCCGTCCAGCGCCCCCGCCCGCGTCAGCGCCTGGGCGTAACGCGCCTCGGCCGACCAGTCGTGGATGCGCCCGCGCACCCTCAGGCCGCGCTCGTCCTCGACCATCTCGTCCCAGACCCCGACCACCGCCCGGCTCTCGTGCTGATGCAGCATCCGCACCCCCGCCGCGCCGGTCTTCCCCAGGCTGTCGGCAAAGGCGCCGCGCGCCACCACGTCCCCGTTCAGGTCCGCCGCCCCCCACAGCGAGGCATGGCCTTCGATCCAGAGCAATCCTCCCCCGCCTGCGGCGGAGGGGGACCGCGTAGCGGTGGAGGGGGCGGCTCTCATGCTCGACTTCAGCGACAGGCCCCGACCTCCATCGCTGGAAATGTACAGGGCCGTTCCGCCCCCTCCACCATCCTGCGGATGGTCCCCCTCCCCCGCTCTGCAGGGGAGGATCCGATAATCTCGCATCACTTCTCCTCCAGCCGTCGCTCGATGCGGTCCACCGTCGCGCGCACCGCCTCGCCCTGGGCCTCCACCCGCGCCAGCCGCTCGGCCACCAGCCTCTGCTCGCCCACGCGCTGCTCCAGCGTCGCGATCCGCGCCGCCGCGCCCCCGGCCCAGATCAGCCCGCCAATGGTCTGCACCAGCAGGGCTGCGATCAGGGCGACGGGGATCTTCTTCACCTGTTCCATCACACCCCCACCCCCGCCATCCTTCGCCGCTCCTCGTCCGTCAGGAAGCTGGCCGCGTTCAGCCGCGCCCACAGCGCGTCCCGCTCGACCTGCAGGGCCGGGACCGCGTCCAGATCCGCCTCGATCCGGCAGTCCGTAAACCGCCCGCCCAGCCAGCCCGTCATCGCCCCCGCCGCCTTCCGCACCAGCGGGATCACCGTCCCGCGCCAGAAGGCGGCGTTGGCCTCGCGATAGTTGGCGTAGGTCGCATCCCCCGGTATCCCCAGCAGCTGCGGCGGCACGCCGAAGGCCAGAGCGATCTCCCGCGCCGCCGCGTGCTTGCCGGCGATGAAGTCCATGTCGTGCGGCGTCAGGCTCATCGGCTTCCAGTCCAGCCCGCCTTCCAGCAGCAGCGGCCTCCCGGCGTTCCGCGCTCCCGCATGGGCCTCGCCCAACTCCGCCTTCAGCGCCTCGAACTGCTCGCCGGTCAGCCGCTCGCCGTCCCTGGCCCCGTAAACCAGCGCCCCGCTCGGCCGCGCCGCATTGTCCAGCAACGCCTTGTTCCAGGCCCCCGAAGCATTGTGCACGTCGATGGCGAAGGCCGCCGCCTCCAGCGGAGAAAACCCGTAGTGATCATCCGTCGGGTGAAACAGCTTCAGGTGCATGACCGGCGACCAGCCGTCGCCATGCCGCCCGATCCGCACCGCCTGCCCGCCCACCGCATACTCATAAGCCTCCGGCCAGCCCGCGCGGCCCGGCACCACCTTCACCCGGTCCGGCCGCAGCGCCCACAGCTCATCAGGAACGCCGTCGCCTTCCGCGTCCCCCGACGCCTCGACATAGGCGTTGCCCGCCGTCTGCAGCGCGCCGTACAGCGCTTCCATCAGCTCCCCGCCCGACTGCTCGGGATTGGGCCTGGCCAGCAGCCGCGCCAGCGGATGATCCGTCATCCGCACGCCCCCGACCATGACGATCAAGGGCGTCGAGGCCGCCGCCTCCGCGATCATCCGCACGCAGCGATAGGCCACGGCGTTCTTCGCAAACCCCTCCTCGGCCAGATGCGCATAGTCCCGCGGCGTCCACCGCGCCCGGCCCGCCCCCGTCAGGGCGATCAGCGGCCCCGCCCGGCTGTCCTTGGTTTCAGGCGCAGACACGCGCCGCCGACCGAACGGTCGTCGCCAATCCATGTGGTTCTCCATGATCTCTTACCCTTCTCCCCTTGTGGGAGAAGGACCAGATCACAGCGCCCGCAGCCTCGGCTGCGTCTTCCCGGCCAGCAGCAGGTGGGTCAGCGCCCACACCAGGGCGTCCGCCCGGTCGGGGCTTTTCGCCCCCGGCGTCTCGCTCCCCAGCGCCATCATCTCTTCCTCCAGCGCCGGGAAGCCCCCGCAGTGGACCACCCGCCCCTGCTCATAGAGGGCCGCCACCGGCTCGGCCCGCGCCTTCTTGGATCGGCTGGCGTGGACCAGCTTGATCTGAACCTCGCAATCCGCCTGCCCCAGCAGGGTCCGCACCATCTCCCCGCCCTGATTGGCCTCGGCCAACACCAGGTCGGCGTCGAACTCGGCCGCCGTCTCGGCGACGCGCTGCGCCCACCCGGCGGGCGACAGCCCCCGCGCCGATCGGTCCGCCAGCACATAGCCGGTCTTGTCCTTCCGCCCCGCGACCACGATGCCGCAGGCGTCGCCGTGGGCGCTGGCCGGCGGGTCCACCGCCACCACCACCCGCTCGAACTTCGCCGGTCGGTTTCCTCGCGCCCGGGCCAGATCCTCAGCCCGGAACAGGGCGCCGTCCGCCTCGACGATCAGCCCCTCCATCTCCTGCGCCTCCAGCCGCGTCCCGGCGTAGAGGGCCTTCAGATGGCTCAGGAAACCGGGCGCCAGATTGTCCGCATTGGCCGCCGTCGCCAGCCGCGCCTTCACCACCCCCGGCTCGGCCAGCAGCCGCCGCAGCGCCGCAATCGGCCGCGGCGTCGTGGTGATCGCCAGCTTGGGATCGTCTC
>DAIOID010000175.1:0-5372 GCA_036744355.1 Brevundimonas sp.
TCGGTAGGACGGACCACGTGTTTGAAGTGGCGCCGCCACAACCGGGCGCCCAGCTCGCCCGACCGGTCCAATGACGAGCCGGCGGTCAGGTCGCTGATCAGGGCCGGGCTAAACGGGTTAGTGCCTGCGATCAGCCAGTCCGGCGCCTTGAAGCCGGGCTGGACGCCGATGATCAAAAAGCGCCTGACGTATGGCGGGGATCAGCGCTTCTTGCCCAGCTCGGCGGCGATGTCCTTGGTCATGCGGCCAACCTTGCGGTGAGCGGTTGTGATCTGGTCCTTGGTCACGCCCCAGCGCTTCATCCAGTATTCGACGGCCTGACGCTCGGACAGGTCCAGCCGGTCCTTGTCGATGAAGCCGCGCTTGTCCTTGAGGCCCGCCATGATGTCCGTCTCCGTTTCCATACCGCAATAGGCCGATCTGCTGCCGGGTGTTAGAGGCCCAGTCGTTTCAGCCCTGGTCTGAGCGCCGTCGCCGCCCGACGAAACTCCGCCCACGGATCGGGCGCCTTTAACAGGTCGGCGGCTGTCAGAAGGTTGAAGGCGGTCGGATTCAGTCCCGGCTTCACCTGCGTCCAACACAGCGGGCAGGCGATCCCCGCGCCGGGCCGGGCGCGCGGCGACCAGGGCGCGACGGCAGTGGCGGCGCGGCCGTTGCGCAGATAGTCGAGGAAGATCTTTCCGCCCCGCGCCTTCTTCGACAGGGTGGTGGTGAAGCGGTCGGGATGCTCAGCCTTCATCGCCTCCGACACGCCCTTGGCGAAGGCCTTGGCCTGATCCCATCCGATGCGGCTGCGGGCGTCGGCCTTGATGGGAACCACCACGTGCAGGCCCTTGCCGCCGGTGGTCTTGACGAAGGGGGTCAGGCCCAGGGTCTCGAGGCGAGGCTTCAACAGATGGGCGGCGGCGACCACGTCGTCGAAGTCGAGCCCCGCGTCGGGATCGAGATCAAAGGTGATCTGATCCGGGGTCTCGGGATCGCCCGACTTGCAGCCCCAGGGATGCAGCTCCAGCCCGCCCGCCTGGCCGATGGCGATCAAGCCGCTGAGGTCGGTGACGGCGACATAGGGCCGACCTTCGCCTACGTCGACCGCCCGCAGACCCGGATGACGACCCGCCATGACGTGGCGCTGGAAGAAGCGCTGCCCTTCGATGCCGTCGGGTGCGCGGATGATGGAAACCGGCCGGTCGAGGATGTGGGGCAGCAGGCGTTCTGCCGCCGCCTCGTAATAGAGGATCAGGTCGGCCTTGCTAACGGGGGCGTGGTCGCCCATCGCGGGCCATAGGATTTTGTCGGGGTGAGAGACCCTCACGCCCGCGACGACCATCCTGCCGGCCTTGGCTGCGAGGGAGGGCGGCTGCGGCGAGGCGAGGACATCGGCGGGGCTCTTGTCCTCGCGAAGACCCTTGAAAGCGGCCTGACGCAGGATGCCATCCTTGGAATAGCCCGCGTGTTCGACCTCGGCGACCAGGACGGGAGCGACCCAGTGCAGTTGATCGTCCGCCTCGGGCGCGGAGATGAAGGGCGAGCGGTCGACGGAGGCGGCCTTCAGCGCGGGCAGCAGGGTTTTCATGAGGGCCGCCGAATAGCCCGTGCCGACCCGGCCCAGATAGCGCAGTCCGCCCTTGGTCATCACCCCGACCAGCAGGGAGCGGAAACGGGCTCCATCCTCTGACGACCAGCCGCCGATCACCACCTCGTCCCGGCCACGACACTTGGATTTGACCCAGGCGGCTGATCGCCCGGAGCGATAGGGAGAGTCCAGTTTCTTGGAGATGACGCCTTCCAGTCCCATCCGGCAGGCGCTTTCCAGAACCGCCTCGCCCTTGGCGGCGAAGTGGTCGGCGTAGCGCAGGCGTCTGGCGTGAGATTTCGCCACCCGGTCGCACCAGGCCTGAAGCCGCGCCTTACGGTGCGACAGGGGCAAGGAGCGCAGGTCCTCGGCGCCGTCGAACAAAAGGTCGAAGGCAAAGTAGACCAGACCGGCTGTCTTCTCCTCGGCGATGGCGGTTTGCAGCGCAGAAAAATCCGGCAGGCCGTCCTTGTCGAGGGCGCACAGCTCGCCGTCGACTACCGCGTCAGGCCAATGGGCGGCGTCGATGGCCAGCTCGGGAAAGCGGTCGCTCCAGTCCAGCCCCTTGCGGGTGCGCAGGGTCGCCCGCTCACCGCCCGTCGCGACCTGAAGCCGATAGCCGTCGAACTTGATCTCGTGCACCCAGCCGGGCCTCGCAGGCGGGTGCTCGGCGACTTGGCACAGTTGGATCGGTACGAAGGCGTGGGGTTGGGCGAGAGGTTTCGGCTCGGCGGCAGAGGGTTGTGGCGCCGATTTGCGGGCGGCCGGTTTGGACGCGGTCCATACCGCCGGGCCCTCAGCGATCTCAGCAAGGCTCCGCCCGCTGACGACTGAGGCGTCGATCTCGGCCAGGGCGTCGCCTTCGCCTTCGACGGCGTAAGCGTCCTTCTCCTTGACCAGCAACCAGTTGGCTCTCTGCTTTCCTGCTTTCTGGGGCTTGCCGCGATCCGACTTGAGCCGGATCAGGGCCCAGCCGCCCTTCAGACGCTCGCCGTGGAGGGTCAATTTTACGACGCCCTTCTTGAAGGCCGCATCCAGGTCCTTGTCCTGCGGCTCCCACTCGCCGACGTCCCACAGCTGCACCGTGCCGGCGCCGTAGTTGCCCGCCGGGATGATCCCCTCGAAGCCGCCGTAGTCGAGCGGATGGTCCTCGACCTCGACCGCCAGTCTTTTGACGTGGGGATCGCGTGAGGGCGCCTTGGTCACAGCCCAGGACTTCAGCACCCCGTCGTGTTCGATACGGAAGTCATAGTGCAGGCGACTCGCCGCGTGGCGCTGGACCATATAGCGCAGACCGGTCTGGCGAGCTTTCGCCTTGCGGCCCCTGGGCTCCGGCGTGGCGCCGAAGTTCCGTTTGGCCTGATAGGTGTCCAGTTCGCCGCGTGCCGCCATGAAATGAGAACGCGGCACGGTCGCGAAGGCTTCATCCCGGCCTCATCCGCCGCCGCGCCAGCCTGCGACGTCGTTGAACGACGCAGTCGCGCTCCAGCCGCTTCCGCCCGCCCGCGCCATCGGCTAGGCAGGAGGGAGTGATAGACGACACAAGGTTCGACCAATGCGGGTGATCATTCTCGGCGGCGACGGCTTCTGCGGCTGGCCCACGGCCCTGCACCTGTCGGCGCGCGGCTGGGAGGTGCTGATCGTCGACAACCTCAGCCGCCGCAACATCGACAACGAGCTGGAGGTCCAGTCCCTGACCCCCATCCGCACCATGGGCGAACGCATCAACGCATGGCGCGAGGTCAGCGGCCGCGCCATCGACTTCGTCAACATGACGGTGGGCAAGGAGTTCGACCGCCTGGTGGCCCTGATCAAGGACTGGGCGCCCGACAGCGTCGTCCACTTCGCCGAGCAAAGGGCCGCCCCCTATTCGATGAAGTCGGCGCGGCACAAGCTCTACACCGTCGACAACAACCTGAACGCCACGAACCACCTGCTGGCGGCCATCGTCGAGAGCGGGCGGGACGTGCATCTGGCCCACCTGGGGACCATGGGGGTCTATGGCTACACCACCGCCGGGCTGCGCATTCCCGAGGGCTATCTGAAGGTCACGGTGGACACCGACCACGGCCCGACCGAGCAGGAAATCCTGTTTCCGCCCAATCCGGGCAGCATCTATCACATGACCAAGACGCAGGACGCCCTGCTGTTCCAGTTCTACGCCAAGAACGACGGCCTGCGGATCACCGACCTGCATCAGGGCATCGTCTGGGGGGCCCAGACCGAGGAGACGAAGCAGGACGAGCGCCTGATCAATCGCTTCGACTATGACGGCGACTACGGCACGGTGCTGAACCGCTTCCTGATGCAGGCGGCAGTCGGCTATCCGCTGACGGTGCACGGCTCCGGCGGCCAGACGCGGGCCTTCATCCACATCCAGGACACGGTGCGATGCGTCGAGCTGGCGCTGAAGAACCCGCCGAAATCCGGCGACCGGGTCAAGATCCTGAACCAGATGACCGAGAGCCGCCGCGTCCGCGACCTGGCCCGCATGGTGGCCGACATGACCGGCGCTGAGGTTCACAACGTGCCCAACCCGCGTCAGGAGGCCGACGAGAACGAACTGGTCGTCGCCAATGATCAGTTCCGCGACCTGGGCCTCAAGCCCATCACCCTGGCCGAGGGCCTGATGGCCGACGTGACCGACATCGCCCGCCGCTACGCCGACCGCGCCGACCGATCGAAGATCGCCTGCGTCTCGGCCTGGAACGACAAGCGCGCCGAAGCGCTGCAGTCTCAGGGGTCCGTCACCCCGAACGTCGCCAAGACCGCCTGAACCGATAGCCATGACCCAGCCTGCCCCTGCCGCCTTGTCCCTGCTGGTCTTCGGCGGCGGCTATCTGGGGCTTGAGGCGGCGCGCGAGGCGATCCGGCGCGGCGGCCGCGCCTGCGCCACCTCGCGCGATCCGGCGCGGCGCGCGGAGCTGACGGCGGCGGGCGTCGTCGCAGTCGATCCCGCCGACGCAGCGGCGCTGCAGGCCGCGGTCGCCGAAGCCTCGGCCATCCTGATCACCGCGGCGCCCGACGGCGCAGGCTGCCCCGCCCTGAAGGCCCTGATCCCGGCCCTCGCAGCCTCCAGCGCCTATCCCGACTGGATCGGCTATGTCTCGTCCACCGCCGTCTATGGCGACCGGGCGGGCGGCTGGGCCTTCGAGGACGACGAGTTGAACGCCGCCAGTCTGGAGGGCGCGCGTCGCGTCCGCGCAGAGCAGGACTGGCTGGACGCCGGACGCGGCATGGGTCTGACGGTCCAGATCTTTCGCCTGCCCGCCATCTATGGTCCTGGCCGTTCTCCGCTGGACCGCCTGCGCGACGGCACGGCCCGGCTGGTGAAGAAGCCCGGCCAGGTGTTCAACCGCATCCATGTCGAGGACGCCGTCGCCGGCTTCTTCGCCTCCATGGCCCGCCCCCATCCGGGCCGCGCCTACACCCTGGCCGACGACGAACCGGCCCCGGCGGACGTGGTCATGGCAGGAGCGGCGACGCGCCTGGGCCTGCCTTTGCCGCCCGAGGTGTCGCTGGACGACCCGTCGGTGTCGGACGCCATGCGCCGCTTCTACAACGACTCCAAGCGCCTCTCGAACGCCCGCGCCAAGGCCGAACTGGGCTGGCGGCCCAAATACCCGACCTGGCGCGAGGGATTGGATGCACTGATTTCTTCGTCATCCCGGCCGTAGAGAAGCGAAGAGCCGGGACCGCCAAGAGCGCGACATTCAGCAACTGAGCTTCCTGCGGTGCCGGATAGCCCTAGGGTCCGGACTCATTTGGCCCAGTAGCAGATGGTCGCGGCGATGAGCAC
>DAIOID010000176.1:0-5371 GCA_036744355.1 Brevundimonas sp.
GACATGACGGCTTTCAGGGCGTCGGCCACGCGTTGCGGGCCGGGGAAGTATTCCCACTCGAAGGCGTGCGGGTAGGGGGTGTCCCAGCCGGTCACGCGCGCGATGGGGGCTTCCAGATGATAGAAGCAGCGCTCCTGAACCAGGGCCGACAGCTCGCCGCCGAAGCCCGAGGTCTTGGGCGCTTCATGCACGATGACGCAGCGACCAGTCTTCTTGACCGAGGCTTCGATGGTCTCGATGTCCAGCGGCACCAGGGTGCGCAGGTCGATGACCTCGGCGTCCACGCCCGCGTGCTCGGCGCCGGCCAGGGCGACCCAGACCATGGTGCCGTAGGCTAGGATGGTGACGTCGGCGCCTTCGCGCATGACGCGGGCCTTGCCGATCGGCTCGACGTATTTGCCGGTCGGGACCTGGGCCAGGTCCTGGGCCTTCCACGGGCTGACCGGCTTTTCGTGCCAGCCGTCGAAGGGGCCGTTGTAGAGTCGCTTGGGCTCGAAGAAGATGACCGGATCGTCGTCCTCGATGGCGGCGGTCAGCAGGCCCTTGGCGTCATAGGGGTTGCTGGGGATGACGACCTTCAGACCCGCGATGTGGGTGAAAAGGCTTTCCGGCGACTGGCTGTGCGTCTGACCGCCGAAGATGCCGCCGCCGTAGGGGCTGCGGATGGTGAGCGGCGAGGTGAACTGACCGCCCGAGCGGTAGCGCATCTTGGCCGCTTCGGAGACGATCTGGTCGTAGGCCGGATAGATGTAGTCGGCGAACTGGATCTCGACGACGGGGCGCAGGCCGTAGGCGGCCATGCCGATGGCGGCGCCGACGATGCCGGTTTCCGAGATGGGGGCGTCAAAGCTGCGGGTCAGGCCGTGCTTCTGCTGCAGCTGGTCGGTGACGCGGAAGACGCCGCCGAAGTAGCCGGCGTCCTCGCCGAACGACAGGACGTTGGGGTCTTCCGACATCTTGACGTCCAGGGCCGAGTTCAGGGCCTGGATCATGTTCATGGGAGCGGTTTGGGCGACAGTGGTCATGTTCAGACTCCGACCTCGCGACGCTGCTCGACCAGGCGCCAGTCTTCGGTGGCGAAGACTTCCTCGAACATGGTCTTCACGCTGGGGCGCGACTGACCCAGGGTGCCGATGGCTTCGGATTCCCTGGCGGCGGCGCGGACCTGTTCGACCGCGTCCTTTTCGGCCGCTTCATGCTGCTCGTCCGACCATTCGCCGATGACGATCAGGTGCTGCTTCAGGCGTTCCAGCGGGTCGCCCAGCGGCCACTTCTCGTGCTCGTCGCCGGGGCGGTAGCGGCTGGGGTCGTCCGAGGTCGAGTGCGGGGCGCCGCGATAGGTGAACAGCTCGATCACCGTCGCGCCCTGGTTGGTGCGGGCGCGCTCCTCGGCCCACTGGGTCGCGGCCCAGACGGCCAGGAAGTCGTTGCCGTCGACGCGCAGGGCCGGCAGGCCGTAGCCGATGGCCTTGGAGGCGAAGGTGGTCTCGAGCCCGCCGGCGATGCCCTGGAAGGAGCTGATGGCCCACTGGTTGTTGACGATGTTGAGGATGACCGGCGCGCGATAGACGGAAGCGAAGGTCAGGGCCGAGTGGAAGTCGCTCTCGGCGGTCGAGCCGTCGCCGATCCAGCTGATGGCGATCTTGTCGTCGCCCTTGGCGGCGCTGGCCATGGCCCAGCCGACGGCCTGGACGTACTGGGTGCCCAGGTTGCCCGAGATGGTGAAGAAGCCGTAGTCCTTGGCCGAATACATGATCGGCAGCTGGCGGCCTTTGATCGGGTCGGCGGCGTTGGAATAGATCTGGTTCATCATCGACGCGAGCGGGTAGCCGCGCGAGATCAGCAGGCCCTGCTGGCGATAGGTGGGGAAGCCCATGTCCTCGCGGCTCAGGATCATCCCTTGCGCGACCGCGATGGCCTCTTCGCCGGTGCACTTCATGTAGAAGCTGGTCTTGCCCTGGCGGTGGGCGCGGTGCATCCGGTCGTCAAAGGCGCGCGTCAGGATCATGGCCTTCAGGCCGCGACGCAGGATTTCGGGATCCAGCTTGGGATTCCACGGCCCCACGGCCTGGCCTTCGTCGTCCAGAACGCGCACCAGCTGGAAGGCGTGGTCGCGCATGTCATAGGGCGCGGTCGACACCTCGGGGCGGGTCACGACGCCGGCGGCGTCGAGCTTCAGATGGCTGAAATCAGGCGCATCGCCCGGCCGGCCCGAAGGCTCCGGCACGCGCAGCGACAGGGTAGGGGTGTTCTTCATCATGCGTCCCGTCCGGTTAATCCGTCCGCGTTTCCTCTAGGAAGAGGGCATAGCATGGCGTGTGTCTGTTGGCCTTCCTAAAAATACCCTTGCCAAATGCTGATTTGGGGTATTTTATTGCGTGAAATCCCCTTTTGGAGAAACGCCTTTGGCCGACGAACTTGATCCTATCGACGCCCGCATCCTCGACATCCTGCAGCAGGACGCCGGCCTGTCGGTCGCCGAGGTCGCCGATCGCGTGGGCCTGTCGGCCTCGCCGTGCTGGCGCCGGATCAAGAGACTGGAGGACTCTGGCCTGATACGCAAGCGGGTCACGCTTCTGGACGCGGGTCTGCTAGGCCTGGACTTCGAAGTCTACGCCATCGTCAAGCTGAGCCTGCCCTCGCGCGAGAACCTCGACATCTTCGAAACCGCCGTCGCCACCTGGCCGGAAGTGGTGCAGTGCGCCACCATCACGGGCCGCGAGGACTATGTCCTGCGCATCATCACCTCGGACATGCACGCCTTCGACCAGTTCCTGCGCGACAAGCTGCTGACCCTGGGCATCGTCTCCGACTGCGCCTCGCACATCGTCACGCGCGGGGTGAAGAACGTCACCACCCTGCCGCTGGGCATCATCACGCCCCACGTCGGCTAAGCGGCCAAAGCCAAGAAGGAGGCCGGCATGATCGAACTGGTGATCGACGCACGCAGGAAAGATCTCGGCGGGTTCGAGGTCGGGCGTGTCCTGCCCTTCCATTCGCACCGGATGGTCGGCCCCTTCATCTTTCTGGATCAGATGGGCCCGGCCGAGTTCGCGCCGGGCGCCGACGCCATCAATGTGCGGCCGCACCCTCATATCGGCCTCTCGACCCTGACCTATCTGTTCGAGGGCGAGATCATGCACCGGGACAACTTGGGCTACACCCAGCCCATCCGTCCCGGCGAGGTGAACTGGATGACCGCCGGGTCCGGCATCGTTCATTCCGAACGCACCGATCCGCTGAAGAAGGCGCAGGGCGGCAAGATGCATGGCATGCAGGCCTGGGTCGCCCTGCCGCTGGAAAAGGAAGAGATCGCCCCCTCCTTCACCCACCTGGGCGAGGACGCCCAGCCCACCTATGAGAACAACGGCCTGTTCGCGCGTCTGGTGGCGGGCGAGGCCTTCGGCGCCAAGGCCGGCACCCCGGTCGAGTCCCCGCTCTTCTACGTCCACTGGGAGATGGCCGAGGGCGTGCGCGCCGCGCCGCCGCCGCCGAAAGCCAAGGGCGGTTACAGCGACCGCTCGCTGTTCGTGGCCAATGGCGCGATCGAGGTCGACGGTCGCACCTTCCACGAGGGCCAGATGGTGATCCTGTCGGCCCAGGCCGAACCGACCGTCACCGCGCTCGCCCCCTCCAGCGTCATGGTCCTGGGCGGAGAGCCGGTCGGCGAACGCCTGATCTGGTGGAACTTCGTCTCCTCGTCCCAGCCCCGCATGGACCAGGCCAAGGCCGACTGGAAGGCGGGCCGCATGAGCCTGCCCGCCGAAGACGCCCTGGAGTTCATCCCCCTGCCGGACGAACCCGCCCAGGCCACCCGCGCGCCGGACCCCGTCGAGCCCAAGCCGACCGATCCGGTCTAGTCGAGGTCGAACCCGCGGCGGCGTCGAATATAGACGGCGGCGCCGGCAAAGGCGGCGCCGACCGCGATCATGGCCCAGTGGATCGGACTCGGAAACGTCTCCGGGCTTGCATCCTCATCGCTCGGCGAGGGCTGGACGAGGTCTGCGGACGTTGGCGATGTCAGGCGGGCGTCTATCAGAGCCGCTGCGCTAGAGGCCGTCGGCGTGAGGATGATCGCCGTCGCCAGAAAGGCGACCCGCAAACGTCTGGTCATGATGGCCCCCATGGTGCGGAATGCGTCCGATGCGCGCCTCCACACGCGCCGTGTCTGGGTAGGGTTCAGGCTTCACGCTGGGAATGTCTGGAAATCTCTGAATTTGGGACGCTGAGGCAAGAGCGGGCCAGGGCCCCCGTTTTGGATTTTCGCCGAGTCGTGAGTATCGCTAGGGTCGGCGCTCTCTTGTTTCGCCTGGGGATAGGGCGCCATGGCCTCACGTTCGATTGCCTGGGAGATTTCAGCCCAGACCGTGCCGGACGCTTTTGAGCGCTATGTCTATGGAATGGCGGACTTCTATGAGGTCTCCGGCGTCAGCGACCATGACCGGCGGCACTTCTTCAACAAGACCCGCACGACCGCCACCGACAGCGGCGCCATCGGCTATGGGCTGTCGGTTCGCCAGACTCTGTCGCGAACCCCTGCGACATTGCGCCGCTCGGACGTGGACGGTCTCAACCTTTCGGTCAGTCGGGCGGCGATGGTCGGCGACGCTGATGGTCGGTCGGTCCGCGCCGCCCCCGGCGCCGTCCAACTGCGCGATCTGTCGCTCCCGGCGACGTCCCGGATTGAGAGGATCGACCTCACCGCCCTGATCGCGCCGCGAGCGGTGGTGCCGGCCTGTCTGCTGGGGCGAGAAGCCCATGGCGCGGTCATCGCGCCGGACGCGCCTGGCGCGCGCCTGCTGACCGCCCACCTGACCAGTCTGGACGAACTGGCCGCCAGCCTGACGGACGACGAGGTCGAAGCGTCGATGCAGGCCCTCCTGCTGGTCGCCGCGCGGATGACGGGGTTCGAGGTGAGGCTGGCGCCGTCCGAGGTCGCGGCCCTGCAGCGCTCGGTCCGGCGTCAGGCCAAGGGCTTCATTGAAACCCGTCTGGCGGCGGGCGAGGCCACGATCACCAACGACGACGTGGCCAAGGCGGCGGGCGTGTCGCGGGCCTCCCTCTATCGCGCCTTTGACGAGGAGGGCGGGGTCAATCGCTACATCCAGGACCGGCGCCTGCATCATGCCCGCCGCGCCTTGCGGCAGAGAAGCGGCCCCACGCCCACCATCGCCGACATCGCCTATGCCTACGGCTTCGCCTCGCCCTCCCATTTCAGCCGCCAGTTCCGGGCGCACTTCGGCTATTCCCCGTCCGAGGTCGAGCCGCTGTCGCCGCCGCGCGACGTCTCCATGTCTGACGGACCCATCCGCCACGAAGTTCTGGTGCAGTGGCTCAAGTCTCTGCCGGACGCGGCGGACGTGGCCTAGGC
>DAIOID010000177.1:0-4048 GCA_036744355.1 Brevundimonas sp.
CAGCGAAGGTCTTGCCCGACCCCCGCCCGCCCAGCAGCACCCAGGTGCGCCAGTCGGGCTCACGCGGCGCGATCTGGTCGTCGTTCAGCCTCGGCGTCGCCCGGATCCAGGCCCGCAGCACCCGGACCTTCTCCTCGCGCGGCAGCCCCTCGATCAACTCCAGCAGCAAGGGACTTGCGCTCGAAAGCTGCGACGAGATGATCGACACGGGCGAAGAATTCGGCCTGGAGCCCGGCCAGTTCGGCGTCGCTGACATCACGATCGTCTTCGCTCATTTCGTCCTCATCCAGGGTCTTTCGGGCGGGTCGCGACCGCAGGGCCGCCACCGCCTTGGCCGTCCGCGCCAGAACGCCGACCGCTCGCGCCCGCTTCTCGGCCTCGGCCACGTCGGTCGGCGTCGCAGCGGCCGCGACCACCGCGATCGCCTGGTCGGTCAGGGCCTTCAGTCGGTCGAACACCGCTTCCAGCCACTCCGTCTCATCCGCTTTTCCCGCCATGCCTGAACCATAGCCGACCAGCGTCCTCAGGCTGGCGAACAGCCGCGAGCACGGATCAATCCCGGGGAATTTCAGGGTTTGCGGACGGCGTCTGCGATAGCTGCCGGAGGATAGCGCCTCTTTCCTCCCCATTCATGGGGAGGGGGACCGCGTAGCGGTGGAGGGGTCGGCGCGCCCATCAGCCGTTTGGGCCCGAATCCGGGACACGACAGCGTCGCCCCCTCCGTCACGGCCGCTACGCGTCCGCGCCACCTCCCCATTTCATGGGGAGGAAAGACCTTGCCTCAACCCGCCAGCGCCGCCGGATCGCCGCCCGACAGCCAGTGGGCCAGGGCCCCTGCCAGTTCCGGGATCTGGATCGGCTTGGCCAGATGCCCGTCCATGCCGGAATCCAGACAGCGCGCCACCTGGTCCGCCTGCACATTGGCCGTCAGCGCCAGGATCGGCGTCCGATGCCCCGTGCCCGCCTGCATCCGCCGGATCTCCCGTGTCGCCGCCAGCCCGTCCATGACCGGCATGTGCACGTCCATCAGCACCAGGTCATAGGCGCCGGTCTGCATGGCCTGCACCGCCTCGGCGCCGTCGCAGACCGTGTCGATCTCCAGCCCCAGCCCGCGCAGGATGGCGCTGACCAGTTCCCGGTTCCCCGGCGCGTCGTCGGCCATCAGGATGCGCCCGCCGGCCATGCCGCCCGGCGCGGCCATATCGTCATCGCCGCCGGCCAGTCCTCCGACCGCCCCGCCCTGGGTCAGCGGGGCCTCGAACCAGAAGGTCGCGCCCTCGCCGGGCTGGCTGTCAACGCCGATCTCGCCGCCCATGATCTCGATCAGCCGCCGCGAGATCGCCAGCCCCAGCCCCGTCCCGCCATAGACTCGCGTGGTCGAGGCGTCGGCCTGGGTGAAGCGCTCGAACAGCTGTTCGATCTTCTCGGCCGGAATGCCGATACCGGTGTCCGTCACCGCCACCCGCAGCCGCCAGCGGCCGTCGCCTTCGGGCCGTCCGCCGACCCGCAGCGTCACCCCGCCCCTGCCGGTGAACTTCACCGCATTGGACAGGAAGTTCAGCATCACCTGACGCAGCCGCCCGGCGTCGCCGGTCAGCACCTCGGGCATGGCCGCGTCGGCCACCACCTTGAGGCTCAACCCCTTGGCCTGGCACTGCCCCTCGACGATGGCCGCCGCCCCGTCGACCAGGGCCGCGACCTGGAAGGGCTCGGGGTCCATCTCGATCGCGTTTGCTTCCAGCTTGGAATAGTCGAGGATGTCGTTGATCACCCCCAGCAGGGCCTCCGACGCCGTGGCGATGCGCTCGACATAGGTCCGCTCCTCGTCAGGCAGAGCCTCCGAGTTCTGCAGCAGCCCCGAGAAGCCGATCACGCTGGTCAGCGGCGTGCGCAGCTCGTGGCTCATGTTGGCCAGGAATTCGCTCTTGGCCTGGGCGGCCTTCTCGGCCCGCTCCTTGGCCTCAATGACCTCGTCCTCCAGCACCTTGCGCTGGGTCATGTCGCGGATCACCACCACCACGTCGTCGACGTGACCGTGCTCGTCCTTCAGCGCCTTGAAGGCGGACTCCACCCAGACCGTATGGCCCCCGCGGTGCACCGCCCTATGCTCCAGCCGGGTCGGCTGTCCGGTCTTGACCGCCGCGCTGATCGCCTGCAGCACCTGCAGCCGGTCCTCCGGGTGGACATAGTCCGTCGACTGGCCGCTCATCTCCTCGAAGGTCCAGCCCAGCAGTTGCTGGATGGCCGGCGAGATATACTTGCTCGACCCGTCCATCTTCACGCGGGTGATGACGTCGCCGACGTTCTCAGCCAGCAGGCGATAGCGCCCCTCATCACGACGGGATCGCGCCAGCACCTTCTCCTGCTCGGTCACGTCCTGGAAGACGCCGAACATGGCGATGACCCGGCCCGTCTCATCGACCTCGGTCTCGGCGTGGGTCAGGACCCGCCGCTCCTCGCCGTCCGGGCGGACGATCTGCAGCTTGGCCAGATAGCCCTCGCCGTTCTCGATGCCCCGCTGGATCAGATCAGCCAGGGTCTGGCGATCGTTCCCGACGTAGAAGTCCAGGGCGCTGTGCAGATTGGGGTCGAAGCTGTCCCGCTCGACGCCGTGAATGCGATAGACCTCGTCCGACCACTCGACGACGCCGGTGTCGCGCTCCAGCCGCCAGTGGCCGACGCCCGACATCTGCTCGACCAGCCGCAGCGTCTCCAGACGCTCGTCGCGGATGCGCGCCGCCTCGATGCCGGCGATGATGTCATCCGCCATGCCGCCCAGCAGCCTGAGCTGCTCCAGCTCCCGGTCGCTCGGCGGCGGCAGGCTATGGTCGTGCAGGACGCTCAGCGCCCCGATCGGCAGGCCGTCCGGCCCGCACACGGTCGCGGCGGCGAAGAACCTCAGGTGAGCCTCCCCCGTGACGATCGGATGGTCCCTGACGCGCGGATCCTGCGTCGTGTCCGGGATCACCAGCACCGCCCCGGGGCCCATCTCCGTCACCAGGGGCGCCAGGCTGTTTTCGCGCGGCGTCCGCGTCGAACACAATCCGGCGTTGGAGCGGATGATGGCCTCGGTCGGCGTCAACAGGGTCACCACCGCCGCCCGGCAGTCGAACACCGTCGCCGCCAGGTCGACCAGCCGATGGAACGGCCCGGCCGGGGCGTCCAGCGCCTCGATGCTCTTGGTGGTGAATGACAAAGACTACCCCTCCCGTAGCCTTCCTTCTCGCTGATACGGGCGAACGAAACGTTATCAGCCGGGGTTTTTCGACCCGCGTTCGAGCATCCATTCCGGCGCCTCGAAGTCCAGGGCGTCCTCTTCCGTGGCCAGGGCCGTCTCGGAAATCGTCTGACGCCGGATCGACACCCCCGCCGTATGCACCGTCCCGGGGTCGCCCGAGACCAGCGGATGCCACCAGGCCAGGCCCCGCCCCTCATGCACCCGGCGATAGGCGCACGACGGCGGCAGCCAGCGCAGCCCGCTGATTTTGCCGGGCGTCAGCTTGATGCAGTCCGGCACATGTTCCTGCCGGTTGGCGTAGTCCGAGCAGGTGCAGCGGTCCGAATCGAACAGCTTGCAGTGCACCCGCGTCGGCACGATCTCGCCGGTGTTCTCATCCTCGAAGCGAATGACGCAGCACAGGCCGCACCCGTCGCACAGGCTCTCCCACTCGGCGGCCGACATCTCCGTCAGCGGTGTTGTTTCCCAGAACGGCTTCATGCGCCGGGCCTATACGCCGCCTGTGCGGCGCTGTCGCGGCAGATCAGTGCGTCACGCTCTTCGAGAACAGGTTGATCACCACCACCCCGCCGACGATCATCACCAGCCCGATCACCGCCGGCAGGTCCAGCTTCTGCTTGAACAGGACCAGGCCGATCACCGAGATCAGCACCACCCCCAGCCCGCTCCAGATGGCGTAGGCCAGCCCCACCGGCATCTGCTTCAGCGCAATGGTCAGCAGGTAGAAGGCCAGGCCGTAGCAAACCGCCAGCCCCGCCGTCGGCCAGGGCCGGGTGAACTGCTGCGACGCCTGCAACAGGGTCGTGCCCA
>DAIOID010000177.1:4148-5334 GCA_036744355.1 Brevundimonas sp.
ACGGCGCAGGCGACCAGGGCCGCCCGGCCGATGCTGACGTCGCGCTCCGTCACCGGGTCGTTGACCGTCGCCCGCAGATAGGCCCGCGCATTGCGGCCATAGGGATTGGGATCGCGCGCCGCCTCTTCCAGCACCTGGGCCGTCATCTGTCCGGCCAGATGGTCGATCACCCCTTCCAGCAGGGCCAGCTTGGTGGGGAAGTGATGCAGCAGGGCCCCCTTGCTGAACGGCAGGCGCGACACGACCGCGTCCAGCGTCAGCCCCATCGCCCCCTGATCGGCGGCGACCTCGATGGCCATGTCGATGATCTCGGCGCGGGTGGCTTCCGGCGCGCGGCGGCGTGTCTGAGCGTCCATTTCGCACCCTTACCGTCCAGTTAGTATGTTTTCAAGCGATGGCCTGACCGCCCCCCTTCGGTCTATAGGGACGGCCCTCCTTCCCGCTTTACCGGTCGCATCGTCTTCATGGCTGCACGTCCCCCCCTCGTCGCCCTCAAGGACGTCCGTCTTCAGGACGGCCAGCGCCCGCTGTTCGACGGGGTCGATCTGGCGGTCGAGCCGCGCAGTCGCGCCGCCGTGGTCGGCCGCAACGGGGCCGGCAAGTCGACCCTGATGAAGATCGTCATGGGCCTGATCGAGCCGGACAGCGGCGACCGCGCCGTCCAGGCCGGCACCCGCTTCGCCTATGTGGCCCAGGAGCCGGACATCACCGGCGACACCCTGCTGGACTACGCCGCCTCGGGCGGGGCCGAGCGCTGGACCGCCGAAAGCTGGCTGACCACCTTCGGCCTCAACCCCGAAAAGCCCGCCCAGAACCTGTCGGGGGGCGAGACCCGTCGCGCCGCCCTGGCCAAGGCCTTCGCCGAAGAGCCCGACGTTCTGCTGCTGGACGAGCCGACCAACCACCTCGACATTCTGGCCATCGAGCTGCTGGAGAACGAGTTGGTCCAGGCCCGCTTCGCCGTCCTGGTGGTCAGCCACGACCGCGCCTTCCTGAACAAGGTGACGAATACCGTCCACTGGCTGGACAACCGCCGCGTCCGCACCCTGAACAAGGGCTTCGACGCCTTCGACGACTGGGCCGCCAAGGTTCAGGAAGAAGAGGCCCTCGCTCTCGAAAAGCTGACCAAGACCATCGAGCGCGAGACCGAGACCTTCTACCGCTCCATCACCGCGCGGCGCACCCG
>DAIOID010000178.1:0-5221 GCA_036744355.1 Brevundimonas sp.
TTCCTGATGCGTCAGCCCTACCCCTCGCTGGACAAGCGCTACACCATCTGGGGCCGGGTCGTGTCCGGCCTGGACGTGGTGCGCTCGCTGAAGGCCAGCGCCAATCCTGACGGCATCGTCACTGGCCCCGATCAGATGAAGCGGGTGCGGGTGGCCTCGGACCTGTCCGAGGCCGAGCGCCCGACCGTTCGGGTGCTGGATACGGCCTCGCCGCAGTTCCGCGCCCTGGCTGAGGCCGCGCGTCAGGCCAGGGGCGCGGACTTCTCGGTCTGCGACATCGATCTGCCGGTTCAGGTCGCCGGAGCGCCAGCGCCAGCAGTCTGACCGTTAGAGCGGCCCCGGCGACGGCGTCGGCGGGGCTTTTGGCGGTCCTCGCGCATCCTTTGCAGCAGCAGGCCTTCGCGCAGGCCCCGGTCGGCGACGCGCACCCGTTCGCACGGCCAGGCGCGCTGCACGGCTTCCAGGATGGCGGCGCCCGCCAGCACGAGGTCGGCGCGGTCCGGCCCGATGCAGCTTTCCGCGGCGCGGCCTGCCGGGCCCAGGCGCTTGAGGCGCAAGGCCGCCGCCTCGCAGTCCGCGCGCGTCATCCACAGGCCGTCGACCAGATCGCGCTGATAGCGGCGCAGCCCCAGATGGATGCCCGCCAGGCTGGTGATGGCCCCGGAAGTGCCGACCATGTGCACGCGTCCGCTTTCGAACAGGGGGCGCACCGAGGCGTCGTTCGGGCCGCCAGCGGCCAGATGTTCGCCCACGTCGGCGACCATGGCCTCGAACCAGGCCTCGGTATCGCCGGGTGGTTCGGGATGGCGTTCGGCCAGGGTGACCACGCCCAGGGGCGCCGACATCCAGCCCTTGTTCTCGAACCCGCGCGCGGTGCGCGTCATCCACGACAGTTCGGTCGAGCCGCCGCCGACGTCGATGACCAGAACCGCCTCGGCCCGGGGATCGAACAGGTTGAGGCAGCCGGCGACCGAGAGGCTGGCTTCCTCGGCCGGGTCGATGATCTTGAGCTTCAGCCCGGTGCCGCGACGCACCCGGTCGATGAAGGCCTCGCCGTTGTCGGCGGCGCGGCAGGCCTGGGTGGCGACGGCGGTCAGGCGGCTGGCGTCGAGGCCCTTGCGGGCCACGCGCTCAGCGCACATGGCAAGGGCGTCATAGGCCCGGTCCATGGCGCGGTCGTCGAGGCGGCCGGTGAGGGACAGGCCTTCGCCCAGCCGGACGATGCGGCTGAAGCTGTCGACCACCCGGAAGCCGTCACGCGCGGGACGCGCGATCAGCAGGCGGCAATTATTGGTCCCCAGGTCGAGCGCGCCATAGAGAGGCGCATCGCGACCGGAAGCCCCGGAATCGCGGGACTTCGTGGGCTGGGACCGCGCGTCGCGCCGTGCAGGCGCGCCAGGGGTCTCCGGCATGGGCCGAGCTTTCATGTGGGCGGTCCGAAGCGGCGCCCGTCTCGATCAGGTTAAACCGGCCCATGCGGCGAAGCCAAGACATTCTGACGCATTGATGAACGGCCCGGATGCATCCGCTTCAGCCCGCCAGGCGTATTGGATAGAGTATGACCCAGGTTCACACAGCCCGGTTCGGCCTCGGACAGATCGTCCGACATCGCGACCATGCCTTCCACGGCCTGGTCATGGATGTGGACGCATCCTACGCAGGCCCGGCCGCAGAGACGGGCGTGGTCGCCAGCGATCAGCCCTTCTATCGCATCCTCATCGCCGACAGCGAAGGCAGCGTGATCGCCTACGCCGCCGAGGAGGCCCTGGTGGCCACCCCGGAAATCGAGCCCCTGTCGCCCGAGGACGAGCGGGAGTGGTTCACCGTCGATTCGCAGGGACGGCACGCGCCGCGTTCGCAAACCTTGCAATAGACGTGCGTGACGGCGCTCGGATCGCGCGCTAATCTGCCCGCAACGGCCGTCAGAGCCGAGAGGAGCGTTCCCATGTCCGATTTCGAACACGTCTTTGAAGCCCCGCCCGAAGGCGCCGCCGCCGACTGGACCATCCCCCAGAACTGGGCGGCCTATACCGACGTCGAGCACGAGACCTGGAACACCCTCTACGCCCGGCAGATGAAGATCCTGCCGGGCCGCGCCTGCGAGGCCTATATGCGCGGACTGGAGGCGCTGGACCTGAACACCGGCGGCATCCCGGACTTCGAGGTGATGAACCCCAAGCTGCAGGCGCTGACCGGCTGGACCGTGGTCTGCGTGCCGGGCCTGGTGCCCGAAGACGTCTTCTTCGACCACCTGGCCAACCGCCGCTTCGTCTCGGGCCAGTTCATCAGGAAACCGGATCAGCTGGACTACCTGCAGGAACCCGACATCTTCCATGACGTCTTCGGCCATGTGCCGATGCTGACCGACCCCGATTTCGCCGCCTATATGGAGGCCTACGGCAAGGGCGGGCAGCGGGCGGCGTCGCTGGGGATGCTGGACAAGCTGGCGCGGCTCTACTGGTACACGGTCGAGTTCGGCCTGATGAAGGAGGCCGACGGGCTGCGCATCTATGGCGCGGGCATCGTCTCCTCGGCGACCGAGAGCGTCTTCTGCCTGGAAGACGCCTCGCCCAACCGTCTGGGCTTCGATCTGGAGCGGGTGATGAAGACCCTCTATCGGATCGACGACTTCCAGCAGGTCTATTTCGTCATCGACAGCATCGAGGAACTGAAGGCGGTGACGCTGCAGGACTTCGGACCCCTGTACGAGCGGCTGAAAGGGGCCGAGGACCTGCAGATCGACGCCATCCTGCCGAGCGACAAGGTGTTCACCCGCGGGACGCAGGCCTATGCGGCCAAGGGCGGGCGGTTCGCGGCCTGACGGCTGGGTCGCAAAAACAGAGTCCAATTCGTCTGAATCGTCTGAAATCCTCTCCGTGGCGCTGACCGGGAGGGGATTATGACGCGTGGTGAAGACCCGGCGCCGAAAAGCGTGCCGGACCTGCTCAAACCCCACGTTTTTAAGGGATTGCGGCGTCGGGGTATGATGGCTTCGCGATCCTCCCCTGCGAAGCGGGGGAGGAGAACTCCATCATCGCTGGAACGGGTAGAAGTCCGCGCCCAGCGCCATTATCCCGGTCAACTCGTCCAGCGCGCCGCGCGTCTCGTCCAGCAGGTCGGGGTCGGCCAGGTCTTGGGCGGTTAGCGTCTCGCGATACCAGCGGGTCGCCCAGGCCGAGAGGCGGGCGTGCAGGTCATCCGTCATCCGCATGGCCGGGTTGGTCGCGGCCAGTTCATCATCGGTCAGGACGACGCGCAGACGCAGGCAGGCGGGGCCGCCGCCGTTGCGCATCGATTGGCGCACATCGACATATTCGACCCGACCGATGGGGCCGTTGGAGGCGGCGAGGCGCTCGGCGACCGCATGGCTGCGGGCGTTGTCGCGGGTCTCGGTCGGGCAGATCAGGGTCAGCCGGTCCTCGCCCGGAATCTGGATCAGCATGGAGTTGAACAGATAGCTGCTGATCGCGTCAGCCAAGGGCAGGTCGGCGGCGGAGACCTCGACGAACTGCGGCTCAAACAGGCCGTCGGCGGCGCGGCGGATGGCGGCCTTGGTGGCTTCGGTGTCCTCGAACGCCAGCTCGTGAAAGAAGAGGGTGTCCAGGGCGCCGACGCAGACCACGTCGTTGTGGAAGGTGCCGCCGTCGATGGCCGCGCGCGACTGCTGGGCCAGAACCGGGCGGCCGGCTTCGTGGCGGCGGACGACGGCTTCGGACGCCTCGCGCGTCTGTCGGGCGGGGAAGCGGCCGTCCCAGGGCTCGAAGGCTTCGCGGCCCCAGACCAGCAGATTGACCCCGCGACCGCCGTGCGTGGCGCACAGGCGGACGTGGTTGGCGGCGCCCTCGTCGGCCAAATGGGGGACGGCGGGCAGGGCGTCATGGACGGCGAACCGGGTCGCGTCGGGGAAGAGGGCGTTCAGCGCGCGCTTGGTTTGTTGGTGCTCCAGCGAGCGGTGCAGGTTGGTGTGCAGGTTGGCCGGGGTGAAGTGGACCCGGCCGTCGGCGGCGTCGGCGCTAGGCGTCACCGTCGCGGCGTTGGCGGCCCACATGGGCGAGGCCGAACAGGCGGCGGCGGCGAAGGCCGGCGCGTCGCGCCAGGCCTTGGCCAGCACCGTCTTGTCTGAGCCCGAGAAGCCGAGCGACCGCAGGAAGGGGATGTTGGGCCGCTCGTGCGGGGGCAGGACGAACTGGGGCAGGCCCAGGTCGGCCAGCCGCTTCATCTTGTCGAGGCCCTGCAAGACCGCCGCGCGCGGGTTCGACGCCTCGCCCTTGTTCAGGCTGGAGGCGAGGTTGCCCGGCGACAGGCCCGCATAGGAATGGGTCGGCCCGATCAGACCGTCGGCGTTGGCTTCGATGGCAGGCATCATCATGCTCATGAGCCCTCCCCCTCGAGGGGGGAGGGTTGGGTGGGGGTGTTGGCAGGGTGGTTGTCGGTACGGCGCGGGAGACGGGGCGGCGCCTCTGGTGTCATTTCCAGATCCGCTGCGGCTTCACCCCATCGCCCAGCCCCTTCCCCCTCGAGGGGAAGGGGGGCTTTGAGGCGGATGGCCTGGGTGATTTCGGCGACGACAGCATCGAGGTCGTGGGGGATGCGGCGGCTGTCGATCCTGAGGACGCGGTAGCCTTCACTCGCCAGCCATTCGTCGCGTTTCAGATCACGCAGGGCGACGTCCATGCGATTGTGGACGCCGCCGTCGACTTCGATCACCAGCCGGGCGCGCAGGCAGGCGAAGTCCGCAACATAGGGGCCAATCGGGGCCTGACGCCGGACGCGGATCGGCAGACGGCGCAGGCGTTCCCAGAGCTTGGCCTCGGTCCAGGTGGGCGCTGAGCGAAGATGGCGGGCGCGGGCGCTTTCACGCGGCGCAATGCGAGATGGGGTGGTGAAAGGTGTGGGACCGGTCATGGTGCTGTCCGGTTCAGACGCGCGCGGAGCCTCCTGCCTATGGGAAGGAAAGGGCGTGGGCGCACCCCCTCCCAACCCTCCCCCCTTGAGGGGGAGGGCTCTTGTGCTTGGAAGATAGCGCGGTGAGAGGAAATCAGCGCAGTCCCTTGATCTCGCTTTCGATGCTCTTGATCGCGCCGGCTTCGAAGCTGGCGACCGGGTAGGCGCAGTAGTCGGCGGCGTAGTAGGCGCTGGGGCGGTGGTTGCCGCTGGCACCGAGGCCGCCGAAGGGCATGTCGCCGGCGGCGCCCGTGGTCGGGCGGTTGAAGTTCACCAC
>DAIOID010000179.1:0-5042 GCA_036744355.1 Brevundimonas sp.
CGCGCCTCACGCAGCGCAGCCCACCGCTCGGCATCCAGCCGCGACAGCGCCCAGACCGCCGCCCCGCGCACCACGGGCGCCGGGTCGTCCAGCAGGGCCTCGACCGGCGCGATCAACGACGTGTCCTCGGAGTTCCCCGCCGCATAAAGCACGTTGCGGATGAACCGGTCGCGTCCGATGCGCTTGACCGGGCTCTTGGTGAACAGGGCGCGGAAGGCCGGATCGTCCAGCGCCAGCAGGTCGGCCAGCCGCGGCCCCTTCAGGCTTTCGCGCGCGTGCAGGCGGGCCTCGGACGCCCCTTGCGCGAACTTGTTCCACGGACAGGCGCCCAGACAGTCGTCGCAGCCGTAGATGCGCGGCCCCGCCGCGATGCGGAATTCGACAGGCCAGGGATCGGCATATTCGATGGTCAGATAGGACAGGCAGCGCCGGGCATCGATCTGGAAGGGCGCAGGAAAGGCGTTTGTCGGACAGGCGTCCAGACAGGCGGTGCAGCGGCCGCAGTGTTCGGTCTCCGGTTCGTCTGGCGTGATCTCGGCGGCGGTCAGGATGACGCCGAGGAACAGCCAGTTGCCGTGGGTGCGGCTCAGCAGATTGGTGTGCTTGCCCTGCCAGCCCAGACCAGCGCGCTGGGCCAGGGGCTTCTCCATCAGGGGGGCGGTGTCGACGAAGACCTTGACCTCCTGCCGCAGACCTAATTGGGAAAGACGCGCGGCCATCTGACCGGCCAGGATCTTCAGCCGGCCCTTGATGACCTCGTGATAGTCGTCGCCGCGCGCATAGACGGAGATATAGCCCGCCGACCTGTCTTCCAGCTCGGGCAGGGGATCGGACTCGGGGCCGTAGTTCATGCCCAAGACGATGGCCGTCGTCGCCCCGTCCCACATGGCGGTGGGGTGGGCGCGGCGCTCCAGCGTCGTCTCCATCCAGCCCATGTCGCCGTGCCGTCCGGCCTCGACGAAGTGGGCCAGCTTCTCGCCCGCGCTCCACGGCGCGCTGGCCGAGGCGAAGCGGCACACGCCGAAGCCCAGTTCGGCGGCGCGTTGTCGGATGAAGATGCGGGGATCGGCCGCCATGAGGGGCGTTTGCCCCTGTTAGCCTCAGAAGTCGAGGTCGGCGTACCAGGTCGCCGGATGGACGCCGGGGAAACGGTCGCTCAGCAGGGTGCGGAAACAGGGGCGCGACTTCAGCTTGGAATACCAGGTCTTCAGCGACGGATAGGAGGCCCAGGTGATCTCGCCGAAATAGTCCAGCACCGACAGGTGGCCCGCCGCGATCAGATCGGCCTGGCTGAGCCGGCGCCCGGCCAGCCATTCACGCCCGGCGGCCAGGCCCTCCAGCATGATCAGATGGGCGCGCAGGGCGTCGCGGCCCTCGCGTAGCATCCGCGCCTCGGGCGGGCCCAGACGCAGCAGGGGTTTCTCCATCCGCTCGTGCAGCAGGACGGCGTCCACCTCGTCGATGAAGCGGCGGTTGAACCAGGTCGCCAGCCGCCGCGCCTCGGCGCGTTCGGCCATGTCGGCGGGCATCAGGACGTCGCCCTTGGACCGGTCTTCGATCCAGCCGAGGATGGCGTCGGTCTCGCACAGGGTCAGGGTCTTGCCCTTTTCGGCCACGCTCAGGACCGGCGGCATGCCCGAGGGGTTCAGGTCGAAGAGAGGGCAGTCCTCTTCCCACGGCTTGACCGGTTCCTCGCCGAAATCGACGCGGGCCTCGCCCAGCGCCAGTCGCGCCGTGCGCGAGCCGGGGTGGAAGGCGAAATGATAGAGAACGGCGGGCGCGGACATTGTTCCACCCATGCGCCTACGCACGTTAAGGCTCCGTTTACCGCGACGCCTGGTCGCAGCCTATGACCAGGGGCCGGGGCGGATCGCCAGGGGCTCGACCGGGGTCTCGGACGCGGCGGCGGGGGCGTGGACTTCGGCCCGGCCGCGCGGGTCGGCGTGGATCAGGATGTCGGCGTGGGGGAAGGCGGCCTGGATGCGCTGCTCTGCCTCGACCACGATGGCGTGGGCGGCCTCCAGCGTCAGTTGCGGGTCCAGATCGACGTGCATCTGCACCATCAGGACCTGTCCCGCCATGCGGGTGCGCAGCTGGTGCAGGCCGGAGATGCGCGGATCGGCCAGGACGGCGGCGGTGATGGCCACGCGCGCTTCCTCGGGGCCGGCATGGTCCAGCAGGTGATCGGCGGACTCGCGCAGCAGCGAGATGGCGCCCCAGAACAGCCAGACCGCCACGACCAGACCCGCCGCCGCGTCCAGCCCGGGCGCGCCCAGATAGGCGCCGGAGATCACGCCGATCAGCACCACCACATTGGCCGCCAGGTCGGCGGCGTAGTGGGCGCGGTCGCCCGCCACGGCCAGGGACGAGGTCTTTTTCAGCGCCTGGGTCTGCATCCACACCAGCCACAGGGTGACGGCGATGGAGACGACGACCACGCCGACGGCCCAGCCGCCCGCCGCGACGGGGCGAGGGTCGAAGATGCGCTGCACCGCCTCCCAGCCGATGAAGACGGCGGAGGCGAAGATCAGGCCTGACTGCACCAGTCCCGCCAGGGCCTCGGCCTTGCCATGGCCGTAGCGATGCTCGGGGTCCGCCGGCGCCGCCGCCCAGCGCACGGCGAAGAAGGTGGCCAGGGAGGCGATCAGGTCCAGCGCCGAATCCGCCAGGGTCGCCAGGATGGACACCGAGCCCGAGGCGCCGAGCGCGAAGGCCTTCATCACGATCAGGATCGTCGCCGTCCCCACCGACAGGGTGGTGATCCGGCGGGTCGTGGCGTGAGCGTCGTCGAGAGCGGAGGCGGTCATCCCCGCCCTTGTCGCGCAAAACCGCGCATCCGCCAATGGCGGCGTCTTGTCCGGGGCGCTAAGAAGGCCTGCCCGGCGCGGACGAACCGCCGCCGGTCGAGACGGAGTTTCCATGGCGGACTGGCTGACGGCGATCCTTCTGGGTCTGGTCGAGGGATTGACCGAATTCATACCGGTGTCGTCCACCGGCCACCTGCTTCTGCTGGGACATTTCCTCGGCTTCGAGAGCACCGGAAAGACCTTCGAGATCGTCATCCAACTGGGCGCGCTGCTGGCCATCATCAGTGTCTATTTCAAGCGCCTGTGGACGCTGGCGACGCGCTGGCCGTTCGATCCGGCGGCGCGGCGCTTCCTGATCGGCCTGATCGTGGCCTTCCTGCCGGCCGTGGTGATCGGCTTCTTCGCCTATGGCTTCATCAAGACGGTGCTGTTCGAGACGCCGCTGGTGGTCTGCATCGCCCTGATCGTCGGCGGGCTGCTGCTTCTGTGGCTGGATCGTGTGGACAAGTTCCCGGTCTATCTGGACGCCGACCGCTATCCGATGCGGATCTATTTCCTGATCGGCCTGTTCCAGTGCCTGGCCATGATCCCCGGCGTGTCGCGCTCGGGCGCCACCATCGCCGGCGGCCTGCTGCTCAAGACAGACAAGCGTTCGGCGGCCGAGTTCAGCTTCTTCCTCGCCCTGCCGACCATGGGGGCGGCGGTGGCCTATGACCTGTTCAAGAACCGCGACGTTCTGGACTTCAGCGACTTCGGCTTGATCGCGGTCGGCTTCGTCGCCGCCTTCCTGACGGCTCTCGTGGTGGTGCGCTTCCTGCTGGACTTCGTGTCCCGGCGCGGCTTCGGCCCCTTCGCCTGGTGGCGCATCGTGGTGGGCGTGGCGGGGATCGTCGGCCTGGCCGTGACGGGCGCGCTGTAACTTTCTTTCCTCCCCATTTCATGGGGAGGGGGACCGCGTAGCGGTGGAGGGAGCGGCACAGACGGTTGACGTAGAGTCGCCCCCTCCGTCACGTCGCCTAAGGCTCCGCTTTCCTCCCCATGAAATGGGGAGGAAAGCGGAGGTCAAAGCCCAAAGAAGAACCCCTCGGGACCGCGTCTCGAGGGGTTCTTCATGACCAATCCGATCAGGCCGCCGCCGGGCTTTCGGCGTACTGGCCGCCGACGCGGTAGCGGAACAGATAGCCCGGAGCGATGGCTTCCAGACCCGTGGGCTCGATGCCCAGTTCGGCCAGACCCTCGGCGCCCGGCGAGACCACGTTGTCGCCTTCCAGCAGCAGGACCTGATCCTTGGTCAGGGCCGGCGCCAGGCCGATCGCCGCCGGAATCTGCGCCAGCGCCCCGATCATGCGGGCCACAGGGAAGGGGATGGGGATCAGGAAGCGCTCGCGTTTGGTCTCGCGCAGGATGAACTTCAGGATGTCCTCGAAGGTCCAGACCGACGGCCCGCCCAGTTCGAAGGTCTTGCCCTCGGCTTCCGGGGCGACGGTGGCGCGGGCCACGGCCTCGGCCACGTCGCCGACATAGACCGGCTGGAACTTCGTCACGCCGCCGCCGATCAGCGGCAGGGCGGGCGAGAAGGTCGCCATGGCGGCGAACTTGTTCAGGAAGGCGTCGTCCGAGCCGAAGATGATCGACGGGCGGATGATCGCGGCGCCGGGGAAGGCGGCGCGCACGGCGGCCTCGGCGGCGCCCTTGGTGCGGGCGTAGGCGGCCTTGCCGTTCACGTCGGCGCCGATGGCCGACATATGGGTCAGGCGCTTGACACCGGCGGCGCGGGCGGCCTCGGCCACGTTGACGGCGCCCTGGACGTGCAGGGCTTCGAACTTGCGACCGCCGGTTTCGAACAGGATGCCGACCAGGTTGACCACGGCGTCGGCGCCCTTGATCGCCTCGGCCACGGCGGCCTTGTCGGTGATGTCGCAGCGGACGGTCTGGATCTGGCCGACGTCGCCGGCCATGCGCAGTTCATAGGCCAGGGCCGGCTTGCGCACGGCGACGCGCACGCGCCAGCCGCGCTTGGCCAGGGCCCGCACCACCTGGGTTCCGACAAAGCCCGAGCCGCCGAAAACGGTGACCAGTCCGGGGGCGAAATCAGCCATCTGAGCGCTCCAACGCCAAACCCCGGCCGCAACGGGCGACCGGAGGAGAATTCCATGGGCGGGGCTTAACCGATGCGCCGTCCCGCCGCAACGCACAGGCGGGTCAGAAGCCTTTAGTCGGCCCGGTAGACCACCT
>DAIOID010000180.1:0-5033 GCA_036744355.1 Brevundimonas sp.
TCGGCCCAGGCCGTGATCGAGCTGTAGGTGACGTAGTCCAGACCCGTGGCCCGGTCGCCGAAGCGTTTGATGCGGCCCTCGACGGTGGCGTAGTCGCGCTCCCAGATGAACAGGGCGTCGCGGGTCAGATAGTCGCCCATCACCGAGATGTTGGTGCGACCGTCGTTGAAGTCCCGACCGGCCTGGAAGTTGAAGGAATACTCCTCCATCCCGCCTTCGTCGCGGCCCATGCCCGACTGGACGGTGAAGCCGTTGAAGTTGCCGCGCAGGACGGTGTTGACCACGCCTGCGACGGCGTCCGTGCCGAACAGCGCGGCGGCGCCGTCGGCCAGAACCTCGACGCGCTGGACGCCCATGACAGGGATCGAGTTGGTGTTGACGGTCGTGACCGGCACATAGTTTTCGATCTGGGTGCCCGGGTGAGCCACCAAGCGGCGGCCGTTCAGCAGCGCCAGGGTGTTGCCGGTGCCCAGCGCCCGCAGGTCGATCGAGGCCACGTCGCCGCGCGCGCTGTTGATGCCGCCGTTGTCGGTGTCGGCGTCGTTGAAGTTGACGTCGCCCGCCTGCGAGATGGCGCGATACAGGTCGTCGCCGTCCACGGCGCCGATGGCGTCGATGTCCTGGGCGCCGATGACCGTGACCGGCAAGGCTTCATTGATACGGGTGCCCTTGATCCGGCTGCCGACCACCACGACCTCGTCGACCTGTGCAGCCTCTTCCGTCTTTGGGCGCTGGCGCAGGACGAAGGTCGATCCCTGTTGGCTGACGATCTCCAGATCCGTGCCCTGGATCAGCAGGTTCACCGCCGTTTCGACGTCCATAACGCCGGTGACCGCGCGGGTGCGGACGCCCGCCAGATGCGCCGTCGGCGCCGAAATCTGCACGCCGGCCTGACGCGCCAGCTCCGTAATCGCCTGGCTGATCGGCTGGGCCGGAACGTTGAACGTCCGATCCTGCGCCTGAGCCCCATTCACTGCACACAACAGCGCCAATCCCGCGGCGCTGCCCGCCAGGCCCTGCTTCCAAGACGCTTTCATAACCCCGACCCTTGATACTTTTTGAACGTCCGCCGTGCGACGGATCTGTTCCAAGACGCGGGGCGCGCCCGAATCCTCCAAAAAAAGCAATTCGTGGTCAGAAATTAGGCCTGACGGCGGCTCAGGCGGATTTCCTCGGCGTTCACGGCCACGTCCAGGTCCAGACTTCCCGCCGCTGCGCGGGCGAAGCTGACCGGGTCGTTGGCCACGAACAGTCCCGTGATCCGCAGGCTGGCCACCAAGGGATCGGCGGGCACGATGCGGGTGGGATTGTAGCGCGCGAACTCCCGCGCGGCCCGCATCAAGGTCTCGTCCTCCAGCTGAATCCGGCCGTGTCGCCAGGCCAGTTCACGGTCGGCGTCGATCTCGCCCACATGGACCGGCGGCGCCCCATCGGACAGGAAGGCGCGCGTGTTGGCCGCCAGGTCCAGCCCCTCGCCCTGCGCCCCGTTCAACTCGACCTCGCCGCCGAAGGACACGACCTGCAGCGGCGACTTGCCCAGACGACGCACCAGGAAGCTGGCGCCGTTGGCGATCACCGCCGCCTCGCCCGAACGCACCACAAAGGGCCGGCTGGCGTCGGCGACCACGTTGAACAGGGCCTCGCCCGTGGTCAGCACGATCTCCCGCGCCTTGCGGCTGTAGCGGACGTCGCCTTCGGACAAAGTGTTCAGCGTCATCACCGAGCCGTCGTCCAGCGGCACGACCCGGGTCTCGCCCATGCGGGTCTCGAACGGCTGGGCATGGGTCCTCAAGGCCGCCAGAGCGCCCGCGCCGCCGACCGCGACCACCGAGACCGAGGCCGCGATCAGGCCGCGTCGGCTGATGACCGGCTTGGGCGCCGGGCGCGTGAACGGGATGGCCCCGCCCGCCAGCGCCGCCGCCCGGCGGCTGTGCACCGCCACGGCCCGCGCCCGCGCAAAGGCGCCCAGACGACGCACGTCGCCCTCCAGCCAGGCGTCCAGTTCCGCCTGATCCGCCGGTGACAGAGGTCCGTCGTCAAGCCTGGCCGCCCAGAGGCAAGCGACGCGCTCAACCTCCTGGCTTGTCTGCCTGACCATGAACCCGTCCGCGTTGTTTCTTCTCAGACCTAGACGCGACCACCGCGCCAAATCCGCCATTCGCATAGGCCGCCATCAGCAGGCCCAGACCCTTGGCGATGTGTTTTTCGACCGTGCTTTCCGCAATCCCGGTCCGACGCGAAACTTCCTTCTGCGACAGACCCGAGACCCGGCTCAAAAGAAATATCTTTCGCGTTTTTTCCGGCAGCCGCGAAATCATCTCTGCGAGCACCTGAAGCTCGTTTCGCGCCATGACCGTGTCTTCCGGCGTCAGTTCGTCGACCGCCAGTTGCAGGCTCTCGACCTCGGCCAGGGAGCGGATCGACACTACGCTCTTGCGCCGCACCCGACTGACGACCACCGAATAGGCGGTGCGAAAGAAGTAGGCCCGCACGTTGCGGATCTCCGACACGTCCGCGACCGTCACCAGCTTGGCGTAGGCTTCCTGAATGATGTCGTCGACATCGCACTCGGCCTGACGCCCACGGCGCAGCCAGCCGCGCACCGCCGGCTCATGCGGCATCACATGCGTGGCAAGCCACAGCGCCCGTTCGTCAGAAACCCCCATGCGCCGCTTCTGCATGACGGGAGCCGTGGGTTTCAACCGCTATTTTCGGCCCACGGCTTTCAACAAAGGTTCGGTCGCCCCGCCGCGCTTCATCCGTTCAGCGCCGTATCTCCAGCCCCAGGGTCTCGGCGATGGATTTCCACGGCACGTATTTGAAGTTCTGGTTCTCGCCAGGCAGGACGTTGCGGCCGTCCTGGGCGATCAGGGCGCCGTGCTCGAAACCGGGACCCAAGTTGCGGCTGGTCACGTCCAGACCGTCCGTCTCGGACACGCCGTCGACGCCCCGCGCCCCGTCCGCCACGACGATGAAGGAGCCCAGATAGGCCTGATCGCCCTCGCGGCGGAACACGGCGTAGCTGTCATTGCCCTGGCTGGAAACGACCAGATAGCCACGCCCGTCGCCCAGGTCATAGAGGCCGACGCCTTCCAGATCGTCCTTCAGCGCCGGGTTGTCGGTGATGCGGGCGAGCATGGTCATGGCCGCGCCACCGTCCGGTTCCGCCGACAGGCGCCACAGGCCGACGTCTTCCTCCGCCACATAGAGCTGCCCCGTCGCGTCATCGGCGACGCAGCCCTCGACCTGGCTGGAGAAGGCGAAGTCCCGCACGCGCACCGCGCGCACCTTGCCGTTGCCGGCGTCGACCAGTTCCCACTGACGCTTCTCGCCGTTGGAATCATTGATGAAGACATAGGTCTTGCCGCTGAGGGCCGAGCGATACATGCACTGGCCATAGGGGTCGCCCTGCCCCGTCGCCTGCACGCCGTCGGCGACATCGATCAGGCGACGGGCCTGAGTGTCGAGACGATAGATGGCCACCGCCTTGTTGGTCCGGTCGCTGGCCGTGACCAACACCACGGGCTGACCGCCCAACATGAAGCCGTCGCGCAGGTCGACATTGTTCATCTTGCCGTCGGGCAGGTGCTGAATGACGCGGCCTTGCATGTCGTAGAGGTTCAGGCCCGCCTTCTTGTCCGTGCCGATGATCAGGCTGTTCGCCGGGTTAAACGGATCGGCCCAGATCGCCGGGTCGTCGGCGGCGTCGCCGGGGCTGCCGACCGGCGCGGTCTCCGCCACAGCGACGACGGCGGGGAAGCGCGGCGCGGCGACCGCGCGTGCGTCCTGCGGCGTCCCGGCCGACAGGTTCAGCGCCCCGGTCAGGGCCGTGATCGAAATCAGCTTGTAGTCGGCGCCACCGGGCGCGTCCTCGTCCGCCACCAGCAAGGCGCCCGACGGCAGGCCCACGCCCAAGGGCGCGCCGACGGCTTGCAATGCACCCGGCTCCTTGATCGGTGCGCCGTCGCGTCCCGTCAGGCTGACCGCGCCACGCCAGGCGTCGCCCGCGTCATGGTCATAGACGAACAGCCGCCCGCTGGAGGCGTCGGTCGCGAGCAGATAGCGCGCGCCAGGCCCGCCGTCATAGAGGGCCAGCGATCCGCTCTCCTCGCTGATGCGGCCCAGACCGGCGGCGTCGACCAGGGCCGGCGCCGCGTCGGCTTCGGGATCGCCGTTGAAGCGCCAGACCCCGACCGCCTGTTGCGAGACATAGAGCTGGCCCGTCGCGTCGTCGGCGACGCAGTACTTGACCTTGGACGGCAGGTTGATGCGCCGCGCCGGACGGGCGTCGACCCGACCCTCGGCGTCAGCGTAGAGCAGCAGTTGCTCGATCTCGCCGCCGTCGCCCACGGCGAAGGCATAGAGGCCGCCGTCGCTGGCGTTGCGCAGCAGGCAGACGTCCTCGACCGCAAAGCCCACAGGCACGGCGCGCGCCCCGACCTCGACCGGCGCCCCGTCGCGCATGGCGAAAAAACGCAAGGCGTTGACCGTCTTGTCGGTCGCAACCAGCAGGGCCTCAGGTCGCCCCTTGATCGCGAAGCCGTAACGAACATCCAGCCCCCCGGCCTCGCCCGCCGGAACCGCGCCCAGGCGCGCGCCGGTGAGATCAAAGACCTCCAGACCGTCGAGGCCAGCCGCCGACACCAGACGATGCCGGCGGGCGTCCGCGCCCAGCACGATCACGCCGCTGCTCGCCTCTCCGGTCGAGGCCGTATCCAGAGCCGCGCCCACGACCTGCGCCGCGACGTCCTGGGCCAGGACGGCTCCGCCGATAGCCGTCGCCAGCACCATGGCGCTGGCGCCCAAAAGAAATCCGCCCTTCAGCCTGTCGGTCATGGCCGCCTCCCCCGATCCATTGCTCAGTCCGGCGCAATAGGGAGGTTTTGCGAACGATACACGACGACTGGAAGAAGCTTATCCATCGTCGCTTGCAGACGCTCCTTCCAGGAGGCCACGCAATCGCCAACAGCCCAATGAAAAGCCTCGCAGGCGGACCTGCGAGGCTTGGCGTCTTCATCAATCCGACGGCCTAG
>DAIOID010000181.1:0-1722 GCA_036744355.1 Brevundimonas sp.
CGGTGAAGAAGACCTCGCCCGTCGTCGGATTGACGCCCGCCAGCGACTTGACCGGATAGTTCCCCTGTGTGATCGCGCGCAGTCGGCGACCGTCGCGGTTGTAGAGATAGAGGTGGTTCCAGCCGCTCTCTTCCGACGACCAGATGAAGTTGCCGTCCGCCAGAGCCTTGAAGCTGTGGCTCAGCGCCACCCACGCGTCCGAGCGCTGGGTGGCGATGACGCGGCTGGCGCCGGTCGAGGGATCGACGCTCAGCAGGTCCAGGGTCTTCTGGTCGCGCGACAGGCGCTGGACGTACATGGTCCGCCCGTCCTTGGCCCAGTTGACGCGGGCCAGATAGATGTCGGCGTTCGCTCCCAGGTCGACTTTGACCCGCGTGCCGGCCTGCACGTCCTGCACATAGAGCTCGACCACGGCGTTGGGACGACCGGCGCGGGGGTAGCGCTGCTCGATCACCGAGGCCCCGCCGCCAGTGATGTCCAGGCGCGGAATGACGTCGACCTGGGTCTCGTCGGTGCGTTGCAGGGCGATAAAGCGCTCGTCCGGGCTCCACCAGTAGCCGGTGTCACGATCCAGCTCTTCCTGGGCGATGAACTCGGCCGTGGCCCAGGTGATCAGGCCGTCGCCGTCCGTGGTGATCGCCTGCTCGGCGCCCGAGGCCAGGTTCAGCACGACCAGATCCTGATCCCGCACGAAGCTGACGAACGACCCCTTGGGCGAGACCTTGGCGTCGATCTCGTCCGCCGTGGTTTCCGTCAGACGACGCACGCTGCCGTCAGCGCGATTGGCCAGGAAGATGTCGCCTTCCAGCGGCGCCAGGATGTAGCGCCCCTGCTCGTCCCACGAATACTCGACCACGCCGCGCTGGCTGATGCGCATCCGCTCGCGGCGCGCCTTCTCGGCCTCGGACAGTTCGCCGGCGTCCGGCACCAGGGCGCGCGCGTCGATCAGCTTGAACGGCTCGCCGCCCGCAACCGGGGCGGCCCACAGGTCCAGCACGTCCACGTCGTCCTCGCGCGAGCGCAGGAAGGCGACCAGTTCGCCGTCGGGCGACAGGCTGACGCCCTTGGCCACCGGCCCCGACAGGGACGGATTGGCGAAGACCCGCTCGACCGTCAGGATCGAGGAGGCTGGGGCCGTGGCGGCCGGCGGCGTCGCGGGTTGCGGAGAGGACTGGGCGAAGGCCGAGGTCGCAGCCATCAGGATCGTCGAAGCAAGAAGGAATGTGCGCATGGCGGCGAAGCTAGAGGCGGAATCTTCCGCCGTCATCCGCAAATCTACGCGGCTGCGACGCCCGCGAGCCTTTCGCATTCGCCCGCGACCGCCTAGTTAGGCCCCATGTCCGACGCCTCCCTCGCCGCGCCGCCCGTCAAGGCCAGCCCCTTCCACGACCTCGAGGTCATGTGGGTCCGTCACTGGAACGACCAGTTGTTCAGCTTCGGCGTGAAACGGCCCGAGGATTTCCGCTTCCGCTCAGGCGAGTTCGTCATGATCGGCTTGCCGGGCGAAGACGGCGCAAAACCCGTCCTGCGCGCCTATTCCATCGCCAGCCCCTTCTGGGCCGAAGAGCTGGAGTTCTTCTCAATCAAGGTCGAGGACGGCCCGCTGACCTCGCGTCTGCAGAAGATCCAGCCGGGCGACAGCGTCCTGATGGGCAAGAAGCCGACCGGCACCCTGGTGCTGGACGCCCTGACCGGCGGCGAGCGTCTGTGGCTGATCGGCAC
>DAIOID010000181.1:1822-4967 GCA_036744355.1 Brevundimonas sp.
TTCTCGCCCAACAGCGACCGCGTCATGCTGTGCGGCTCGATGGCGATGATCAAGGAGACCGGCGAACTGCTGGAATCCTACGGCCTGAAAGAAGGCTCGAACGCCGAACCCGGCGACTATGTTCTGGAGCGCGCCTTTGTCGGCTGACCTGATGACCGCCCCCCGCATCGTCGCCATCGACGAGCGCAAGGCCCCGGAAGACTGCGCTACCATGGTCGACGTGCGTCAGGGCGTGGATGCGCTCGACCGCGCCCTGGTGACCCTGCTGGCCGAGCGCCAGCGCTACATGGACGCCGCCGCCCGCATCAAGCCGAACCGCGACGCCGTCTTCGACCAGGCCCGCATCGACGACGTGGTGGCCAAGGTCCTGACCGCCGCCGAGCCCGCCGGCCTGTCGCCCGACATCGCCGAGCCGGTCTGGCGCCTACTCATCGACCGCTGCATCGCCCACGAGTTCGCCAAGTACGACGCGACGCGGGGGTAACTTCCTTCTCCCCTTGAGGGAGAAGGGCAAATCAGCCCTTCAGGCTTCTCAGCATCAGTTCGTGGCGGTAGGCGGCGATGTCGCCAAGGGCCGCGTCCAGCGCCGTCCTGACCCGCTCCAGCCCCGCTGCGGCCAGCGCCTGCTCGCCGCGCTCGACCTCGTTGCAAACCGCAGCCAGATCGCTCGCGCCGATGCCAGCGCTCGCTCCGCGAATGGTGTGGACCGCATCGCGCCAGCCCTCGGACGCGGCGTCCAGCAAGGGCGACCACAGGGCCGCCTGCTGAACGAACAGGCCCAGCACCTCTTCGGTGATGTCGTCCATGCCGCCGGTCATGGCCTCGAGGACGGTGAAATCCACCGCCCCCGTCAGATCACGCGCCGCCATCAGGCTTCAGGCGTCTTGGCCAGACGCGCATTCTTCGACGACCACAGCAGATAGATGGCCAGGCCGAACAGGTTCCACAGCAGGAAGTAGAGCTGGGTCGAGGCCTTCAGGCTGAAGAAGAAGGTGATGCAGCCGATGATGGCGATGCCGCCGACCAGCCACCACAGCGGGGTCTTGAACTTGCGCTCGCGGTTCGGTTCACGCACGCGCAGCACGATCAAGCTGACGCCCACGGCCATGAAGGCCATCAGGGTGCCCGCGTTGGCCAGCGACGCCAGTTCGTCCAGACGCATGATCCCGGCCAGGATCGCCACGACGATGGCGGTGAAAACGGTCACCACGACCGGCACGCCGCGGTTGGAAATCTTGGCCAGGCGGTTGGGCAGCAGGCCGTCGCGGGCCATGCCCAGGAAGATGCGGCTCTGGCCGAACAGGAAGGCCAGCAGCACGGTCGGCAGGGCGATGACGGCGGCGGCGGCGATCCACTGGGCCGCCACGCCCTGGCCCAGACCGCGCATGATCAGGGACAGGGGCTCGGGGCTGTTCGAGAAGGAACCCACGGGCGCCGCGCCGATCGCGGCCGCCGCCACGACGATGTAGAGGACGGTGCAGACCACCATCGAGCCGATGATGCCGATGGCCAGATCGCGCTCGGGCTTCTTGGTTTCTTCGGCCGCCGTGGCGATGGCGTCGAAACCGTAGAAGGCGAAGAAGATGATGGCCGCCGCCGCCATGACGCCCGTCTGGACGAAGGGCGCGCCGAAGCCGTGCGGCATGAAGGGGGTGAAGTTGGCGGCGTCGAAGTGCGGCAGGGCGATGGCGACAAAGGCCACCAGGGCCGCGATCTTCACCAGCACCAGCACGGCGTTCAGCGTGGCGCTCTCCTTGGTGCCCATCAGCAGCAGGCCGGTCACCACGGCGATGATGAAGACGGCGGGCAGGTTGATCAGGCCGCCCTCGACGTGCGGGCCGACCGTCAGGGCCAACGGCAGGTCGATGCCCAGCCCGGCCAGAAAGGGAATGGCGTACCCGGACCAGCCGACGGCAACCGCCGAGACGACCAGCGAATATTCCAGGATCAGGCTCCATCCCACGACCCAGGCGAAAATCTCGCCCAGCGAGGCGTAGGAATAGGTATAGGCGCTGCCCGAGGCGGGCATGATGGTCGACAGCTCGGCATAGGCCAGGGCCGCGCAGGCGCAGACCAGACCGGCCAGGGCGAAGCTGATCAGCACCGCCGGCCCCGCCAGCCCCGCCCCGACCCCGATCAGGGTCAGGATGCCGGTGCCGACGATGGCGCCGACGCCCAGGGCCATCAGGTGCGGCCAGCTGAGAGTCTTCTTCAGCGCCGGCCCCTCATGCGGGACCAGCATCGCATCGATCGATCGCCGACGGTTCCAGAACGCCATCTTCATTTCCTCGCTGCCGCGTCTTTCGGCGGCTGATTCCGGGGGCGACATTAGCGCGCGCTCGAAACTTTTAGAAATGCCGCAATTCAGCCCTTGCGCCCCACCGGCATCCTGAGTAATAGGACGGCCCTTCGGGCGACCCAGCGGGCCGTTACGAAGAACCGGCGCCACACCAAGGGCGCAGACGACGGTACGGGTGATTAGCTCAGTTGGTAGAGCAGCTGACTCTTAATCAGCGGGTCCACAGTTCGAACCTGTGATCACCCACCATCGTCTCTCTCCACAGATCAAGGATACTCAGCCCTTTCGGCGCCGATGGTGATTTGCGCCTTCAGGTGACCTGACGCTTTTCCAGTTTCCGGGCCAGGGTGCGACGATGCATGCCCAGGCGCCGCGCGGTCTCCGAGATGTTGAAATTGGTCTCGGCCAGAACCTCGTGGATGCGTTCCCACTCCAGCGTCTTGATCGAGGTCGGGCGGGCGCTCAGGGCCGCGTCGGGGTCGCCCTCCTGACGCGCGAAGGCGGCCTCGATCTCGTCGGTGCCGGCAGGCTTGGCAAGATAATGGCGCGCCCCCAGCTTGATCGCCTCCACCGCCGTGGCGATGCTGGCGAAACCTGTCAGAACCACGATGTCCAGCTCGGGATCAAAGGCGTGCAGGGTCTGGACGCAGGTCAGGCCCGAGGCCGCCCCCAGCTTCAGGTCCACCACGGCGTACTGCGGATGATGCACGGCCAGCAGTTCGACCAGCTGCTCATGGCTGCGGGCGGACACGACCTCATAGCCGCGCCGTTCGAACGACTTGCGCAGGGTCTTGGCGAAGGCTTCGTCGTCCTCGACGATCAGCAGTTGGCGCGGGGCGTCGGTCA